>JBGTSH010000003.1:0-86756 GCA_041940405.1 Polyangiaceae bacterium
GCGCCCAGATGTGCGGCGCGCTCGTAACGAGGCCGTCATCGACCTGGATGTAGCCGCGGGCGTCGGTCTTGACGCCGGCACGGTCGAGGCCGAGGTCGTGGGTGTTGGGCGTACGACCGACGGCGAGAAGGACGTGCGACCCTTCGATGGTCGGCCCGCTGGTCTTGAGGGTGATGCGGCCGCCCGCGTGGCTGGCTTCGAGGACCTTCGTCGAGACGTGCACCTCGATCCCTTCGGCTTCGACGATGCTACGAACCCCTGCGGAGACGTCCTCGTCCTCGCGCGAGACGAGGCGGCCGCCGTGCTCGAGGATGGTGACGCGGCTGCCGAACCGGCGGTACATCTGCGCGAACTCGAGCCCGACGTAGCTGCCGCCTACGACGACGAGGTGCTCGGGCAAGAAGTCCACGTCCATCATGGAAGCGTTGGTCAGATGCGGGACGTCTTTGAAGACGTCCGGCACGACGGCGCGCCCGCCGACGTCGAGGAAGAACTTGTCGGCCTCGAGGACCTCGTCACCCACGCGAATGGCGTTCGGGCTCTCGAAGCGAGCGTGCCCGGAGATCAACGAGAGGCCCTTGGTGTTTCGCAGCCATTCGTCGAGGCCGTCGAGCGACTCTTGGACGACCTCGTCTTTGCGCGCCTTGACCTTCTTCATGTCGACGCCGACGGCGCCCTCGATGACGACGCCGTAGCGCTCCGCCTCCTTGGCGACCCACGCAGCGCGCGCGCTCGCGATGAGCGTCTTGGTGGGGATGCATCCGTTGTTGACGCAGGTGCCGCCGAGGTGGCGGCGTTCGACGAGGGCGACCTTCTTCCCGGCGCCTGCCAGGCGCGCCGCCAGCGGAGGGCCCGACTGTCCGGCACCGATCACGATCGCATCGAACCTCTTCATCCTTGGACGCTCCTCCCGAACGAGGAGCATTAGCCCTCCGGCTACCTCGGCGCCACCGCGCTCTCTTCCGAGCACCCAAGGACGACAAGGCGCGCGGGTCCTAGCGCTCGCACCATGGATCGCGCGCGCGCTCTTGTGTCGCTCGCGTGCTTGGGCGCGCTCTTGGGGTGCGGGCCCGCGCACGCCTCCCATTCTGCTTTCGGGCCGGTCGGCGGCGCCGGCGCGCGTCGCTCGCCGCCTACCTGAGAACGCTCTAGTCGGCGCTTCAGCCGATCGACGCACAAGGCGCAACCAGCTCCTCGAGCTGTGCGAGAGCGCCGTCGAGCTCTCCCGGCATCGCCGCCATCTGGAGCGCCATCGCCGCGGTGACGAGGACCGTCGACTCGTTCGCTGCGGCCGACGCCAGGACCCGCCGCAAGTCGGCGAGCGCCGGGATGTCTCGCACCTCTTCGGGGAGGCCTGCGCCGCCGCGGACGACCTCTTGCAAGGTCGAAGCGATGCGCTCGTCCTCGACGCCTCCGGCGCGGAGCTGCGCCACCAAGGCCTTCACGTTGCGGAAGACCAGCCGCGCGGCGCGCTCCTCGGGCGGGCCGGGTATGAGCTGATCCTCGGCGCGGCGCCGGACCTGAGCTGCCGCGGCCGCGAGCTCGGTGGACTCTGCGCCACCCGCCAGGGCGTCGGCGAACGAGCGCACTTGCTCGAGCACGGCCGCCATCGGCAAGAAGCCGCTCGCGCGCTGCTCGTCGAGCCGATCCATCGCGAGGGCGAGCGGCGGGAGCGCGCCGGCGATGTCGCCGGCTCGCTGCCGGAGCAACGTGCGCCGAACCAGGAGCGAGACGAGATCGTCGATCGCCTCCGCCCACACGTGGTCTTTCGGCGGAGACTTCTCGAGGAAGCGGGTCGCGATGTCGATGCCGCGACCGAGGAGGCCTTCGACCTCTGCAGCAGGGCGATCGCGCTCGAGCGCGACCCCCGCCACCGACACCATCGACTTGACGAGCACCGGGTGATCCTCGCCGAACGCCGCTCTGCGAGCCTCGAACGCCTCGAGGTACGCGGCCTCCGCCGCCTCGAGATCGCCCGAGGCTTGGAGGCAGATGCCGCGTTGGGCGCTGACCAGCGCGCGCACGTCCGGAGGGACGTCATCCGCGCGGGCGAGCTCGACGGCACGCGCGGTGGTCTCGAGCCCGGTGTCGACGGAGCCCATGAAGGCTTGCATGCGACCGAGCACGGCGAGCGCCTCGGCGAGAACGGCTCGCTCGTCGAGGAAGCCTGCGAGCTCGGCGGCGCGGGTCGCGGTCGCGAGGCCCTTTTGCACGTCGCCCGCTTGCTGCTCGTCGCGCGAGCGAGCAATGAGCGACTTGATCCATGCAGGGTCTCGCTCCTCGGCCGAACGGAGCGCGCGCGGGTCGCGCGCGACGATCGCTTTGAACTCCGGATCCTCGAAGAGCGACTCCAGGTAGTCGTCCTCGACCGCCATCGCCGCGTACTTCTCGCTCTCGCGAATCGCGACGCGAAGGCTCTCGAGCGCATCCTTTTTGCGACCGACCTTGGCTTGTGCGCAGCCCCGGTTGAAGAACATCCCCGGACGCGCGTCGTCGCCGAAGAAGATCGAGCCCTCTTCTTTGCCCTTCGCATAGATGCGGTCGAGCGCGGCGATCGCATCGTCGTACGCCGCGATCGACTCCTCGTGCTTGAGGGCGAAGATGCGCGCGTTCGCACGGAGCTGCCAGCCGAGCCCCGTGTTCGGGTCCAGCACGCAGAGCTCGTCGGCGAGGACGGCGGCCTCGTCGTACGACTTCGCGTCGTACGCGCGCTTGGCGAGGATCTCGACGATCGAAGCTTCGGTCGCCCTATACTTGTCGCCGCGCGCGGCGACGAAGTCCTCGATCGCTCGGGCCGCAGGCGAGAGCTCCGCAGGCTCTCGCAACCTCTCGCGAAGCTCGTGCATCTTCCCGAGCCCTTCGGCTTCGTCCCGCTCCAGGACCGCGTGGGCAATCGCGAGCAGAACGCTCGGAGCGTCCGGCGCGCCCTCGAGCGCGGTCCGGAGCATCGCCTCGTCACCGTCGTAGCGCCCGACGATGAACGCGAAGAGCGGATCCAGCTCCGGCAGCTTGCCGTGGAGCGCCTTGGCGCCGCCGTGGACTGCGCCCACCTGCATCCGAGACTCCCACTCGTGAAGATAGCGCGTGGCCCAAGCGATGACCTGCGCGCGAGCCTCGGCGCTCTCGTCGCCGGTCCGCTCTCGGAGGGCAGCCAGCTTCTCGCGCGCAACCGCGATCGTATCGTTGCTGATGTCGGCGTCTTCCACCTCTTCTTCGTCCGACTCGACATCGTCGTCGTCGTCGCCCTCTTCACCGCGGGCAGCGACGCGCTGCAGGCGCTCCGAGCCGACGAGCTCGGGCTCGGCCGCGCCGAGGAGGAACAGCGCCTGGAGCAGCTCGCCTTCGCCTTCGTGCGCGAGGGCTCGAAGGTAGAGGCCTTCGGCGTCCCACGGGCTCTCGGCGAGGAGCGCGTCCATCGCTTTGGCGACACGCCGCCACTTGCCGGCCTGCGCGCCTTCTCGCGCGCGGGACAAGAGCTCATACCGGTCATCGGTGTCGTGATCGCCGAGCGTGCCGTCCTCTCGAGCGACCCAGAACGACTTGATGCGCGCGTGCGCCGGAACGAGCTCGGCGTGCCGCTCGGCCGCCGCTGCGACCGCGTCGACGACCTCTTCATCGACGCTCGGTGCGACCGCCTCGAGCGCCGCCCAGCGCACGAATTCGCGATCGTCCAAGAGCAGCCCGAAGAGAGCTCGCTTCGCTTCGGCCGCAGCTTCATCGACGAGGAATGCGACCGTTCCGAGCGCGAACGCGTGCGCGATGACGGCGCGGTCGCCTTCGCCGTTTGGTCCCCGAAGCACCTCGGCCGTCGAGCGGGTTGGCATGAGCCCCGAGATCTCGGCGGCGATCGCGCCCTCGTTCGGTCCCACGACGCGCAGGGTCACCGTCGCGGCCCGCCCGCGCGTCATGTACTCGACGTAGTCGTCGTCGCGGCGCCACCCGGTCGCACGCGTTCCCCAGGTCACCGCCTGGTCCGAGGCGAGCGCAAAGCCGCGCTCGAGGAGCCACGCACCGACGGCGGAACGCTCGCGCGGCTCGGTGGGAAAGAGGAGCTTCACGACGCCGCCTCCGGCGCGAGAAGCTCGCTGAGCATCGCGCGCGTCGCCGCGTTCTTCGCGGATGCCGCGACCTCGAAGAGGAGGGCGGTGTGCTCGTAGGCCCGAAGCACCTGGACCAGGTCGTCGAGCTTGGGGTCGTCCGACCACGCGTCGATCGCCTGGCGCACGTTCGCGATCGTGGTCGCCTCGCCCGGATCGACGGCGCAGAGCGCGGCGATTTCTCCCGGCCCCCAATCGCGAGCCTGGTTGATGCGAAGCGACTCGCGCGTGAGGCTCGAGCCGCGCATCAATGACGCCGCCAGATCGACGGAAAGATCCGGTGGGAGCCTCGCGCCCTCTTCGCTGCCCGCAAGCATCTCGATCGCAAGCTTGTCGTTCGCGGGGCGGTACTTGAGGTCGAACACGTAGTGGCCGAACGGGTGCTGCTCGATCGTCATCAGGCTGCGCGACCAGAGGGTGCGATAGCCGAGCGAGGGCCTGCAGCCCGGCGACTGGGCGCCGGTCTTACGAAGGTAGATGCTGAGCACCATCATCCCCGCATCCCGATCCACGTCCGTCCACGGATCGTCGAAGAATGCGCTTCCCCAGGTCGCGTCGTCGATCCACAGCTCGAGCGCCTCGATGCTGTTCTTGATCGGGTCGAAGCTCTCGAGGTCGATCGGCTTCACCAAGCGCTCCGCGCGCGGAAGCTCGAGCGCGGTCGGGTCCGCCTCCGGCGTGTAGTATCCGATCGAGCGCCGCAGCTCGGCGGCGGAGCTGCCACCGACGGCCCATGCAGCCGGAGGCATCGCGTGCGAGAGCGAGAGCCACAGGACGTGCGGTTCGTCGGGATCGAAGACGACGACCATCTTCGACTCCGTCTTCTGCAGGCGGCGCCGCCGCACCTGGCCCTCGGCCAGCGGAACCGCGCGCTCGATCCGCTTCGCTCCGCGCTCGTGGAACGCGTCGTCGTACGGGATCTGGTTCCAGGTCGAACGCCAGAGATCGCGCGTCCGCTGTTGGCCCTCGGCGTCCAGCCACGCGAGGCCGAGGTCCTGCAAGCTCGCGTCGTTTCGCAGCTCCGCCACCCACGCAGCGAGGTTCTTCATTTGGCCGTCGAGCATACCCACGAGGCAAGACGCTCGGGCAGGGCCGGTGTCGCGAAAAAAGTCAGGCGTCGGCAGACGAAGGCAGCAAGAACACAAAATCTGCCGTAAATCGCGTGCCCTCGCCTGGCTGGCTCTCGACGCCGATGGTCCCTCCCATCGCTTCGACGAGCCGCTTGGCGATCGCGAGCCCCAGCCCCGTGCCGCCGAACCGCTCGGTGATCGAGCCGTTCGCTTGAACGAAGGGATGAAAGATCCGCTCGAGCTCTTCCGGCGACATCCCGATCCCGGTGTCTTCGACGCCGATCCGGATCGCGAGCGCTCCGGAAGCGGCGGCGGTGCGCGCGGCGCGTAGGGTCACGCTCCCTCGGTCGGTGAACTTCACGGCGTTGCCGACGAGGTTGAGAAGCACCTGACGGAAGCGCACCGGATCGCCGACGACACGCGCGGACATGTCGGCCCCCGCGTCGAGGTTCAGCTCGACACCTTTGTCGCGCGCCGCGGCCGAGGAGACCGTGATGACGTCGGAGAGCGAGGAGAGCAGCGAGAACGGTCTTCTGTGAAAGTGAAGGCGTCCCGCCTCGAGCCGGGCGTAGTCGAGGACGTCTCCCACCAACGACTCGAGCATCGCCGACGACGAGCGAAGGATGTCGACGTACCAGCGCTGGCGTTCGGTGAGCGTCCCGATGCGGCTGTCGATGAGCGCGTCGCCGGCGAGGATGAGCGCGCCGAGCGGGTTCTTGATCTCGTGGCTGATCATCGCGATCGCGTTCGACTGCTCCCGTGACGCGTCCTCCGCCCGCTGCCTGGCGCGCACCTGCTCTTCCGCTGCGGAGCGCCAGCGAGCGACGTCGGCCCGAGCCTGGGTGGTGTCGAAACGCGCCTGCATCTCGGCGACGCGCCTCGCCCGCTCTTCGGAGTAGACGGCCTCCCTCGCCTTCAAATGAGCGCGCAGCGCCTCGAGCGCCGCGACCGAATCACCCGTCGCTTCGGCGGCGTCGGCAATGAGCTTCCACGCGTCACCCCGGTGCTTCTCCAATCCGAGCGCTTCGGCGTGCTCGAGCGCCTGTCTCGCGAACGACCGAGCTCGCGTGAAGTCGCCCTCGGCGAGCGCGAGCCGGGCGAGGGCGACGCAGGAACCGCAGATGCCGCGCCGGTGCGAGATCGCTTGCCGAAGGTCGAGTGCGTCTTCGTTCAGCTTGCGGGCCACGCCGCGCTCCTCGAGCGCCTCGTACGAGTCCGCCATGTTGGCGACGACGTTCGCGAGGAAGTTGCGATCGTCGGCGCGCTCGAGGAGAGCCTTCGCCCGTTCGAAAAAGGCGATGGCTTCACGGTGCCGCGCCCGATCCGCTTCGACGAGCCCGAGGTTGTTGAGCGCGTTGCCGCGTGCGCGCTCGTCGCCGAGCTCGTCGAAGACGATCTGAGCGCGTTCGAAGTACTCGAGCGCCGCGTCGAGGTTGCCCATCCGCCAGTGGACCAGCCCGACGTTGTTGATCGCGTAGCCGCTTCGAATGCGGTTGCCGGCGCGATCGAACGCGGCGAGCGCGGGCAGATAACATCCCAGCGCGGCGTCCCACTCGCCGCGCTCGAGCGCCATGTGACCCACGATCATCCGGCACTGCGCGACGCCCGAGTCGTCCGCGAGGCGGACGAAGATATCGCGCGCTTGCGACGCGAGCTCCTGGCAGCGGTCGTAGCTACCGACGACGAACGCGTGGAGCGCGAGCGCCGCCAGCGCCTCGCCCTCGGTGGACTCGGCGCCGTGGCGACGCGCGATCTCGAGCGCCTCGGTCGCGAGGTCGTGAGCGCGCGTAGGGTTCGCCGTCGAGAGCCGCGACGAGAGCGCCGCGAGGAGCGCAGCTCGCTCCTCGCCCGTCGCGTTCGCGACGAGACGCTCGACCTCGCGGAGCGGCAATCTCGACCCCTGGTCCACGGTCTACGAAACCTCGGGCCACAATGTACTTTGGGGACCAACGAGGTCGAAGTCTGAAAAGCGGGAGATATGACGGCGGAAGCAGCGAGGTGATCGGGCGCCGGAATCGAACGCTCCGACTTGCCGCGCGGCCGGGAGCCCCTTATCGGACGACCATGTCTATCAGGGGATGTTCTCTGGCCTTCGCGCTGTTTCTCGCCGCCTGCTCGGGCGGACAAGATCGTACCGGCGACGTCGTCGATGCCGTGCCGACGTCGACCGCAGCGTCTTCGGGTGCCGCGACGGCGCCCACCCCGCCGAAGGCAGACACCTCGCTCCCGGCGCGCAACGTCTTCTTCGGTAACCCGGAGCGGGTCTCGCCGCAGATCAGCCCCGACGGCAAGTGGCTCGCCTGGCTCGCGCCGCACGAGGGCGTGATGAACGTCTGGGTTGCGCCGATCGGCGATCTGGCCAAGGCCAAGGTCGTCACCAAGGAGAAGAAGCGCGGGCTCCGCATGTACAACTGGACGTACACGGGCAAGCACCTCGTCTACCTCCAGGACGACGGCGGCAACGAGAACTTCCACGTCTTCGCGGTCGACGTGACCAAGGACGGCGAGGCGAAGGACCTCACGCCCTTCCCGGGCGCGCGCGGCGAGATCGTCGGCGTCTCGTACAAGCAGCCGCAGAAGCTGCTCATCGGGATGAACGACCGCGACAAGCAGCACCATGACCTCTACGAGGTCGACGTCGCGACAGGCGAGCGCAAGCTCGTCGCCAAGAACGAGCAGGGCTTCCAGTACGTCACCGACCTCGACTACAAAGTGAAGCTCGCGACGAAGCTCAACCCCGACGCGACGGCGGAGTGGTTCGTGCCGGATGGGGCCAAGGGGTACAAGTCGATCGCGAAGATCGGCGCCGAGGACATCCTCACGACCGACGTGCTGTTTGCCGACAAGTCCGGCAACGAGCTCTTCGCTCTCGACAGCCGCGGGCGCGACAAGAGCGCGATCGTGAAGCTGTCGCCGGCCAAGCCCGACCCCAAGGACGTGAAGGTCCTCGGCGAAGGGAAGAGCGCCGACGTGAGTGAGGTGCTCACCGATCCCAAAGAGCGCACCCTCCTCGCGTACGCCCAGCAGCGGCTGAAGCGCGAGTGGACCTTTCTCGACAAAGGCGTCCAGGCCGACTTCGAGGCGCTGGCGAAGGTCGAGAAGGGCGACGTGGCGGTGATCAGCCGCACGCTCGACAACCAGATGTGGGTCGTCGCGTTCTTGCGCGACGACGGGCCCGCCCACTACCAGCTCTGGGATCGGAAGAAGAAGGCGGCGACGTTCCTCTTCTCCGCCAACCAAGAGCTCGACAAGGTGCCGCTCCGCCCGATGCACCCGCTCGAGATCACCGCGCGCGACGGGCTGTCGCTGCCCGCGTACGTCACGCTGCCTGCGGCGGCCGACGCGAACAAGGACGGGAAGCCCGAGAAGGCTTCGCCCCTCGTCCTCGTCGTGCACGGCGGTCCGTGGGCGCGGGACTCCTGGGGCTACAACTCGACGCACCAGTGGCTCGCGAGCCGCGGCTATGCCGTCCTCAGCGTGAACTACCGGGGCTCGACCGGCTTCGGGAAGAAGTTCATCAACGCGGCCGACAAGGAGTGGGCCGGAAAGATGCACGACGACCTCGTCGACGCCGTCGGCTGGGCGGTGAAGAACGGCGTCGCGGATCAACAGCGCGTCGCGATCTTCGGCGGGAGCTACGGAGGCTACTCGGCGCTCGTGGGGCTGACGTTCACGCCCAAGCTCTTCACGTGCGCGGTCGACATCGTCGGTCCTTCGAACCTCATCACGCTGCTCAACAACGCCCCGCCCTACTGGGCTCCGTTCATGCCGATGCTCACGCAGAAGCTCGCCGATCCGAAGACCGAGGAAGGAAAGAAGTGGCTGCTATCTCGCTCGCCTCTTTCGTTCGTCGACAAGATCGAGCGGCCGCTCCTCATCGGACAGGGCAAAAACGATCCGCGCGTCACGCAGCTCGAGAGCGATCAGATCGTCAAGGCGATGAAGCAGAAGGGGATCCCGGTCACCTATGCGCTCTACCCGGACGAGGGTCACGGCTTCGCGCGGCCCGAGAACCGCAAGAGCTTCAACGCCGTCGCTGAGATCTTCCTCGCGCAGTGCCTGGGTGGACCGTACCAACCGATCGGTGACGACTTCACCGGCTCGAGCGTCGTCTTCCCTGAAGGCATCAAAGACATCGCGACGCTCGAGGCGGAGATGAGCAAAAAGAAACCGTGATGCCACAATCGCACATTCGTACGATTTTGGGTTCTCACCGGCGAGGCGTGGTGCGAGGATCGGAGCATGCGCTCGTCCCTTCTCATCGCCGGTGTCCTCGCGCTCCTTCTCATCGGCTGTGGTGACGACGGCTCCGAAGCAACCGGAGGACAAGGCGGTGGGACGACCACGGCCGGTACCGCGACAGGTGCCGGCCCGACCAGCGGGCCGTCGACCTCACAGACCGGTCCGTCTACGACGGGCTCGATGACCACCGCCACCACGGGAACGGGCTTGCCGGACGGACCGTCGTCGGACCGGCTCACGCTCCGGCCGCTCGGCACGGTGGACGGGGCCAACATGGGCTACGCGGAGTACCTGCCTCCGGGGTACGGCGACGGCGGACTGCGGCCTCTCCTCCTGTTTCATCACGGCATCGGCGAGAGCGGCGACGGGAGCGAAGAACAGCTCGACCGCCTCTTCAATACCGGGCTTCCGCCCCTCATCGAGAACGACGAGTGGCCTTCGGATCGGCCGTTCATCGTGCTGATGACGCAGCACAACGCGCCGCCCAACACGAGCTGCCACTCGGTCGAGGAGATCACCACGTTCCTCGACTTCGCCATGCAGTACTACGACGTCGACCCGACGCGTGTTTACCTGACAGGATTGTCATGCGGTGCGATCGGGTCCTGGAACTATCTCGGCACCCATACGGATGAGGTCGCCGCCGCGGCGGTGCTGATCGCCGGCGACGGCAACGGCGCCTTCAACAACGCCGGTTGCGATCTCGGCCGGGTGGCGATCTGGGCGTTCCACGGCGCGCTGGACGACGTCGTCGGCCCGGGCGGGTCCACGCAGCCGATCGAGAACCTCAACGAGTGCGACAGCCCGGCGCCGGTCGAAGCGAAGATCACGATCTATCCCGACGCGGACCACAATTCGTGGGACCGGACCTACGACGGGAGCGCCGGACACGATATTTACGGCTGGCTCCTCGGCCATTCGAAAGAGTAGGCCGCTCGGGTTTGCGGCCCGCCGCGAAAAGGCGTGTTAGTTTGTAGCGCCCGCGTGAGCACGGTCATCGACAATCGGTACAAGCTCGTCCGCCAGCTGGGGGTTGGCGGCATGGGCGCCGTGTTCGAGGCCGAGCACGTCGGCGTCGGCCGCCGCGTCGCGGTGAAGCTCCTCCACAAGACCCTCCTCGAGCGCGATCCGTCGATGCTGGGTCGGCTCCAACGCGAAGCTCGGCTGGCGGGCTCGCTCGACAGCCCGTACATCGCCTCGGTCATCGACACCGGCGTCGACTCCGCATCCGGCTCGCCGTACCTGGTGCTCGAGTACCTCGTGGGCGAGGACCTCTCGACGCTCATCATGCGCGCGACGAAGCTGCCGACGGATCTCGCGCTTCGCATCGCAGCCCAGGCTTGCCTGGGGCTCAAGAAGGCGCACGACGCCAAGATCATCCATCGCGACGTCAAGCCGGCGAACATCTTTCTCGCCCGCCGGGACGGAGAGATCACCGTCAAGATCCTCGACTTCGGCATCGCCAAGCTTCGGCCGGACGAGCTCGCCTCGCTCGAGAATGCGGCGCTGACCCGGACGGGAAGCCTCATCGGGTCGCCGCTGTACATGTCGCCAGAGCAGGCGCGCGGAATGAAGACGCTCGATCAACGGGCCGACGTCTGGTCCCTCGGGGTCGTCCTCTTCAACATGCTGACCGGGCGCACGCCGTACGAGAGCATCGACGCGCTGGGTGAGCTCATCCTCGCGATCTGCTCGACGGCCTCACCGTCGGTCCGCGACTACACGCCCGAGGTCCCGATCGAAGTGGCCGAAATCGTCCAGCGCGCGCTCCAGATCGCTCCGACCGAGCGCTTCCAGGACGCCGGCGCGATGCACGACGCCATCATGGCGAAGCTCGACGGCAAAAGGACGATCAGCGTGGATGCGCTGGCGGACTTTCCCGAGCCACCGCCGGGGAGCCGGCGTTTCATCGTCTCGACGCCTGCGGGGCCGGCGGGGACAGAGGTCCTCCCCAGCACGGCCGAGGGCAAAGTCGACACGTCCGGCAAGAGCGATCCCGCCGTGAGCTTCGGGTCCGTGTCGATGACGGTCGCGAGCCCTTCCACGGACCCGGGAGCGACGCCGGCACCCACGGCGCCGCCGGCCTCGAACGCACCGACGAGCGCCCAGACCGCGGCGGGGGGCTCGCCGGACGCGAAGAAAGCCAGGCTCGACGCAACCCCAGGAGCTACGACGACCGACCGCGGCGAGCCGCTCGCACCGGTGACCGCGGCGGCGCCGGCAGCGCCGAGCTCGCTCAAGCGCGGGGCCATCGCTGCCGCGGCGGCGCTCTCGATCGGCGCGCTCGCGGCGTGGCTCGTCAGCGGAAAGCCTTCGAGCGGCGCCAATACCACCGGCGCCACCAGGGACACCGCCGCCGCCACTGGGACCGCGACCGCGGCACCAGTCCCCTCGATCGCCGTCGAGCCGGTGGTGAGCGCGAGCCCGACGCCCTCCGAGGTGCCGGCGAGCACCGCCCAGCCCAGCGCCTCGGCGGTCGAGCCAGCGACTTCGCCCCCCCCGCTCTCGACGGGACCCGTGGGTCGGCCCACCGCCACCGGCGGGACGTGGACCAAGCCCCCGGGCACCGCGACGACCGGCTCGGCAAAGCCTGTGGACACGAGCGGCTTCGGCGATCGAAAGTAGCGGAATGAAACCGGAGGGCGAGGTGCGAGCGCGCGAGCACCGAGACCGAGGTAGGCACCGACTGACGGCGAAGCCGGAGGGAGCGGAATGAGGAGAGCCCTCGTGGCCCGCTGGGGAGCGCTCGCGGTGCTCACGACCGCTGTCATGCTCACCAGCGCCGGCTTCGGACCGCCTGCAGAAGCGCAGCCGAGCTCGAACAACAAGGCCGCAGCCGAAGCGCTCTTCGACGAGGGCAAGAAGCTCCTCGAAGCGGGCAACTTTGCCGAAGCGTGTCGCGCGTTCGAGGCCAGCCAGAAGCTCGACGCCGGCGTCGGGACGCTGCTCTATCTGGGGGACTGCTACGAGCGCACGAACCGCGTCGCGAGCGCCTGGGCGACGTTTCGTGAAGCCGCAGCGATGGCCAAGACGGCGGCCGACGACAAGCGCGAGCAGATCGCGCGCAGTCGGGCCGAGGCGCTCGAGCCAAAGCTCTACAAGCTCACCATCGCGGTCATCGATCGCGTCCCCGGCCTCGAGGTGAAACGAAACGGCGAGCTTCTCGCGGACGCGACGTGGGGCGTCGCGCTCCCGGTCGACGCCGGAAAGCAGACGATCGTGGCGACCGCGCCCGGCTATCTCACCTACGAGAAGGCGATCGACGTTCCGGAGGGTCCCGGGAAAGAGACGGTCACGATCCCGAAGCTCGAGGTCGACCCCAACGCGTCGAAGCCCGCGCCCACGACCACGGCTACGGCGACGACGGCACCGACGACTGCGCCACCTCCGGTTGTTCCTCCGAAAGAAGAGCGCAGCCAGGGGCTCCTCATCGGCGGGCTCGTGGTCGGCGGGTTGGGCGTGATCGGCGCTGCGGTCACAGGCGCCCTCGTCGGCGTCGCCTCCTCGAAATACGCCGAGGGCGACGACTTCTGCGAAGGCACCGTCTGCACCGATCAGCGCGGCGTCGACGCCGCCAACGACGCGCGATCGCTCGGCGACGTCGCGACCGGGACGCTCATCGGCAGCCTGGTCCTGATCGCCACCGGCGCGACGCTGGTCATCGTCCACTTCGCCACCGAGCCGAGCACGCCGAGCGCCGCCGTAGAGGTCGGGATCATGCCGCGCGCCGACGGCGCAGCTCTCGGCGTCTGGGGACGGTTCCGATGAAGCGCGCCCTCGTTGCCGTCTGTGCGCTCGTTCCCTTTGGCGTGCTGGCCGTCGCCGCCGGCTGCAACGACGTGCTCGGCTTCGACGAGCGCAGCTTCGATCCGTGCGTTCAATACTGCGACACGATGCTGACGACGTGCACGCAAGAGCACGCGCAGTACCAGGATGAAGAGAGCTGTCTGGCGACCTGCGCCCTCTTCGAAGCGGGCGATCCCGAGAAGCCCACGGGCAACACGATCGCTTGCCGGACCGCGGCGGTGAAACGAGCGCAGACTTCGCAGGCGTTCTCGCTCGAGTGTCCTGCTGCGGGGCCGGGCGGCTTCAACGGCAACAGCGAGCAAGTCTGCGGCGACCGCTGCGGAACGTACTGCGATCTCATGTCGAACATCTGCGCCGGCAAGTCGGACGTCGCTTCGCTCGACCTCGAGACCTGCCTCACGCTGTGCAGCGGCTTTGCCGACAACCCCGCCTACGATCCTTCGGTCGGCGAGATCAAAGATCACGACAACTCGGTCCAATGCCGCCTCTGGCATCTGTCGGTCGCGTCGACCTTGCCCGATCCCCACTGCGCGCACGCCGACGGCAGCACCAAATGCGACGGCGTCTTCAGCTCGACGACCGCCGCATCGACGTCGACCGGGATGTGATTTTCGCCCGATCAGGGCGCCTCTGGATCGAAGCGCGGCGTCTCGTAGACGTCGCCCTGCGCCTCCCTCGGGGCGAGGGATTCGTCGGTCGGGCCCCAGACGCGCGGCGGATCGGCGGACACGACCGCCGGGCGGCGGAATGGTCGCCAGGTGCGGCGGGGCGCCGGCGGCTCGTCGATGCTCGCCGGCGGCAACGCGTCGACCGACGGAGCCTCGTCGGAGGCTTGCGCCGAAGCCGCCGACGCCTTCGACAACATCGTTTCGAACACGGGCTGTGCAGCGTCGAGCTCTGCGTCGAGCGCCGACATCGCCGCGCGCTGCGCGGGTACCGACGACGCGACGCGAACCGCTCGCCTGGCGAAATCGTCCAAAGGCGGCGGCGACAACCCGACGAGCGTCGCGGTCACGGCCGCGGTCGCCGCGAAGAGCAGCACTGCCGTGCGGCCGCGGCGACGGCGGGGCATCGAAAGACGCTGCCCCGCGACCGTCGTGCTCAGCGCGCCGGCCTCGGACACGTCGCTTTGCGACACGTCGAGCTCGACGTCGACGTCGATCCAAGTCTCGCGTTGTGCGGAGGATTCCTCGTCACTTCGTGAAGGCCCGGATCCGTCTTCGGCAGTTGCCGCGAAGAGCCAATGCTTCGCGAGCGACACGCCGGAGACGTCCTCTTTCACGCCGCGAGCGACCGCCCAACCCGCGAGGGCTTCGCCGAAGGCGCGCATCGTTCGCCAGCGCAGCGCAGGGTCGCGGGCCAGCGCGCGCTCGAGGATGCCTGCGAGCGCGGGGTCGAGGAGGTCGGAGTCGATCTTCGAGACGGTCTTCGGATCGCTGATCCAGTCGCGGACCCCGGTGATGATTTCGAGCAGAGTGACACCGATCGCGTACACGTCGACGCGATGGTCGGCGTCGTCGCAGCCTGCCCATTGCTCGGGCGCCATGTAGCAGGGGGTACCCGCGGCAAATTCGGTCTTTCGATGGTGCCAGCGAAGGCTCGCGATCCCGAAGTCGAGCACCTTGGGCTGAACGCGTCCGGACTCCTCGCGCGCCAGAAAGATGTTCTCCGGTTTCACGTCCCGATGGACGATGCCGCGGACGTGCGCGGTGCCGAGCGCGTCGACCACCGGCAGGAGCAGCGCAACTGCGTGCTCCGCCTCCATCAGGCCATCACGCTCGATGCGTGAGCGCAGGTCCTCGCCGTCGAGACGCTCGAACACGATGAACGGCTCGCGACCGTTCGCCCCGAAGTCGAGGACCCGGACGATGGCCGGATGGATCAGCTTGGCGGTGGCCTGGGCCTCGCGGAGCAGGTGGAGCGACGAGCACGTGCCTCGCGACATTCCGTCTTCGACCGGCAGCTCGCATCCAGACCGCAGGACCTTGATCGCCACCGGCATGTCGAGCGCCACGTGCAGGCCCATCCAGACCTCGCCCATGGCGCCCTCGCCGATCCGACGCTGAAGCCGATACTTGCCTCCGAGAAGCTCACCTGGCTGCGTGGCCATATGCGCCGCACCAGTTCGCAATCGGCGCGCCAACCGAAGATCCGCACATTTTCGCGGCCGAGAGGCGAGCTGCGCGCTGCCTCATTCGTAGCGCGCGAGCACAGGCGAGCGCCAGCGACCACCCCTGTCGGCCGGGATCCCCTCAGCCGACGTCGAGCGCGTGATCGAGCATCGCGTCGCCGTCGAAGACGAACCTGCCGGAGAAGCTTCGCTTGGCGAGGACGTGAGGCAGCCAGAGCGCATCGTCGGCCCACATTCTCTCGTACGGGATCGCGTCGAGCGGCGTCCAAAGGGGCGTCGCCTCGATCGTCTCCTCGGGCGTTCCCTCGCAGCCGGTCGCCGAGAAGACGTGGCAGAAGAGCGCATATCCATCGACGAACTGGAAGGCGAGCTCTCCCCGCTTCTCGACGCCGACCGGTACGACGCAGAGCTCCTCCCCCACCTCGCGGATCGCTGCGTCGAGGGGCGTCTCGCCCGGCTCGAGCCGACCGCCGGGACCGTTCACCTTCCCCGCTCCGAGGCCGCGCTTCTTTTCGATGAGCAGGATGCGCTCGGGCTCGACGACGAAGAGGAGCGTCGCCACGTCGGTGGGCTTCCAGCTTTGCCAGTCGATGTCGCGGACGAGGCGCACGATGAGAGGCGGGTTACGGCGCCGGCCGAAGGCGGTCAAGCAGAGCCGAAGGTCGAGCGCGCCGGGGATTGTTGGCCCTCCCGGACGGGGCCCGGAACAATGCCCATCGGAGGAGAGAAGGCCGATGACGAGCGAAGGGGTGCCGAGCGCAGCGAGCTGGTACGTGACCAACGGCGAGCGCGTCGTCGGCCCGATCGCGACGGGCGCGCTGGTTCACGCGGTCGCGATCGGCTGCGTCGCCGAGAGCTGCAGGGTCTGGAACGAGGAGCTGCCCGGGTGGCGAACGCTCGACACGATTCGCGAAATCCGCGCGCTCGGCCGCGCACGCGCGGCACGCGGCGAGGACTGGGTACCTTCCGAGCACTGGAAGCCGGGCGGCGGCCCGCAAGCCGCCGCGCTCCGCGCCTCGCTCTGGATGGATGACGCCGTCGACGAGAGCGAGGTCGTCGCGCTCGCGCTCCAAGCCATGATGCTCGAGACCCGAGCGACGATCGGCTTCGCCCACCGCCCGCGCCGTGCCCTCGGGGAGCTCGAGACGCGGGTGGTCTTCGGAGACGGCGGTCAGGAGCAGCTCGGCGAGCCCGTGGCCGGCGACGATCGGGCGATCCGCATCGCCCGTCGTGGTGTGGCCGTCTTGGAGGTCGGGGATAACCAGCCACGTTCGCCCTCCGCACGGTTCGGCGGGGTCGCGGTTCGAGGGCTCGCCCTTGCCCCGGTGTATCTCGGCGGAAAGCTCGTGAGCGTCATCGAGATCGCCAAGACCGGCCACCCGTTTCGCAGGGGCGACCTCGATTGGATGCGCGCCGTGACACGGGCGGCCGCGCAGCGCATGGCCAGCTGACGGCGGCGCGCCGCTTGCACCCCCACGGCGCATGAATGACTGCGCCGTTTGCGGGAACACCTACGACAAGTCATTTTCGGTCACGCAGGGCGGCGAGACGTTCAGTTTCGACTGCTTCGAGTGCGCCATTCACAAGCTCGCACCGAGCTGTGATCACTGCGGGTGCCGGATCGTGGGCCACGGCGTCGAGGCGGCGAGCAAGTACTTCTGCTGCGCCCACTGCGCGCGAGAGTCGGGCGAGCACGGGCTGGTCGATCACGTCTGATCGCGGACGGAGGGTGACCGCCGCATCTGGCATGATGCCGCGGTGAGCTCGATATCGCGCGACGACGCGCGGCGGTACCTCGTTTCGCACCTAGGCTTGGCGCGCTTCGAGGCGGCGCGTGGTGCCGCAGGGCATCGCGCGATGCTCGAGCGCCTCCGCTGCGTGCAGCTCGATCCGCTCGACGCGATCGGGCAGAACGCCGATCTCGTCGCAATCGCTCGCGTACGAGGGGCGGCGCGCTCCGACATCCATCGCGCGCTCTACCCGGGCCATGCCTTCGAGCACTTCGCCAAAGAGCGATGCCTCTTGCCGGCGAGCGCGTTCCCCGCCTATCGCGATCGAGCCATCGAGACGCCGTGGTGGCGGCACTCCGAGCGGATGAAGAAGCTCGACGAGGGGCTCGTCCGGGACGTTCTCGCCGAGGTGCAAGCTCGCGGCCCGATCAGCGCGCGAGCTCTCGAGCACCGCGGGGCCGTCGCTCCGATGGACTGGGCAGGGTGGAAAGGAACGTCGAGCGCCACCAAGCTCGCGCTCGAGGTGCTCTGGACACGCTGCGAGGTCGTCGTCGCCGGCCGCGAAGGTCGCGACAAGCTCTACGACGTTCCGGCGCGTGCTCTCCCCGAGCACCACCGGGCCGAAGCCCCGGTCGACTTCGCGAGCTGGGCGCTGCCCGACCGAGCGCGTGCGGCTGGCCTCCTGTCGCGTGCGAGCGGCCCTTGGTGGTCGATGCTCTCGGAAGCTCGGACCGACAAGACGGTCGAGCGGCTCCTCGCCGAGGGCTCGATCGAGGCCGTGACGATCGAAGGCGTCAAGCGTCCCTACCTCGCGCCGGCCGGCTTTCGCGAGTGGAAGATCGAGAAGCCCGACGGCGCGATGCGCATTCTCGGGCCGCTCGATCCGATCCTGTGGGATCGAGCGCTGGTGCGCGACCTCTTCGGCTTCGATTACGTGTGGGAGGTCTACAAGCCCAGAGCGGTAAGGCGCTACGGCTGGTACGTCTGCCCGCTCTATCACCGCGGCTGGCTCGTCGGCCGCATCGAGGCGAGGATCGAGGCCAAGGGCGGAGCCAGCGTCCTCGTCGTCGACCGCCTCTGGCGCGAGCCCGGCGCTACCTTCGACGAAGACGCCTTCGACGACGCGCTCGAGCGCCACGCAAAGGCGTGTGGCGCGGGCGTCGTCAAGCGGGGCCGTACTGCCCGGCGCCGCTGACGTCTTTTTTCGAGATCAATCCATCGGAAACAGGCCATTGTGAGGGGCTTATGACACGTGCGCTTTCCGTCCTCTTCGCCGCGCTCTCCTTCGCATGCAGCTCCGACGTCGTGCTCGAGGACCCGGGCGCCGGCGGCTCCGGAACGACCTCGGGGACGGTAGCGAGCGGCACGACGGGAGCGACGACCACCAACGCGAGCGCGACCGCCACCGCCACGACCGGCGCCACGTCGGCCTCGACCGGCATGACGGGTCTCTGCAGCTCGCACGACCAGTGCGCCCCCGGGGTCTGCCACTTCCCGACCGGGGTGTGCGTCACCGCCTGCGCGGCGAACGCATGCGATTCGTGCGGTCCGGGCGCCTACTGCGAGCCCTGCGCGATGGGATCGTCTCCCGGAGCCAACGATTGCGTCGCAGCGTGCCTGCCCGCGGCCGAAGGCCGCTGCGACGACGACGACCCTTGTCCGCCGGAGAGCGCCTGCTACTTCCCGGGCGGGGTCTGCATGCAGCCCTGCAATCCGAACCTCCCCAACGGGGGATGCGGCGACTTCGAGTTCTGCGATTTCTGCGCGACCGGCTCCTGCTGCGGCTGCGACGACTGCACCGCCCTGTGCATGGGCGGCGAGTAGCCTCCCGCCGCCCGCAAAGGTCATTGGCGCTCGTAGGTCAGCTCGTACTCGAGCTCCCTCGGCAGCTGCGATGCGTGGATGCGCACGTGGTAGACGAGCTTGTCGCCGTCGAGGCGATAGCTGTTCACGCGGCCCTTCGCGTTGCCTTTGAACGTCTGGACGAGCTCGTCGCCGATCTCGTAGCTCATGTCCATCATCTCGCCGTTCGACGCTTTGATCTTGGTGGTCGTCCCATCGACCGGCGCGCGCTGCTCGTTCTTGTCTTGCCAGACGACGATGGTGCTGCCGTCGGACTCGATCCGGATCTCCTTCGGGATCTGATTTCCGGCCGCAAGCTTGTCGCGAACGATCGGCTTCGCGATGAAGTTGAAGGTGTTGGCGATGCCTTCAATCTTGCCCCACAAGGTCCTTTGTTCCGCCACGCCGCCCACCCATTTGTAGGTGCCGACGAACTTCGCGATCGGCGACTCCGGTGCAGGCGCGGGGAGCGGCTTCGACGCCGGCGGTGCGACGGGAGCCTGCGCCGAGCCTTCTTCCTCGGGGATGTCCTCCGCGGTGAGCGCCTCCATCCCGTCGGAGCTTCCGACGCAGCTGATGAGCGAGAGGCAACCGAGTGCGAGAGACAGTCTTCGAATTCGCCGTGCCATGTGACAACCTCGACAAGAGTGGTTCGTGCGATTCGAAAGCGATTCGATTGCACGCCATGTGCCCGCTTTCGCGCATGGTGCGAGGCGCGACACTGCGTCACCCGAGCACGACTCCGCAGGCAGAAATCCGAGGGTCTCTCGACGTGCGCGCGCGGCTGGTGTTAATTCCCCTGACGACACATGGGACGCATCCGCGCATTCCTCGGTTCTGGGCTGCTCGTCTCGCTGCCGCTCGCCTGCGGCGCGCCGATGGTGCAAATGCAGGCGGCCAAGGACTTCGGCTGCACCGAGGAGCAGATCTCGGCCGAGCACATCGGCGACGCCGTGTACAAGGCAGAGGGCTGCGGCAAGAAGGACGTCTACGGCTTTCTGATGTCGACCGGCAGCTTCGTCTCGCTGGTCGAGCGCGCCTCGTTCGAGCTTTCGTGCGAGCGCACGGACCTCACGATCACACCGCTCGCCCCCCGGCAGATGGGCGTCTCGGGTTGCGGCGCAAAGCGCGTTTACGTCCTCGTGGACGCCGGCTGGGTGCTCGACAGCGGCGCCTCGCAGGCCGCGCCGCCGGCTCCGACGCCTCCGGCTTCGGCTGTCGCGCCCGCACCCGCCCCGACCGACTCGCCCGCGCCGTCGGCTCCGTCGCCGGGCGAATAGAACGTCGAGCGCAGCTCACACGACCCGCGCCGCCTCGACGTCCCACGTCGGAGGCTCGCAAACCACCACCGCGCCCTTCTCGACCGCCTTCGCCTTGGCCTTGGCTGCGTTCGCCCGGCCGAGGATCTCGCGATCGGTAAGGTAGCAATCCGGATCGACGATCACGACGCCTGTCGAAACCGACAGGCGGACGTCCGAGCTGCGGAAGCGCGCGCGCGACAGCCGCTTTCTCAGATCGCCGAGCATCGTCGTCGCGAGGGCCGAGCCGGCGTTCGGGAGCAGGACGACGTACTCGTCGCCTCCGAAGCGGTAGGCGTGGCCGTGAGAGAAGACCCAGGCCTCGAGGAGCTCGAGGAACGGCGCGAGGACCTTCTTGTCGACCACCGTCTCGGTGAGCTTCGCGTTCACCGCCTTGAAGTCGTCGATGTCGACGAAAGCGACCGCGAGGTCGGCGCCGCGGAGCGCGCACTCGTGACGATAGTGAGCGAGGTCCGGCAAGAAGAGCGCCGGCGCCTCGAGGATGTGAAACTTCTCGTCGTACGCTCGCGGCCGAAGGGGCGGCGCGTCTTTCGTCGACTCGGCTGCGAACCGAATCGAGAGAAAGTCGGTCAGGCGCGGGACGCGCAGGGGCAAAACCTCGGACAAGGGCGCCGAGCCGAGCACGTCGTCGAAGCGCCTGAGCTCGCGGCCGAGGGCTCCGTGCACGCTCGGATCGGTGGCCTTGGCCATCGGATGCTCGAGCTCCTCGGCGAGGTGCCGGCGCTCCGAAAGCACGACACGCTTCAAGAGCGGCAGCATCGCGTCGTGAACGCGGACCGTCGCTTGGCGCGACTCGAGCTGCCGGAGAACGAGCTGGATCTGCTCGCGAAGCTCACGGACGCTCGCCGGTTCGATGCCGCGGAGCTCCTTGGCCAGCACCTCGACCACGCCGCGGTCGAAGCGACCGGAGAACGAGGTCACGGCGTCGTAGAGAAACTTGGCTTCACCCCGCTTGAGATCCGGCACAGGCCGGACATCTTACTCGAGGATGGTGCCTACCCTTCGGCGGCGATCTTCTGCGCGACGCGATCGGCGAGCGCCATGACGGTGAGCATCGGGTTGACGGCCGGGCTCGACGCGAAGATCCCGGTATCGGAGATGTAGAGGTTGTCGAGATCGTGGGCGCGACCGTCGTCGCGAACGACGCCGTCCTCTCGCTTCTTCGACATGCGCGTCGACCCGAACGCGTGGTTGGCCGCGGTGATCGTGTCGCTGCCCCGGAGCTTCATCGTCCGGAGGACCTCGCTCTCCATCTTGGAGCCGAGCACCTCGGGGATGCCGTGAATGCCCGGCAGGATCGCCACCGCTCCCGAGGCCCAGCAGATGTCCGAGAGGATGGCGAGGCCGCGCTGGATGAGCCTGACGTCATCGTCATGAAAATTGAACTTCAGGTCCGGATCCCAGCCGCTGCGCTTCGAGGTGACCGTCCCGTGCGAGCGGTCCGCGGCCACGATGACGTCGAACGGCGCCATGCGGTCGTAGGTCTTCAGGTGCTCCTGGTAGGCTCGGCCGAGCCCGGGGAGCCGCGCCGCGAGGACCGCCGGCGGCGACCAGAGGACCTCGAGCTTCATCCCTTCGCGCAGGTAGTGGAGCGAGTGATAGCCCTGCGTCGCGCCCTCCCAAGGGTCGATCGGGTCCGCGTAGACGGCCATGACCGCGAGGCCGGGGTGAAGGAGCAGGCGCCTGCCGACCCATTCGCAGCGACCGAGCGCACCGCTCTTTTGCAGGATGACCGGCGTCTGCATGCAGCCCGCCGCGAGCACGACGACGCGCGGGCGAACGCGGACGCCGTGCGTCTCGCGGTTCGTGCGCGGCTCGACGACGTGACCGGTGATCTCGACGATGCGTCGGCCCTCGACCACGACGTGCTCGGCGCGCACGCTCGTGTAGACGCGCGCGCCGGCGCGGATGGCGGCGGGCACGTAGCTCACGTCGGTCGACTTCTTCGCGCCGTTGCGACACCCGGTGAAGCACTCGCCCGCCCCCTTGCAACCCTTGACGTTGCGCCAGGTCGGCTCGCTCGAAATCCCGAGCGCGTCGCAACCCTGCTTGAACTTCATGTTGCGCGGGCCCTGCACCTCGGCCGGCGTCGGCTCGACGAAAAGAAACTTTTCGACGCGCTCGAAGTGGGGCGCCATCGTCGCCGCGTCGAGCTCGACGCCGGTCTCGTGGTTCCACTTGTCCCAGACCCAATCCGGCGCTCGTGCGCAAATTGCGGAGTTGATGAGCGAGCCGCCGCCGAGGGCGTTCGCCTGCATCGTCGGGATGAACATGTTGCCGCGCGTGGCGCGCGTCCCGCCCTCACGTAGGACGTTCTGCATCGAGCTGCCCGCCTCGAGCTCGAAGTCGCGCGCGCCGAAGGGCGGCCCCTCTTCGAGAAGGACGACGTCGCGCCCGGCCTCGGCCAGCTCTTTGGCGACGACCGCGCCGCCCGGACCCGAGCCGACGACGCAGACGTCGCAGTCGATGGTCAGGTCGCGATCGTAGTCGCGGAACACCTTCACGCCTTGATGCGGTCCCTTGTTCCCGAAGTCGAGCGGCGCCTGCTCGGTGCGGAGAACTGACATCCTCGTCATGCGATCGCCTCCTTCTTCGAGAACGGATCCGGGTCGGCCTTCATGCGCATCGCGCGAGCCACCTCGGGGTTGGCGAGGTAGCCCATCGTCAGCATCGTGCGCATCGAGAGAAACGCGATGCGCCGGAAGTAGATCGGGCTGGTTCGCATCGCTTCCATCACGCGCAGGCGATCGCGCTCCGACAGGCTGGTGAAGCGGACCGGGCGCGGGCCGAAGATCCAGGGTCCGTGCTCGACGAACCACAAGAGCAGACGGATGAGCACGCCTTGCTGCGGCGGAAGGCGCGCGACGTACTTGTCGAAGTAGGCGACGACGCCCGCCTGCGTCCCGGAGAGCGGGATCGGGCCGCCGGGCGGGAAGAGCGTGTCGGCGAAGGCGGCCACGATGGCCTGCTCCTTCGCGAGCAAGAAGCCGCTCTCGAAGCTCTTCTTCGGGTAACCCAAGAAGAGCCCCTTGGCGAGCGCCGCGCCGCTCGCCGTCAGACCAAAGGCAAAGAGCCCGGACCTCTGCATCTCACACCTTCCTCTTTGCTTTCGGCGGGCGCCCGCCGGACACAACGAACAAGCGGCTCTTCAAGAGCTTGTCGACGCGCGAAAGGATCTTCTCCAAGTGGGTCAGCGCCGCCTTCTCCTTGCCCGCTTCGACGAGGTCGAGGAGCTTCTCGAGCGCGGCGGCGTGTCCCGGGGGCGGCCCGCCTGCGGCCGGCGCGAGGAGGGTGTTCACCTCGTGCATCGGCGCCCAGAACGAGTTGGCGAGCCACACGGCGGGCCAAACGCCGCTCGCCGTCACCAGCGCACGAAAGAAGCGGAGCTCGGCGAGCGCGATCGCGATCGGGTCGTCCGACGCGGTGAGACTCGCGAGCGCCTCGCGCGCGGCGGAGAGCGAAGCCTGGGGCGCGTACCGAGCGGCGAGCCGCGTCGCCTCGCGCGCGAGCAGCGAGCGAAGGTGCAGGAGCTCTGCAAAGAGGCGCGGCGCGTCGTCCGGCGAGACGCCCGACGCGAGGTACGCCGGCAGGAGCGCAGGCGTCCCTTCGCGGCGCCAATCGAGCACGTGCGCGCCCGAGCCGCGGCGTGAAGCGACGAGCCCGCGCGTCGAGAGGCGACCGAGCGCCTCGCGCACCGTGCTGCGACCGCAGCCGTGCTGCGCCGCGAGCTCTGTCTCTGCCGGAAGCCGCAGGCCCGAGGGGTACGCGCCACCGACGATCGCGCTCACGAGCGCTCGCTCGACGCGATCGACCTCGTTGGGCGCCCGGACCATGTCAGACGAATTAGTCTGACAACTTGGGTCGCGCAAGCGGTTCTCGATCCGTGTCCGTTCTTTTTTGTCTGCTAGAACGAAGCACGCGATGTTCCCGCTGCGCGACAACATCCCTTCGAGCCGCCGGCCCGTCGTGACCTATGTGCTGATCGCCCTCAATGTGGCGATCTTCCTCTACGAGCTGATGCTCGGTCATCGGCTCGAGAGCTTCATCCTCGAGTGGGGGCTCGTGCCCGCTCGGCTCTCGCTCTCCGATCCGTCGAGCCTGCTCACCATCTTCACTTCGATGTTCCTCCACGGCGGCTGGGCGCACGTCGGCGGCAACCTCCTCTACCTCTGGATCTTCGGGGACAACGTCGAAGACCGGCTGGGCCACGCGAAGTTCGCGCTTTTCTATCTCGCGACGGGCGTCTGTGCGGCGATGGCGCAGGTGCTGGCCGGCCCCGGATCCGGCGTCCCGATGGTCGGGGCATCGGGTGCGATCGCCGGCGTGCTCGGGTGCTACCTGCTGTTCTACCCGCACGCGCGCGTCGTGACGTTGGTGCCGATCGTGTTCTTCCTGCAGCTGGTCGAGATCCCAGCGCTCGTGTTCCTCGGCATCTGGTTCTTGATGCAGCTCTTCCAGGGTGCCCTCTCGCTCCAAGGCGCCGGAGAGGTGACGGGCGGGGTCGCCTGGTGGGCGCACGCCGGCGGCTTCGCGAGCGGCCTCTTGCTCGGATTCGTGCTCGGACGGCGCGCCGCCCCTCCGCGGGGTCGCCCCACGGGCAGGGTCGCCCCTTGGCCCCGGCAAGAGGGCGGGACGCCCTGGGCCCGCGACTGATCGCCCGCTTGTCGGTCGCGCCTTGCGCGCTGCGCCATCTGCGGGTAACCGCACAGTCATGAAGGGGAAGACGCAGCTCGATTGTCTGTACGAGTTCGAGAAGACGCTCGGAGACCGCACCTGGCTCACGCAGCCGCTCGGTAGCGGCAAGGTCAAGGAGATGACCTTCAAAGAGGCGCTCGACGAGGCGCGCCGCATGGCGACGCACCTCAAGTCGCTCGACCTGCCGCCGAAGAGTCAGATCGCGCTCTTCTCGAAGAACACGGCGTGGTGGTTCTTGGCCGACATCGCCATCTGGATGGCCGGTCACGTGAGCGTCCCGCTCTATCCGATCCTCACCGGCCAGACGATCCGCCAGATCCTCGACCACAGCGAGGCGAAGCTCATCTTCGTCGGCAAGCTCGACGGCTTCGACGAGATGGAATCGGGCATCCCCGACTCGATGCCGCGGATCATCATGCCGCTCGCCCCCGCGAGGCTCTCCAGCTCGGGCGACTACCCGCACTGGGACAACATCGTCAAAGAGACCGAGGACGCCGTCGGCTCGCCGAAGCGCGAGCCGAGCGACCTCGCGACGATCCTCTACACCTCTGGCACGACCGGCGTCCCGAAGGGCGTCATGCATAGCTTCGAGACGATGGTCGCTTCGATGCAGATCATGGATCTGGTCAAGGCGACGCCCGAAGACCGGATGCTCTCGTACCTGCCGCTCGCGCACGCGTTCGAGCGCACCGTCGTCGAGACGGCGACGTTCACGCAGGGCTTTCAGGTGTTCTTCGCCGAGAGCCTCGACACCTTCGTCGCGGACATCCGCCGGGCGCGCCCCACGGTGTTCGCCAGCGTCCCGCGCCTCTGGCTCAAGTTCTACCAGGGCGTCCTGCAGAAGATGCCGGAGAAGCGGCTCAGCCTGCTCCTCAAGATCCCGTTCGTTCGCGGCATGGTCGGCAAGAAGGTGCTCACCGGCCTGGGCCTGGATCAGGTGCGCTTCGCGGTCACCGGCTCGGCGCCGATCCCGCCCGAGCTCCTCGCCTGGTATCGCTCGCTCGGCCTCGACCTGTGCGAGGGCTACGGCATGAGCGAGAACTTCTGCTACTCGCACGTCAACCGTCCGGGCCTCACCAAGGTCGGCACCGTCGGCACCTCGAACCCCGGCGTCACCACCAAGCTCAGCGAGCAGGGTGAGGTGCTGGTGAAGAGCCCGGCGACGATGCTCGGCTACTTCAAGGCGCCCGATCTGACGAAGGAAGCGATCGACGAGGACGGCTTCCTCCACACAGGCGACCGCGGCGTCATCGACGAGGACGGTTACTTGAAGCTCACAGGTCGCGTCAAAGAGCTCTTCAAGTCGTCGAAGGGCAAGTACGTCGCGCCCGCCCCGATCGAAAACAAGCTCCTCACCAACGACACGCTCGAGCTCGCTTGCGTGCAGGGCTCGGGCCTTCCGCAGCCGTACGCGGTGGTCGTCCTCTCCGAGAGCGCGCGCAAGACCGTCGACAGCGAGACGGGGAAAGAAGAGATCAAGAAGGCGCTCCTCGACCACCTGGAGCGCGTGAACGCCGAGCTCGATCAGCACGAGCAACTCGAGCTCATCGCCGTCACCAAGGATCCGTGGACGATCGAGAACGGAACCCTCACGCCGACGCTCAAGGTCAAGCGCACCGTCGTCGACGACAAGTACGGCAAGAAGGCCGAGAGCTGGTACGAGAAGAAGGAAAAGATCGTCTGGGTTTGAGCCGGGATCGGACGTACCGGGCCTAGAAAAGCGGCGTCGGCAGAGGGGAATCTTCAGCCGTAGAGGATTCTGAAGATGCTCTCGCCGACGCCGACCAGGCTCTCGCCGGCGACGATGCCGGAGCAGAGCACGACGAAGAACTTGTCCGCCCAGGTCTTCGCGACGCGACCGATGGCGTAAGCAGCCATGCCGCCGATGAACATCGAGAGGCCTTGGTTGGCCGGGACGACGAAGCCGAGACCGTAGGCAGCGGCGGAGGGTAGCCACGGGCGGATGCTCTTCGGCCCGCGCTTGTCGAGAACGGCGAGCATGATGCCGACGAGCGCAGCCATGGCGGTCGCGGTGCCTACACCCGGAGGGAGCGCGGACAGGCCCTTGGAGAAGATCTCGGCAACAGCCTTCCAGGTCGTGACCGCGGGTGCGGCCCACTCGGTGGTGAAGAGCTGCTCCTTGGGGTTGGGGATCAACGCGAGGTAGATCGCCGACCCCGCCAGGGCGCCCGCCAACGCCCCCGCGAGCTGCGAGAGCCATTGGCTGCACGGCGTGGAGCCGAGGAGCTTGCCGGTCTTCAGATCGTTCATCAGGTCGGCGCACTGCGACGCGCTTCCGCCCGTGACGTTCGCGCACATCAGGTTGGCGGTAACGTCGCCCGGGACGGTCACGCCGATGGTCAGCTGCGTCACCTTGCCCATGGCGCCGATCGGGGTAACGCCCGTCTCACCGTTTACGCGCGCGGCGACGATCGCCAAGACCAACGAGAGCACGACGCCGATGGCCGCCGCCCAGATCGGGATCCCGAACAGCACGACTTGAAGCAGCAGCGAAAAGAGGATCGCGCCGATCACGCTCGCGCGGAGCCAACTGCCGGGGATGTCGGTCGGATCCTGCGTCTCGGCCGTCGACTTGGAGAAGAGGCCCGAAAACGACCGCGAGATCGTGGCCCAAGAAAGCGCAACGCCGGTCAGCGACGCAACGACCATGAGCGTCACGCCCGGCCAGAGCAACCACTCGACCATCTGGGGGAACCAAGACTTGTCGGCCTTGCCCGGGTTCACCCAACCGCGTGCGAGAATCTCTGGTCCGAGCAGGGCGTACGAGGTCATCGAGCCGGCGAACAGCGAGGCGGCTGCGCGCGGCCCCATCAGGCCTCCGACGGCCACGAGGAGCCAGGAAGGGTCGAGCGCGAAGGTGAGGTTCTTGAGCGGGTAGCCACCGATCGACCCCGGCAGCGCTACCGACTTCACCACCTTCGTGATCTCGAGCACCTTCCATCCGCCCGCGGTGATCCCGGCGGCGAGGAGCATCCAGACCTGCCGCATCGCCTCGGCGCCGCGGGTGTACATGCCACGAATCGTCTCGGCGGCCGCGATGCCCCAGGGAAACGGGAGCGGCTCGTGCTCGATCATCGCGCGCCGGAGCGGCACGGCCAGGATGATCCCGAGGATGCAAACGCTCAGGACCCATGCAGCGAGCGCGGGCCACGAGAGGACCTGGCCAGTCAGGATCGACAGCGCCGGAATGCCGGCCACCAACCCCGCAGACGACACCGCGGCGGCTGCGCTGCACGCCGCCTGCGAAAGGTTCGTCTCCAGCATCGTGAGGCGGCTGGACTTTCTCGGGTGCAGGCGCCAAACGGCGAACGCGAGCAGCGCGCCGGTGATGCTCATGTTGCTCGACCAGCCGATCTTCAGCCCGCTGTAGATGTTGCAGGCGCTGAGGACGGCCCCAAACGCGGCGCCGGTGAGGATGGCGCGCAGGCTGAAGTCCTCGCGCCAATGGCGTGGCGCGGGCGGGGCGGCTTCGTCGTGCATCGTCCCGACTTGTATCAGTGCCGAGACGAGATTCGCAGATCAGATGGGAAGCATGGTCAGAGCGGGCCGAAGCCGGGGTAGCCGCGCGGCGGACCGTCGGGCGGCTCCAAGTGGCACGTCGAGCAGTCCGAGATGTCCGCCGGGTAGCGCTCGGACCGGCTGTGGACGAGGTGGATGCGGTAGTCGAGGGCGTGGTCGGGCTCGAACGCCATCGGCTGGTGGCAGGGGTAGCACGCGCGCCGGTCGCCGATTCCGTGGAGCACTTTACCGAGCGAGCTGGGACCTTGATGACAGCTTTGACAGTTGCCGGTGCTCGGCTCGAACGCCGTCGGTTGCGGCTGACCTACCTGAATCTCCACCGTGGCCCCACGGTTCAACGCTTCGCCGCCCCAGGCGCGTCGCGCCTTCACGGCGATCACGTACGTACCGGGCAGCGCGTCTTCGGGGATGGTCAACGGGATCGTGTCGGAGACGGGCGCGTCCCAGAGCTCCGGAAGGGCCTGGTTCTGGATCGGCGGGTTGAGCTGAAACACGCCGCTGAATCCATCCTCTGCCACGGTCGCGGTGGTGGTCTGCTGCGTGAAGAACAGGTCGAAGAACCCGACCATGTGGGACGAGTTCTGGAGCGCATCGGTGGGACCGCCCATCGAAAGGAGCATCAGCCCTTCGCGATGCTTGAGCGCATAGTACGGCGTGAGCAGCTGCCGGAGCCCGTCGTAGTGGCGGAGCCCGCTATCGATGGAGTGGTCGAGGAAGTCTCCATACGTCGGCAGGCTGCCCTCTGGATGCAGGCGGTTTCCCGCTCCGTCGCGGAACGTCGTCTTCACGTCGATCGTCTCCCCCGGGAGGTAGAAGCTGCCGCTCGCGGGCGGGCTCGTCACTTCGACCTGCGGGACGAACCCATAGCGATACGGCGTCTCCTCGAAGCTCGCGTGCTCGATCGGAACGAAGCGCGGGTTACCGAGATCCTCGGTCCAGACGAGCTTCAGCTGGGTAGCGCTCAGCGGGATCTTGCGGGCGCGCTGTGATGCATGCATCTCGCCCCGAATCTGCACGAGGCCCTGCGCGATGAACTTCGTGGCGTTGCTGCAGTCGTCGATGGCCTGACAGCCCGGCGTCACCTGGCGCGCAACGAAACGGCGCACGAAGCCGTCATCGGGCGGGAGCCAGGCGTCGTTCACGCCCGCGATCTCGAGGATCGGTACGCCCACCGGGTGACCGGCATCGTTGACGGGCAGGATCATGAAGATGCTGAACCGGTCCATCCACGCTGCGCCGCGATAGAAGCGGCTGCGCGTGAACCCGCCGGTAAACTCCGGTCGCCAGTCCTCTTCGACGAGCTCGACGCCGGTCCAGTCGAGCCCTGCCATGTCACCAGAGGCCATGATCGGATCGATCCCCTCGTCGGTCGCCGTCTCGATCGACGCGGTGATGTCGATCTCGTGCGCGAACCGCGGAGCGTTCGAGTAGAGCGTCACGGTCTTCGGCGTCCCGTCCTCGAAGCGGACTTCGCCGTCCTCCCACCAGAGGCTCAGTCCGATGGGGGTCGGGCCCGCCGGAGGCGAGGCGAGCGATTCGACGGGGGATGTGACGGCAAAGGTGACCGCGCCGAGCGTTGCGACGACGCCGATGAGAGCGAGAGCTTTCGACTGACGGGAGCGCATCATTGTGCCGAGCGCTATCCGGACGTTCTCTCGGTCGCAACGAAAGCTCGAGGCTCAAAACGAAATTACGCGGTTCCTCGTACGCCGCGTTTACGCGCTGTCGGTCTCCGGCGAGTCGCGGAACCCCGCGGCTCCGAGGCTCCCTCGATGGGTCCCGTCCGCGGATCCGGAATCGCTTTGCTCGCGCTCGGCGGGGGTGCACCACCGTGCCACCCCACGATCGAACCCAGACGACATCGCGCCATGGAAGGCTCGCCGGAGTCGCAGTCCGAAAATGGGCGGGCCCGGCTGTGAAGGGGCTCAGCCCTTCGGGATCTGCGCCCTGCCGTCCTTGAGGGCGCGCTCGAGCTCGGCGAGCTCGGACCGGATCTCTTCGGATTCCTCGTCGGAGAGGGTCTTTTCGCCGATCTCGGTGGAGCGATCGAAGACTCGATACGTCGTGCCTTCTCGACGAGCCTCGCGCAGATCGGCCTCGGGCCGCGCGCGAGGCTCGCACGGCGTCGCCACGGCGCCGTCGATCGAGAACCAATGCTTCGCGTCCCACGAGTAGGCGAACACGCCGTCGTCGTCGCGGAAGACCTCGAACGCGGTCTCGACCGGGAGCGGATGAACCGCCCAGCGCTCTCCGTCGAAACGAACGAAGCCGCCCTTCGTTCCTACGCAGACAGTACCGTCAGCAAACGCGATCACGCCGCGGAAGATCCGACCCTCCAAGGTGAAAGCGATCTTCCAGTCGCCATCGACGCTCCGCTCCCAGACGACGCCGTCGTCGGGCCCCGGGCGGCCGGTGTAGAGCTTGCCGACGACGTAGACGTTGCCCGCATCGGACACGGTCAACCCCTCTGGGTACTCGCCGTGCCCGAGCGGCGAGTCGGGCAGACTCTCGACGCGCTCGCCTTGGTCGTCCGTGATTCGGACCAAGCCCACGGTGTGCATGTGCATGACGCGCATCGGCGCGGGCTTCGCCGGCTCCGGAGCGCGGGACTCCTCTTCCTTGGGGGGAGCCTTGGTCTTCGCTCCCGCGAAGACGACGATGAGGAAGAGCAGGACCGCGATGCCGATGATGACCGCAACCATGGGAGCGGCGTCACCCTAGCAGCGCCTCGCCGCCGCGGGCGGAAGCGCGCTCGGCGGGCGGGGGGAGACGAAAGCGACCGGCCCTGGGGGCTTCGGAGGGGGGACACGAGGAGCCGGCTGCCTTCGGCTCCCCTCGCCCGCCGTGCCGTGACAGAGGGAGCCGGAACCGCTACGGGCGGTCGCCCAGGTCGGTTTCAACGAGAAATGCCGATGAAACAGGCTGATCCACATTGGAGCAGCCTGCCGCGCGACGCGCGAACAAAATGGCACTAAGTGCCAGTTGACACCGAGTGCCACCGCGCGTACGCCGGAGCTCGAGGTGACGTGATGCGCATTCCTTCCGAAGGTCTCTCCAAGTCCGACGTCCTCGAAAGGCTCGAGGCGGCGCGCGCATACGACTGGCCCTGGCGCGAAGGAAAGCTCTTCGCCTACGTGTTCGAAGACGGGCCCGAGATCGAAGAGGTCGGCAAGGCGGCGTACATGGCCTACCTCACCGAGAACGGACTCGACCCCACGACGTTCCCGAGCCTCCTGCGCTTCGAGAACGACATCATCGACATGGCGCGACGGCACCTCGGCGGCGACGACGCGGTCGTCGGCAACTTCACGAGCGGTGGGACCGAATCGATCATCCTCGCGGTCAAGGTCGCGCGCGATCGCTTTCGCAAAGAGAAGCCCGGCGTCCGGCCCGAGATCATCGTCCCCATCACGGCGCACGCCGCTTTTCACAAGGCGGCGCACTACCTCGACGTGGACGTCGCGCTCGCGCCCGTCGACGACAAGACCTTCCGCGCCGACGCCAAAGCCATGGCGGAGATGATCAGTGACCGCACCGCGCTCGTGGTCGCGTCGGCGTGCTCGTACGCGCACGGCGTCGTGGATCCGGTTACCGAGATCGCCGCTCTAGCCCGCGCGCGCGGCGTTCTCTGCCACGTCGACGGCTGCATGGGCGGCTTCCTCCTCCCGTATTTCCGCCGCCTCGGCGCTCCCGTGCCCGACTTCGACTTCAGCGTGCCCGGCGTCACGTCGATGTCGATGGACCTCCACAAGTATGGCCTCTGCCCGAAGGGAGCGAGCGTCGTCCTCTATCGCGACGAGTCCCTCCGCACGCATCAGATCTTCGCGTGCTCGGAGTGGACGGGGTACACGATGATCAACAACACGGTGCAGAGCTCGAAGTCGGGCGGACCGCTCGCCGCCGCGTGGGCCGTCCTGCAGTTCGTCGGTGAGTCGGGATATCTGTCCATCGCCCGGCGCCTGCTCGCTGCGAAGGACGCGCTCGTCGCCGGCATCCGCGCCGTGCCCGGCCTCGACGTGATGAGCGAGCCGGAGATGAGCCTCGTCGCCTTCACGTCGTCGAGCGTCTCGGTCTTCGCTCTCTGCGACGAGCTCAAGGCACGCGGATGGCACGTGCAGCCGCAGCTCGCTCATGGCCCGTCGAAAGAGAACATCCACATGACAATCAACCCCGGCAACACGAAGTGGATCGCCGACTTCGTCGCCGACCTGCCGAAGGCCGTGGAAGCCGTGCGCGCAGCGGGTGGCGGGCCCGAGGCGCCAAAAGAGATGGCCGCCCTCCTCGCCCAGCAGATCGAGAGTGATCCCTCCGGTGCCGGCCTCAAGATCGTCCTCGAAAGCATCGTGGGCTCCGGTGGCGGCGTCCCCGGCAAGATGGCCGAGATCAACGCGCTCTTGAACGAGCTCCCGCGCAAGGTGCAGGAGAAGATGCTCGTCGCGTTCGTCGGACAGATGTTCACGCCGAAGGCGGGCGGATGACCGAAATCGCAGAGGTCGGTCTCCGCGAGAAGAACAAGCTCAAGGTCGAGCAGGACCTCTCGCGCGCTGCGATGGGTCTCTTCTCGGCGCACGGCTTCGACGCGGTGACGGTCGACGCGATCGCCGCCGCGGCCGGCGTCTCGCGGCGGACCTTCTTCCGCTACTTCCCCACCAAAGAGGATGTCTTCTTCGCACGCCGTCGAGAGCAACACGAAAAGCTCTCTTCGCTCCTGCGCCAGCCTCGTCCACGAGGCGAGGCTGCGTTCGACACCGTCCGGGCCGCGCTCCTCACCCTTGCTTCCGACCACGTGGCGTCCCGCGACCGCATCCTCGCAGAGCAGCCGATCCTCGCGGCCGCGCCGGCGCTGGCCGTGCGCGATCTCGAGTGGGACCGACGCGCGGAGCAGGCGTTCGCCGCGACGCTCGAGGCGGGCTCGGCCGACGATGCAGCGAGCAAGCGGCGCGCTCGTCTCTGCGCCGGGGCACTCGTTGGAGCGCTGCGCGTGGTCATCGAGGGTTGGATCGCGCGAGGCTGCCGCGGCGACCTGCGAAAGCTCGGCGAAGAAGCTCTCGATTGGATCGCTCCTCTCGCGCCACCTGCTCGCTGATCGCCAGAACGGCTGATCGATGCGGGGCGATCCCGCGTCGTGTCCGCAGGCGACACGACATCTCGTCCGCGGGCGCGTGTCGCAGCACGAAGTCGTGGCATGGCGGTTGCCCTGATCACCCGCAGCAAAGCACCGTTCAACGCGAGGTGATCCCCATGAAATCGAAGTACCTGACGCTTGCCCTCCTCGGCGCCGCGCTCGCAGCGCCGGCGTGCGAAGACAGGATCGAAGAGGAGCGCAAGGACGTCGAGAGGGCGGCCAAGGACGTCAACGAGAGGCGACAAGAAGCGTCCAAGGAGATCGAAGAGGCCGAAGAGAAGCTGGGCGACAAAGAGGCGAAGGCCGAGCGCACGGCGTTCGTGAACGTAGCCAACGCACGCCTCGAGAAGGTCGATCGAACCCTCTCGTTGGCCCGGGACGATCTGAAGCGCGTTTCCGATGAGAAGCGGCGCGAGCTCGACGCGCGCCTCGAAACGATCGACGAGAACCGGCAGCACGTCTCCAAGGAGCTCGAGCGCGCGCACGACGTGACGGCTGCCGACTGGCCCGGCTTCCAGGCGAACGTGCTGAAGAGCGTGCAGACGCTGGAGAGCGACATCCAGTCGCTCACCGACACGATCAAGAGTCAGAAGACGACCTGAGCCCGAGCGGCGGGGAGATCAGGGAAGCCCCGGAACGTTCAGATCGACGCGGTAGAGACCGGTCCGCGCCGTGATGAACAGGGTCTTTCTGTCGGCCCCGCCGAAGGTGCAGTTGGCGGGCTGCTCCGGCACGTCGATCACGCCCCAAGGCGTGCCGTCGTCCCGGAAGACTTCGACGCCCGCGCCGGTCGTCAGATAGAGGTTGCCGGCGTCGTCGACCGCCATGCCGTCCGAGCCGCCGATGTCGATCAGCTGCGTGCGAGCGCCGGTCGAGCCGTCGGCCGCCACGTCGTAGACGAAGAGACCGCCGTCCTGCGAGTCGCTCACGTAGAGCTTGGTCTCGTCCGGCGAGAGCGCGATGCCGTTCGGTTGCGCGTACTCGTCGCCGACCAGGATCACTTCACCTTGCGTGGTGACGCGGTAGACGCCTTGCCAGGGAATGTCCTGCTGCCCGCCCCCGAGTCCGTACGTGGGATCGGTGAAGTACACCTGCCCGTCGCTCCGAACGATCGCGTCGTTGGGTGAGTTGAGCGTCATCCCTTGGTACTCGCCCGCGACGAGGACGGGCGCTGGCGCGCCGGCGGCCGGCGATCGCGAGACGCGCCTGCCCGAGTGCTCGCACATCACGATGTCACCGTTCGGCGCGAGGGCGTTGCCGTTCGTGTTGCCCGACGGGTTGCGCCAGTCCGAGATCATGTCGCTCGCGGGGTCGAGCTCGTGGATGGTGCTCGCCGGAATGTCGCTGAAGCGAAGAACCCCGAGCGCCGGTAGCCACACCGTTCCCTCGGTGAACTCGAAGCCGCCCTGGACGAGCTCGACGTCCGCAATCCCTTCGATGGGGTCGACGCCCTCGTAGCTCCCTCCCGTTCCGCCGGAAGAGGAGCTAGACGTCGGGCCTGACATCGATGTGGTCGTCGGTCCGCCGCTCGTGGCGGTGGTCGGCCCTGCCGTGGTCGTCGTCGTCGTCGAGCCGCCGGCGCCGGTGGAGCCGTCGTCGTCGCTGCACGCCGCAGCAAGAAGCGCCACGCACGTGATGGTGAAAAGGAACCTCATGGCTATCTCCCCTTGTAGACCGGCTTTCGCTTTTCCATGAATGCCGTGAACGCTTCGCGAAGGTCTTCGCTCGCCAGATGCGCGGCGTTCCAAGCCGCGACGTAACGAAGGCCGACGTCTTCACCCCAGCGCGCGCTGGCGCGGAGCACCTCTTTCGTCCCTTGCACGACGAGAGGAGGGTTGTCGGCGATCTCTTCCGCCATCTGCACGGCGCTCGTGACCACCGCATCGTCTGCATCGACGACGTCGTTCACGAGCCCGATCGCCTTCGCGCGGGCGGCGTCGATGTCCTTTGCGGTGAAGGCGAGCTCTCGCAAATGGCCGCGGCCGATCACCCCCTCGAGGCGTTGGAGCGAGCCCATGTCGGCGACGATCGCCATCTTCGCTTCGCGGAGAGAGAACCGCGCCGACGCCGCGGCGAGACGAACGTCGCACGCCGCGACGAAGTCGAGCCCGCCGCCGATGCACCAGCCGTGGACCGCGGCGATGAAGGGCTTGTTGCTCTCGACGATCGCGTCGAAGCCGCGGCGCATCTCGCCAATCTTGCGGAACAAGAGGTTGCGGTCCGCCGCGAGCCCGCCCGTCGTGAGCGCCGGGCCGAGATCGCCGCCCATGCGCATGAGGTCGAGGCCGGCCGAGAAGCACGATCCTTTGCCCGCGATGACGACCGCGCGGACGTTCTCGTCTCGATCCAGCCGCTCGATCGTGCCGGGCAGCTCGGTCCAGAACTCCGGCCCCATGGCGTTTTTTCGCTCGGGCTGATTCAGCCAGAGGATCGACACATGGCCGCGCGGCTCGATCTCGAAGGGGGTACCCATCGGGGCGCAAGCCTAGCGGGGATTTCACCGATGCGGCGGAGAGCTGTAAGGTCGCACCATGGTCTCCGTTGCCCGTGCCGCCATGGTCCGCGCCCTTCCGGCCCTCGCCTTGCTCACCTTTGCGCTCACCGGCTGCGCGTCGTACGTGCCCTTTACCCAGGAGCTCCGGAACGAGCACAAGCTCGCGGCAGACGACCTGTCGAACCTGCAGTTTTACAACTCGCACACCATCACGCTCCGGCGCGAGCTGGCGCGCGGCGACAGCCAGGTCACCGGGGGGCACAAGCTCCTCGTCATCGCGGGCAAGCAGATCGAAGAGGTCGTGATCGAGCAGCACACGCCAGGCGTCGTCGTGGCCGCGGGCGAGGCGACGCTGCAGGTAAGCTTCGAAGAGGGCACCTTCCTCGAGTTCACGGTGCGCGGCCCCGAACCGCTCCGCGATCCGATCGCGCCGGGCGGCTTCGCCGAGCCGCCGGATCCGTTTCCGGGCGACAGGCCCCCGCGCGAGGCCCAGCCCCAGCCAACGTTCTTCTCCGGAACCGGCAACTACTGGCTCTTGCCCTTCGACGGCTCCCAGATCAATTTCCAAGGGAAGTCCTACAACGCCGTCGGCGACACCTCGCTGGCACACCTCGTGATCAGCACCGAATCGCTCGAAAGCGTCGAGGAAGAGCGGACGGTCCTCAAGGGCCGAAAGCTGTAAGGCATGAGGCGGGTGCCCGTTCTTCGGGCACCATGCAACGTCGAGCCCTTCTCCTTCTCCTCGCCACCGTCAGCCTCGGCGCCGCCTCGGGTTGCGCCTCCTACGTGCCCGTCACCCAGGAGCTGCGGAACGAGCACAAGCTGAGCGCGAACGATCTCTCGAACCTGCAGTTTTACAACTCGCACACGATCACGCTTCGTCGTGAGCTCGCTCGTGGCGATCGCCAGGTGACCGGGCACAAGCTCCTCGTCATCGCGGGCAAGCAGATCGAAGAGGTCGTGATCGAGAAGCACACGCCCGGCGTCGTGGTCGGCGTCAACGATGGCCTCTTGCGCGTGAGCTTCGAAGAAGGAACCTTCCTCGAGTTCGCCGTGCGCGGGCCCGAGCCGATCTCGGAGCCGCTCGTCGCGACGAACGGCTTTGCCACGCCGCCCGATCCATTCCCCGGCGACGACCCGCCCCACCCGCGTGAGCTTCGCCCCTTCGTCGGCGGCTCAGGGAATTACTGGCTGCTCCAGAACGACGGAGCCGCCGTCTCGTTTCAGGGAAAGACCTACGACGCCGTCGGCGACACGTCGCTCGCGCACCTGGTCATCAGCACGGAATCGCTCGACGAGGTCGACGAAGAAAAGACGGTTCTCAAAGGTCGGAAGCTCTAGAGCTCCGCAGCGGCCCGACGCGACAACCGCCGCATTCTTCCGGCCGTTTGGAGGGAAAAGAACAAAGAATCTGTGACGGGGAAGATAGGACTTGCTGCCGCGTACGAAGGCGCCGCATCCTCCGCGCCCTACCAGGAGCAATTCCGATGAAACTCACGTCGCTCGTCCCTGTCGCCCTCACGTCCCTCGCTCTCCTCGCCGGCTGCAAAGGCGGGCCCGAGGGCACCTACAAGCTCGACAAAGAGGCGATGAAGACGGCCATGAAGGCCGAGATCGAGAAGATGCCCAAGGACCAGCAGGGCTTCGCGGAGCTCGGTCTCGCCATGATCGAGGCGATGGACATCACCCTCGAGATCAAGTCGGGCGGCAAGTACGACATGAAGTCCTCGATGCCGAGCCTGTCCAAGGACAAGGACAAGAAGGAAGAGTCGGAGTCGGGCGACTGGACGGCTGAGGGCGACAAGATCAAGCTGAAGGGCGCCAAGGACGAGATCACCTGCAAGTTCGACTCGGCGAAGATCGAGTGCGAAAACGAGAAGGAAAAGGGCAAGCCCGGCCTGACCTTCAAGAAGCAGTAAGCGCTTTTCGATCATCCCTTGAACGTCGACGAGCCCCGATCACCGAAGGGCTCGTCGCGTTCTTGGACGGCGGCTTTGAAGCCGCCAGCCATCGCGGCGGCCTGAAACGCGTACCCCTCGGCTGTGTGACGAGCGATCCCGTCGAACACCGTACCGAGCGCCTGAGACGCGAAGACGCCTGAAGCAAGCAGCTCTTGGTTGCAGAGCAGCTTGTGCATGACGAGCTGATTGATCGGCACGCGCGCGATGCGCTCGAGCAGAATCTGAAAGCGCTCGTCGAGCTTTTCCTTCGGCGCCGACTCGATCGCGAGCCCCCACTCGACGGCTTCTTTGCCGTTCAAGCAATCGCCGGTGAAGAGGAGCCGCTTGGCGCGCTGCGCACCGATGCGATGCGCCCAGAGCGCCGTCGTCGGCACGCCCCAGACGCGCGCGGGCGGGTACCCGATCTTCGCGTCGTCCTCGATGATCAGCAGATCGGAGCAGAGCGCCATGTCGGTGCCGCCGGCGACGCAGAAGCCGTGGACCTTGCAGACCACCGGCTTGTCGCTGAAGAAGAGGCTCATGAAGCCCCGCACGTTGCGGCTCATCATTGCGTGGTCGACCATCGGATCCCACGTGGCGCCGGGATCGTGGTTCTTGGCGATGACCGCTGGATCGATCGGCGAGCCGGAAGGCGCCTCGGTCGCCATTCCGCTCATGTTGCCTTCCGCGCTGGCGACGAGATCGTAGCCGCCGCAAAACCCTTTGCCCTTGCCGGAGAGCGCGATGACGTGGACCGCCGGATCGAGGTTCGCCCGCTCGACGGCCGCCGCGATCTCGCGCGGCATCTCGAGGGTGATTCCGTTGCCTCGCTCGGGACGCGATAGGACGATGTGCGCGATCCGGCCTTCGGTGCGAACCTCGATCGTTCGGTAGCTCTCCATGAGCGAGAGCCTTGGCGCCGGCCGGAGCGGGCGACAAGCGTCTCGTTAGCGGCCGGCCGTGGCGCGGAAGAGGCTGCCCGCTCCCTCGAGCGCGTAGGCCGCCGTCGAGGCGGGGACGAACGCCGTCGTACCTGCCGGTAGAGGCAGCGATCGCGCTCCGGCGCGCAGGGTGACCGCGCCGCGGGCACAGAAGAGGATTTCGGCGCCGGCGACGTCGACAGAGACCGAAAAGGGCGTCTCGATCTCCAGGCGCGAAAGCTCGAAGTCGGGTGCGCTGGTGGGGTAGACGAAGAACGCTTCGCTCGTCGGCCGGGGCTTGACCAACGCCGGCGGCTTGGCGTCGAAGTCGAGCACCTCGAGCAGCTCCTCTACGTCCACGTGCTTGGGGGTGAGACCGCCGCGAAGCACGTTGTCCGAGCTCGCCATGATCTCGATCCCGACGCCGCGGAGGTACGCGTGCAAGTTGCCGGCGGGCAGGAAGATCGCTTCGCCGGCCGCGAGCTCCACGTGGCGGAGGAGCAGCGAGGAGACGACACCGGCGTCGCCCGGATACTTTGCCGCGAGCTCGGCCGCCCAATGGTAGGCGCGCGCGTGCGGTCCACCGCGACCGGCGAGCTCCTTCGCGCGCAAGGCGACCGCTTCTACGAGCGGCGCGCGCACGGATGCCTCGAGGCGGAGGAGCTCGGCGAAGCCATCGCGAAGCTCTGCGCCGTCGGTCATCAACCGAAGGCGCTCGAGCCCCGCGACGCCGAGCGCGCGAAGGATCGTTCGCGCCTCCTCCACGTCGCGAAACCCGGACAGCGCCTCGAACGGCCCGAGCGCGCAGAGGAGCTCGGGCTTGTGATTTTCGTCCTTGTAGCTTCGATGGGGCGCACCGAGCGGGACCCTCGCGGCTTCTTCGCGCGCGAAGCCGCGGCGCGCTTGCTCGCGGCTCGGGTGCGCCTGGAGGCTGAGCGGCTCGTCCGCCGCCAGCACCTTCATCAAGAACGGCAGCCGTGAACCGAAGCGCGAAGCGTGATCCGCACCGAGATGAAGCACCGGATCGTCGGCGATCACCTCGGTCAGGCATCGCTCGCCATCGGGCGTCAGCGCACGGGACGGCGCGAGAGGATGCGCGCCCATCCAGAGCTCCGCCTCCGGGCCGGAAGCCGCAGGAAGCCCGCGAAGCTCGGCGATCGCTGTCCGCGATCCCCACGCATACGGCATCACCTGGCACTCGAGGAGAAACACGCGGGCTCAATCTAGTGCGCGGAGACGCACGGATCCAACGCGTAAGGACGCGCGTGTGCCCCGTTGTGGGAGGCGACTGGAGGAAACGAATGCGACTCGTGACATGGCTTCCCTTGTTGTCTGTGATTGCCGGGCTTACAGGCCTTACAGGATGCGGCGGCGGTGCGCTCGGCCAGGTGAGCTTCTCCGACAATTGCCGGGCTGAAGACGCGACTTGCGAGGGGCACGGGTTCGACGGCCCGGTCGCCGTCGGCGCCACGGTGCGTCCCGATGTTCGCGTCGACCTGAAGGGGTCGGCGGCGCCGGCGGCCCACTTTACCTCGGTCGCCGACGATGTGCTCCGCGCCGACCGCGGGCTCTTCGAGGGCAAGTCACCCGGCGTCGCGGCGGTGATGCTCGTCACCGATAGCGGCACCGTTCTCGACTTCTTCCACGTGTGGGTGAAAGAGCCTACGCACCTGCGCCTCTTCGAGGTCTCGCCGAACGGCGGGCAGGGCGAGCCCATCTCGAGCCGGATCGATCTCCTCGACGGCGAGTCCATGAAGCTCGCCGGGAGCCTCTTCGGCGATGGACAGCCGCTCGTCGGCGACGCCACCCAGGAGTGGACGCTCGATCGACCGATCGCCGCGATCCTCCACGACGGCCGCGCGAGCCGAAGGCGCATCGTCGCCCTCGAGCCGGGCAAGGCCACCCTCAAGGTCCGCTCGCTCGAGCAAACGGTGCTCGTCGACATCGTCGTCCACCCAAAGGCGCCGCGAGCGACGACGGCGATGACGAAGGAGGCGGCGCGATGACGACGACCATGAGAAGCATCTGTCTCGCGGCGGCCGCGCTGCTCGCGTGCGCCGGCTGCGCACCGACGCTCGGCGGCGTCTCGGGCGCCGCGCCCGGCATCACGCTCCGGCACGACTACAAAGTCTTCGACGACGATGTGATCACGATGACGAAGGGCACCGCCTACGCGCTCGATTGCTGGGACGCGTGGGACGGCTCGGCGTGCGACAACGTCAGCATCGCCAGCGGGGACTCGAAGATCGTGGACATCGTCCCTTCGCACATGGAACGCACGACGAATTGGTACGGCGAGACGCGGCGCATACCGGCGAGACCTGGGTTCATCGTCACAGCCAACGGCCGCGGCGAGTCGTTCGTCACCGTCACCGGCCCCGGCGGCGAGACGCGCCTGCGGGTCATCGTGGAGTAGGTGCTGCAAATCCCTGCCTAACCGTCGTCCCCGTGGATTCCTCCCCCCGTCCCCCTCCACTTCGTGGAGGGGGAGCTCCCCCCTCACGAAGTGAGGGGGGTTGGGGGGGTGAAACAGCAGGAACCAACGCGGCAGCTGTCGGGTGCGGCGGTAACGTCAGGCCCGGCGCGTCTTGGCGACGAACTTCCGATCGAAGAGCCGGATGCGCCGCAAGAACAGGTCGAGGATGAAGATCACGATCGCCGCGTAGATGAACCACTTCCAGAGGTCCTCGTGGTACGTGATCTTCTCGCCGGCCGGGTCGAAGACGACGCTCACGCTCTCGGGGTCGATCTTGCCGCCGGTGGCAACCGCCGCACGTTGAAGGACGTCGCGCTGCGGCTCGAAGCTCGCGTACTCGCGCGGGTACGGGTTGGAGACGTGCCCGTAGCTCACCGCGGCGATCTTCGTCGAGCCGTCCGGCTGCTCGCGAAGGTGCTCGGCCTTGAGGAGGAAGCTGCCGTACTTGTCCATCGGCAGATCGGTCTCGTAGCGGCCCGGTGCCGTCTGGCGGAGGTCGATGACCTGGTTTTGGCCGCCCGGCTCGGGTCCGGTGATGGTGAGGCGAGACGTGAGGTTGTTCTCGAACCGCTCGTCGGGAGTGAAAGCATCGACCGAAGCCTTGAGCACGCCGCCCACGATCTCGGCCTTCATGTCGAGCTCGCGCTGGTCCTTCTGGCGCATGTGCTCGCGGACGAGCTGCCCCCAGAACTTCTGGAAGCCGGGCCACTTGATCCAGTCGACGGCCCACTTGGCCTTCACGTCGCTCGTCCACGCGAGCGTCCAACCCAGTCCGACGCGCCAGCGCGCGAGGATCGGCTCGTCGGTGTCGGACGCGAGGATCTGCTCCGCAGGCGACGGCTTGAGCGTCGTCGCCACGTAGCCGTGCAGGAGCGGCGCAGTGCCGACGTCGATGCCTTTGAGGAACTGCGGGTCCGACGTCTGGACGACCGGGAACCACTCTTCGACCGCGGCCGCGCGAGAGATCATCTCGGCCTCTTTGGTGAAGATCTTGGGGAGGTTCTTGACGTCGGGAACGTTGTGGAAGCGCCCGCCGCCCGCAGTCGCGAGCGTGTCCATCAGCTGCTCGTCCAGCTCGGAGCCGACGCCGACCGTCGTCAGCGTGATCGACTCGGCGAGCATCGCGGTCACCAGATCCTTGAGACCGTTGCTCGAGCTCGGCCTGCCGTCGGAGAGCAGGATGACGTGCTTCTTGCGCGCTTGCGCGACCGTCAGGTCCTGGAACGCGGCGTCGAGGGCGGCGAAGAACTCGGTGCCGCCCGCCGGCTGGATGCGGGCGATCTCGGCGGAGATCCGCGTGCGGTTGCGCGCCGGCTGCAGCTTCACGAAGCGCGTGGGGTTGGAGTCGAACGCGATGACCTCGACCAGGTCGTCGCCGGAGAGCGTCTGCACCGTGGCCTTGGCGGCCTCCTTCGCCATCTCGATCGGCGTGCCGGTCATCGAGCCCGAGCGGTCGATGACCAGCGCCATCGCGACGCTCGGCATCTCCTTCTTCTTCTCATTCTCCATCCGGACCGGCAAGATCCGCTCGACGGTGCTGCGGTGCCAGCCGCCGAGCCCGTAGCCGGCTTCGCCGCCCGCGAACAAGAACCCGCCGCCCAGATCGCGGACGTAGCGCTCGATCAGCTCCTGCGCAGAGAGCTCGAGCTGGTCCTTTGCCACGTCGCTGACGATGACAAAATCGTACCTTTCGATCTCCTTCAGCGAGCCAGGGAAGCCCGCGGGCGAGCGGACGTCGACGTCGAACTGCTGGGCCGTCAGCGCGCTCGAGAGGTGGTTCGCGTGCTCGGGCGTGCCCTCGACGTAGAGGACAGCGGGGCGGCCGGGCACGTCGACGGTGGCCGCGTACTTGTTGTTGTCCGGGAACTTGTCGTCGCCGATCTGATCGAGATCGAGCGCGTAGGTGACCGGCCCGGCGTAGCGGACGACGCTCTTGAAGACGATCTCGTTTTGGCCGCCTTTGAGGTCGATCTCCTTGATGCCCTCGAGGCCGTTGAGCGCTTCGCCCTGGTAGAGCCGCGCGCGCGCCTTCGTGGGGCGCGTCGAATAGATCTGCGCTTTGACGTCGAAGGTCTCGCCTACCTTCACCCTGGGCGGGAGCTTCACCGACTGGAGCGCAACCTCACCCGGAGGCGGCCTGGTGTACGGGATCGTGAAGAGCTTGATCCCGTGCTCCTTGGCTCGGTTCGCTTCGGCGAGGATGTCGCCGTCGGTCTGCGCACCGTCCGAGACGAGCACCGCGCGCTTCAGGTAGCTCGACGGATAGAGGCCATAGGCGAGCTGGAGGGCAGCCTGGAGGTTCGAGCCGGCGCCTTCGTCGCTCGGGTTGCCGCTCGCCTTGGGATCGCCGTGCCGCAGGATGACCAGCTCCGGCGCGCCCTCGGCGGCAGGCTCGGCGCCGCCGCCCGGAACGTCGACGAGGCGCGGCCGCTTCGCGAACGTGACGAGCTTGACGATGCCTTCGGGCGGTTTCTCTTTCACTGCCTGCGCCACGATCGCCTGAGCGTCGGCGAGCGCTTCGTCGGGCACCGAGTTGGAGACGTCGACGATGTAGACGGTGCACGTCTTCTCGGTGGTCGCCGTGCGCGCGAGCCGCGACAGGCCGAAGGCCAGAGCTGCCACGAACGCAATGCGGAGGAGCACCGAGAGGACGCGCTGCGGCCACGGGAGATCGGCGAGCGACTTGGAGAGCACGCCCACGAACCACGGGGCGACCAGGATGACGCCGAGGAGCTTCGGGTTGAGCAGCTCGTACTTCGTCTCGCCGCGGAAGTAGGTGAGCGTCGGGTCCGGAACGTCGAGGACGTACCGGCGGTAGGCCCAGAAGAGGATGCCGGCGAGCGCGGCGCAGGTGACGACCCAGCCGAGCGTCATAGCCCGCTTGCGCCACACGCGTCCCGGGTTATGGCCGGTCGCTGCGGGGGTGCTCCGCTTCTGCCCTTCGCGCTCGCTCATTCCGCTCCCTCCGGCTGCGCCGTCGGTCGGTACGTTCGCGCCCGTGAGGGTGCGAACCGAGGACAGAGCCCTCGGTCTCGGTGCTCGCAAGCTCGCACCTCGCCCTCCGGTTTCATACGGTCACCCTCCGGTGGTAGGTGAGCCATTCGACGAGGCTTATCGCGAGGACCGCGAAGAGCAGGTAGGCCCAGAGCTCACGACGCACGCCGACGGTGAAGCCGGCCACCTCACCCGCTTCGGTCTCGCCGATCTTCAGCGTCTTCTGCGGCGTGATGGCGCTCTCGCCGGCGTCGACGAGGTTGGCCGCGAACATCGTCTCGTACTTTTCGCCGCCCTCGTCGGAACGGAGGGTGTAGACGCCGGCGCGCTGCCCCAAGAAGACGGCGCGGCCCTCTTGAACGGGAACGGTGCGCTCGACCCCCGACGGATCGATCAGCGTGGCGACCTCGAGCTGCGAAGGCGCGGGGATCCGCCAGACGGTCCCGGTGGTGAAGCTCGAGATGTAGCTCGTGTCCTCTTCGACGAAGTCGTTGATGATGTTGAGGAGGAGGAGCGGCCACGAGATGCGGAGCGGCAGGTCGGTCTCGCGGAGGTCCAAGCCGAGCGCGACGAACTTGTAGCCCGAGCGCCGCCCCGCGATGAGGAGCGGGCCCTTGAAGCTCTTTGCGATGACCTTGTCTTCTTTGCCGGGCTTGAGGGAGTGGGCGCGAAAGACGCGCGTCTCGGCGAGCTCGGTGTGGCGGAGGATCGGATGCTCCGCCTCGACCTCGTCGAAGCCGAGCGAGTCCTCGGCGTCGTTGAGGAGCTCCTTGTCGACCGCGAACGGAAGCTCGTTGCCCTTCGGGTCGAGATAGAAGACGTGGCCGCTCCCGGTTTTGACCGCAGGCGCGACGCCGTCGAAGATCGTGACGTCGAAGACGCCGTCCGCCGGATAGCGCTTGGGAGAGACGGTCGTAACGTCCAGGTACTCGTCGAGGAGGAGGGCGGCCTCGAGGTACATGTTGCCGTTGGTGACGACCTGGATCCGTGACCGCCGGCGCTCGGGAAGGAGCGCGTAAGCGACGTCGTCCGCGGGTAGATCGTCGGCTCCGCCGACGGCGCCGGGCTTGCACGGGTCCTCGCTCGGCTCGCCATCGGGCTTGGGCGCGGCGAGGCGCGCTTCGAGCGTTCGCGATGCGCCGGAGAGGTTGGGATAGAACCGCGGGAGCCGCTCGCCGGCCTTGAGGCGCAGCCGCGAGACGTCGGTGAGCGCGCCGTCGCCGCAGAGGATCAGATCGAGGTCGAGATCCTCTGTCGCCGTGTTCGTTACCTCGAGCATCACCTCGTAGCGGCTCTTGTCGAGCGGGTAGCGGCGAACCGAAAACCCGGTGACCGCGGCGTTTCTCGAGCCGGTGCCGACGCCCACGAACGAGAGCTTCGTGTCGCCGAGGTCGACCGCGCCGAGCTGATCCGACGCGGGACCGAGCGCGCCGTCGGAGACGACGATGATTTCTGCGTTGGGCAGCCCGCGCAGCGTGTCGGTCGCGAAGCGCAGCGCGCGCGGGAAGTCGGCCCGCGTCTCGCTCGGCTTGATCGCGTCGAGCGCCGCCTCGAGCTCGGTCACGTCGTTCGTCATCGTCGAGAGCGGGGTGATTGCGCCATCCATCTGGGCAACCAGCATCCGGTCGCTGCCACCGAGACCGCGAACCGCGTCGCGGATCTTGCGCTTGCCCTCGGCGAGCCGGTTGGGGCTGACGTCGGTCGCCTGCATGCTCGCGCTGGAGTCGACGAGGATGACGACGTTGCGCCCCTCGAGGAGGTTCTGCGCGGTACGAGGGTCGCCGAGAGCAAGGAGCAGGAGCGCGAGGAGCGCGAGCTGCAAGAGGAGGGAGAGGAGCCGCTTGAGCTGCGAGAAGAGGCTCGTCGCCTCCTTGTCGCGCAGGATGCGCTCCCAGAGACGCGAGAACGGCACTGCGACCGGGCGGCGCTTCAGCTTCAGGATGTAGAGCATCACCACGAGACCGCCTGCGATGGCGCCCGCGGTGAGCAACGTCTGGAGCGGAAGGCCGACGAAGTGCAGCATGGTCAGCGCAAGAACCCGCCCCTGCGGAAGACGCGCAGGATGAGCTCGTCGAAGGGAACATCGACGGGGGCCTCGTAGTACGAGACCTGCTTCTTGGTGCAGAAGCGCTTCACTTGATCGACGTAGCCGTCGTACGCCTTGGCGTAGCGCTCGAGGATCTTGCTGGTGACCGTGACCTCGCGCTCCTCACCCGATTCGCAGTCGTAGACGCGCACGTCGCCGCGAAGCTCGGGCGTTCGGTCCTTGGAGTCGGTTACGTGGAGCACGAACGGCTCGAACTTGTTGTAGCGAAGGACGTTGATTCCCTTCTCGAAACCTTTGGCGTCGTAGAGGTCGCTGATCAGGACGGCGAGCCCGCGCCGCTTGTGCTGCGCGACGAAGGTCTTCAGGCTGTCCTCGAGATCCGTGTGGCCCTCGGCGTGGATGCCGGTGAGAAACCGAAAGATCCGAAAGATGCGCGCCTTGCCGCGCGTCTCGGGCATCCGTCCGCTGAGCTCGTCGGTGGCCGAGACGATCGTCACGCGGTCGAGGTTGGCGAGCGCGACGTAGGCGAGCGCCGCAGCCAGGCGCTTGGCGTGCCTGAGCTTCTCGCCGTCACCGAACCCCATCGAGCTCGAGGTATCGAGGATGAAGTAGATGCTGAGGTCTTCTTCCTCTTCGTAGAGGCGGATCAAGAGGCGCTGGAACCGGCTGTAGGCCGACCAGTCGAGCGCGCGGATGTCGTCGCCGGGCGCGTAGTCGCGGTGATCGGCGAACTCGACGCCGCTGCCGGTCTTGCGCGTGCGCCGCTCCGCCCGCATCGCGCCCGAGAAGACGCGCTTCGACACCATCGCGAGGTAATCGAGCTTGCGCTGGAACTCGTCGTCGAAGAGGTCGTCGTCCCTCGACGATGTTCGGGTGCGCAGGCTCTTGGGCGCGCGAGAGAGAAAGTCCAAGAGACCCATGAAAGAAGCGCGGCCTTACTTCGCGCTCTCCGGGAGGCCCTTCATGATCGCCTTGAGGACCTCGTCGGTCTTGACGCCCTCGGCCTCGCCCTCGAAGTTGAGGAGGACTCGATGACGGAGCGCCGGAAGGGCGCTCACCTTGACGTCCTCGATGCCGGGGGCGAAGCGACCCTCCATCAGCGACCGGATCTTGGCCGCGAGCAGGACGGCCTGTGCGCCGCGCGGCGACGAGCCGAACTTTACGAAGCGCTTCACCGAGTCGAAGGTCGTCGACTCCGGGTGCGTCGCCTGGAGGAGGCGCACGACGTAGTCCTGCACGTTCTGCGCAACGGGCACGTCGCGCACGAGCCTCTGCATCTTCAGGATCTCGTCCTTGCCGAGCGCGGCCGTCGCACGGTGGGTCTCGCTGCCCGTGGTGCGGCTCAGGATCTGGTGCAGCTCCTCGCGTCCGGGGAACGGCACGTGGAGCTTGAAGAAGAATCGATCGAGCTGCGCTTCGGGGAGCGGATAGGTGCCCTCGCTCTCGAGCGGGTTCTGCGTCGCGAGGACGAAGAACGGCTTGTCGAGCTCGTACGTCTTGGTCGAAACCGTGACGCGCTGCTCCTGCATCGCCTCGAGGAGCGCCGACTGCGTCTTCGGCGTCGCGCGGTTGATTTCGTCGGCAAGGACGATGTTGGCGAAGATCGGTCCCTTGCGGAAGACGAGGTTGCGCTGCCCGCCGCCCGCGTCGTCCGAGATCACCGTGGTGCCGATGATGTCGGCCGGCATCATGTCCGGCGTGAACTGGATGCGGGAGAAGTCGAGGCTCAGCGCGTCGGCCATCGTGCGGACCAGGAGCGTCTTTCCGAGACCGGGTACGCCCTCTAGCAGCGCGTGCGACCCAGCGAACATGCAGGTGAGCACGCCGTCGACCACCTCACGGTTGCCGACGATGACCTTGCCCACCTCTTCGCGGAGCGTGCCGATCAGCTTCTGAAACTCGGCGACCTCTTCGCGAGCGGACTTGGATTCTTCGTCTTTCGTGGCCACTTGTCGTAAAACCTCTCGTTTTGTCCTAGTCGCGCGGGCGAATGAGCTGGAAATAGCGCTGCACGTAGAACCGATAGCCGTCGGGGATCCCCTCGTTCTTGATCCTCGCCTCGGCGCGCGTGCTGAAGTCCTGGTAGACGGCCTTGTACTTCTGGCCGCGGAAGCCTTTGTCCGCCGCGGATCGAATCACCTGCTCGGCGACCTTGCCGCTGCCGGTGTCGGCTGCAGCAGCTTCGACGTCGACGGTGTCCATGTCCGGGTCGGTCGCCGCGCCGCGCGGGTTTCCACCTGAGCCTTTGCCGCCCGGCCCCTTGTCGCCCTTGCCCGCGCCGTCACCCGGCTCGTTCCCTTGGCCGCCGGGGCCTTGGCCGGGGCCGGGCATGGGGATGTTTCCGCCGGGGCCGATCGAGATCTCGATGCCGTCGGCACCTTCACCCTCGCCTTCGCCCTGACCCTTTCCCTTGCCTTTGCCCTTTTCGCCTTCGCCCTCTTCCTCGCCTTCGCCTTCGCCTTCGCCTTGGCCGCCGGGCTGCTCGCGCTCCATCGAGTCGCCCGGCTCACCCGGCCCGTCGCCCTGCTCTTCGCCTTGCTGGCCGTTCTTGCCGCTCTTGCCCTTGCCGCTCTTGCCGCGGGCCCGCTTGGAGAAGTTGTCTTGGCGAGCGCGGCGCTGTTTGCCGCTCTTCTGCTCTTGCCGGAGGATCTCGCGAGCCATCTCGAGCTGCTCTTTGAGCCGCTCCTTGTCCTTCTGGCTCATCCCCTCCCGCTCCATGCGGTTGATGTCCTCGGCGGCCTGGTTGATGTCCTGCGCGGCCTTCTCGAGGTCTTCTTGGGTGATGCCCATCTCCTTGAGGAGGTTCTGCGCGGCCTCGGCGAGCTCGCGGTCGAGCCGCTCGAGCTCGCGGTTGGCGCGCCGCTGCTCCTGCGCGTCGCGGTTCAACCGCTCGAGCTCGCGCTCCTTCTTCTTGAGAAGGCGCTCCTCTTCTTCCTTCTTCTGCGGATCCGTCGCGTTCTCGACGTCCTTCTTCTTTTTGAGGAGCTGCTCCTCGAGCTCCTTGCGCTTCTCTTCGATCGCTTCGAGCGCCTTCTTCCGCTGCTCGGACGCCTTCTTCAGCGCGTCGCGCAGGCGCTCGAGCTGCTTCTTGTCGGGCTTCTTGTTCTCCTTGAGCTTCTGCGCGAGCTCCTTGAGCTTCTCCTCGGTCTTCTTGAGGTTCTGCTCCTTGAGCGCCTCCGCGATATCCTTCGCGAGGTCGCTCTTCTCGAGCTGCTTCGCCGTCTCTTTGAGCTCGTTCTCGAGCTTCTTGGCGTCGGCCGCAGCGCCGTCGAGCAGCTCGCGCTCGATCGATTCCATCTTTCGCAGCGCGTCGGTGCGGTCGATACGACGGTTCGCGAGATCCTCGATGAGCCGGTTGTAGCGCTCGACCGCCTGCTGGACCTCGGCGCTCTGGTTGGGCCTGTCCAGCTCTTTGGCCGCATCGCGGAGCGCGTTGATGTCGTCTTCCGAGAGCGCGAGCGGATCGATCGTCTTCTGCTTCACGACCGGGACCGGGACCGCGTGCGGCAGCTCGAGCAGCGCGAGGAGGACGAGCGCAATCGCGGGAGCGACGGCCGCCGCCGTCTCGAGCGGCACGACGATCGGCGCGGCCCTCCCGGTCGACAGCGTGCTCTTCTTCGGCTTCGCCGTGACGACCTCGCAAGCGTCGTCGATCGCGGCGCTCATCAGCTCGGTGCGCTCGGCCTTCGGCCGGGCGAGAAACTCGAGCGCGTTGGTCAGCCGGCCGTCGAGCTTGTGGTGCTTGTCGAGCGCGAGCGTCCCCGCGTTGGGCGGCAACCGAAGGAGGAACGCGACGAGGTGAGCGATCACCACGAGCGCCGCGATCCCCGAGAAGAGCAAGTACGCGTGGGGCTCGGAGACCCGCTCGGGTGCGAGCTTGTGGGCCCCGAGCACGACGGCGGCAGCTGCCAGCCCGAGCGTCAGCGCCGTCGGGGTGACCGAGAGCGCGCGGGAGAGCCGCATGCGTAGCTCGGCGAGGGCGGCGGCTCGGCGGATGCGACCGAGCGCGCTGTCGTGGTTGTTCGAGCTCATCGTCCTCGAAGCCGGATCATCGTTCCCTGATTTGCCGGGGATACTTTGCTCTAACGGAGGGAGAGCCTGCCGCTTTCGCGAGTGTAGCCCGCTTTGTGTCATGCGCCCTTAGCTGTCCCCACTCGGATGCAGAATGTGACGTGGCCGCCCGGCGAAAGTTCCGCTTTTACCTCGCGCCTTTCCACGGTTTCGGGCAGCCCCGTGAGGCCCGCGAGCCGCACCGAACCAGGGCGCATCGGGGCCACTCGGTGGCAAACGCCCGAGGGCGGCCGCCTACTCCCTCCTTGACCCCTGACCCGTGCCTGTACTTTCATGTGAGGCCCGTGACCACCAGCACTTTGCGCGCCCTTGTGGCGGAAGACGAGCCCGCGATGTTGAGCCTCAACGCGACTTTTCTTCGCCAGAAGGGTTTCGATGTCACCGAAGCATCGGACGGCGAGAAGGCGTGGAGCTTTGCCGAGAACGGCGGATTCGATCTCGTGCTCCTCGACGTGATGATGCCCGGCATGAGCGGGTGGGAGGTGTGCAAGCGCATCAAGAACACCCCCGCGACGCGCCGCACCGCGGTCGTGATGCTCACGGGAATCGGCGAGACGCTCAACGACATGACGTCGTCGCTGTTCTCCGCCGATGCATGGCTCAACAAGCCGTACGACTTCGGCGAGCTCGAGCGAAAGCTGCGAGAGGCCCTGGGTAAGTTCGGCAAGCGCATGCCCGACGGCGGCTCCGATTTCTACGAGGACAACGACGAGCCCCCGCCGAGCCTGCCGGTCGAAGACGTGAACGCGAGCGGGCCGTCGGTCCGCAAGGCCGCCGTCCGCGCAACCGCACCGAAGGCGAAGACGGTGCCGCCGAAGAAAGCTCCGAAGAAAGCTGCCAAGAAGAAGTCCGCCCCCAAGAAGGCGGCAGCAAAGAAGGCGGCGCCCAAGAAGCCCCCCGCGAAGAAGGCCGCACCGAAGAAGGCCGCACCGAAGAAGAAGGCTGCCGCGAAGAAGGCCCCCAAGAAGGCTGCAACGAAGAAGGCGGCGCCCAAGAAATCCGCGCCCAAGAAATCCGCGAAGAAGAAGACGAAGAAATCGTCTGCGAAGAAGTCGTCGCGTTAGAGGACGAGGGCCGCTTTTCGGCCGGCATCCTCTGCGTAGGCGGCTTCACGTAACAAAATTCTCGACGCCGGCCTTGATCGCCGCCGCGCACGCATCAACCTCATCGTGTCCTTTTCCGGAGGAAGGCCATGATCGAGCTATCGAATCCGTTTGCGCCCCGCGTCGTCGAGCGCCGCGGTGCTCCCTACTGGCTCGTGGTCGCTCTCGCTTCGGTCCTGGGCGCGGGCGCGGCCGGTGCGGGCTTCCTCTACTTCGGCGGGCCGACCGCCGGCGAGACGGTCGTCGACGTCCGCCCGACGCCGACAGTGCTCACCGCCATCAAGGACATCGCTCGGCTCGAAGTGACCGAGGTCCAGGTCGAAAAGGTCATCGACATCTCCGAACGGCAGAAGGTCGTGTTCGGTTTGCTCGACGGTGAGGACAACATGCTCCTCGTCGCCGCCGGGAGCGCAACCATCGGCGTCGACCTCGAGAAGCTGGGGCCGGACGACGTCAGCTTCGACGAACGCTCCGGCGTCGCGCGGCTTCGCTTGCCGCCACCCGAGGTGTTCTCGTCGCGCCTCGATCCCGATAACACTTACGTCTATCGGCGCGAGACCAGCGTCCTCGCCCGGCGCAACGAACGCCTCGAAGGGCGGGCTCGCAAAGAAGCAACGCTGGCAGTCGAAGAGGCCGCATCGAAGCCCGAGGTGATCGAGCGCGCCAAGGTGCAAGCCGAGAAGCAGCTGACCTCCCTCCTGGGTCGAGTCGGCGTGAAGCGCGTCGAGATTACCTGGGAACGCGGATCGCGAGCCTGAGTCGACCGGGGCGACTCTGCAGCGGGTGAGGCAGCTTTGACGCCTCAAAACCGCGCGGAGTCGCGCGAAGGGGCGCTCAAGAGTGTGGCGCGAGATTTGAAAACGCCCCACTCGCAGCTCGGAGGCCCCCCTCGCCGTTGCTTCATCGGCGGAGAGGGGCTCCCCGGCCCCTCTCTGCAGCTTCATGACGGGCCGGTCAGCTTGATGACCCTTCTCGAGGCCATTCATGGAGACAAAGCTTGGGGTTTCGGACCGCAGCGGTGAGCCACCTCGGTTCGTCGTCGGCGTAGGGGCCTCGGCAGGAGGCCTGGAGGCTCTGGAGCAGCTCTTCGCCGACATGCCGGTCGACACGGGGCTCGCGTTCGTGGTGGTCCAGCACCTCTCGCCGGACTTCAAGAGCCTGATGGACGAGCTGCTCGGCCGCCGAACGCGGCTGCCCGTGCTCCTCGTCGAGGACGGAATGCAGGTCGAGCCGAACCGCGTCTACCTCATCCCCCCGAAGAAGGAGATGATCATCTCCGGGGGCCGGCTCCTCCTCAGCGACAAGGCGACGAGCGCGGAGCTCTCGCTTCCGATCGACATTTTCTTCCGCTCGCTCGCCGAGGATTTGGGAGCGCGCGCGATCGGCATCGTGCTGTCGGGCGGCGGCAGTGACGGCTCGCGCGGGATTCGGGACATCCACGACGCCGGCGGTCTCGTGATCTGCCAGGACGACGCGAGCGCGGCCTTCGACGGCATGCCCAAGAGCGCGGTCGCCACGGGCGTCGTCGACCACGTCAGCCCTCCGCGCCACATCCCCGCCCTGCTCCTCGACTACATGCAGCAGCTCGAGGGAGGCGATCGAATCGCCGCCGGAGCGGGCATCCCTCGCGGAACTCTCTCTGTCTTCCGGCTCCTCGAGCGTGAATACGGGATCGACTTCTCGACGTACAAGCCGAGCACGGTCACGCGCCGAATCGAGCGGCGCGTCCAGATCACCCAGGTCTCCAGCATCGACGACTACGCCGACCGCCTGACGACCGACCGCGAAGAGCTCGACGCCCTCTACCGGGACTTACTCATCGGCGTCACGCGCTTCTTCCGCGACGAGGACCCTTTCGAGCAGCTCGAGCGCACCGTCATTCCCGCCCTCTTGTCGCGCGCGCAGGTCGACGACGAGCTCCGCATCTGGGTGCCGGGCTGCGCCACCGGCGAGGAAGCCTATTCGCTAGGGATCCTGGTCCTCGAGGCGCTCGAAGCGCGCGGCGATCGCCGGCGCGTGAAGATCTTCGCCACGGACGTCCACACCGGCTCCCTCGATTTCGCGGCTCGCGGGCTCTACAGCGAGGACTCGGTGCAGAGGGTCGGCCCTGCTCGGCTCGAGCGCTTCTTCCACAGGATGGGGGCGAGCCTGCAGGTGTCGCCCGACCTTCGCCAGCTGGTCGTGTTCGCACGTCACAACGTGATGCGCGACGCGCCGTTCACCCGCGTCGATCTCATTTCGTGCCGCAACCTTCTCATCTATCTCCAGCCGGCTGCCCAGCGCCGCGTGCTCGGGCTGTTCCACTTTGCGCTCAAGCGCGAGGGCGTCCTCTTCCTCGGTCCCAGCGAGAACGCCGCGGCGCTCGCGGACGACTTCGAGGCAGTCGACGCCCACTGGCGGATCTACCGCAAGCATCGCGATCTGAGGCTGGGAGCGGATGCCCGCTTCTCCTCGCCTCGTGCCCATGATCTTCGCTCGTCGCCCGGGATCCCGGGCCCGGGAAACGCCACGCTTCGACTGTCCGAAGCCGTCGGTGTCTACGACGCGCTTCTCGACGAGTACATGCCGCCGAGCCTGCTGGTGAACGAGCGGCGCGAGCTGGTCCACGCGTTCGGCGGAGCCGGTCGCTTCATCAAGATGAAGGACGGTCGTCCGTCGCTCGACGTTCTCGAGATGGTCGACCAAGACCTCAAGCTCGCGCTCGCCGGAGCGCTGCAGCGCGCGACGAAGGAGCAGGCTCCGGTCGTCTTCAAGGGCCTGCGGATGGCGGTGAACGGCGAAGAACGGGTGTGGCGCCTCGCGGTTCGACCCGTCGCCAGCAAGCGTGGTACGGCCGGCCACCTCCTCGTGACGATCGAGCCCACCGAGCCGGTGGCCCCCGGAGCACCGCAGGCCGAGATCGACATGGGCGACGTCTCGCGGTCCAGCCTCTCCACCCTCGAGGACGAGCTGCGTTACACGAAGGAGAGCCTCCAGAACACGATCGAGGAGCTCGAGACCTCGAACGAGGAGCTGCAGTCGATCAACGAGGAGATGCTCGCGGCGAACGAAGAGCTGCAGAGCACGAACGAGGAGCTGCAGAGCGTCAATGAGGAGCTTTACACCGTCAACGCGGAGTACCAGCGCAAGATCGCGCAGCTCACCGAGCTGACGAACGACATGGACAATCTCCTCCAGAGCACGGACGTCGGCACCGTGTTCTTGGATCGAACGCTCTCGATCAGGAAGTTCACGCCCCGCGTGGCGGAGATCTTCAATCTGTTGCCACAGGACGTCGGACGTCCCATCGCCGCCTTCAGCAACACCCTGTGTCATCCGGTCCTCGTCGACGACCTCGAAACGGTGCTCCGCACCTCGGAACCGCTCGAACGCGAGGTGCGTGACGCGAGCGGCGCCTGGTTCTTCCTCCGCATCCTGCCGTATCGGCGGGGTACGGTCGTCGACGGCGTCGTCCTGACCTTGATCGACATCGCGACCCTCAAAGCCGCCGAAGACGCCCTCTTCCGCGAGCGGCACCTCCTCGACGGGCTCATGGAGAGCCTGCCGGATGCCATCTACTTCAAGGACGGAGCCGGCGCGTTCGTCCGCTTGAACCGAGCCATGGCGCGACGTCTCGGCGTCATGAACCCGGCGGACGTCGTCGGAAAGAAGCCGTCGGACTTCCTCCCCGCAGAGATGGCTGCGGCGCTCGAAGAGGCCGACGCCAGGGTGCTCGAAGGCGAAGAGCAGACCTATCGCCTCGAGCAGGCGGGGCAGGCCGGCTTCTGGTACATGGCGATCAGGCAGCCGCTGCGGGACCGCAACGGAAAGATCGTCGGGATGTTCGGCGTCTCTCGCGACGTCAGCGAGCAGAAGCAAGCCGAGGACGAGATCAAGCAGTCGGTCGTGCGCAGGGATCAGTTCCTGGCGATGCTCTCGCACGAGCTGCGCAATCCGCTGAGCGCGATCGTCTCGGCGTCGAAGCTCTTGGCGGACGGTCACGTCGAAGAGTCGACGCTGGCGGCCAACGTCATCTCTCGTCAGTCACGCCACATGGCGCGCCTCCTCGACGATTTGCTCGAGGCGAGCCGCGTGACCCAGAACAAGATCAACCTGGACCGCCGGATCGTCGACGTGCGGCCGATCGCCAAAGAGGCGGTCGAAGCCGTCAAGGCGTCGTTCGCCGAGCGCGGCATCATGCTCGGCGTCACCCTCGGGGACGCGCCGGCGCTCGTCGACGGCGACCCGGCGCGCCTGCAGCAGGTCCTCGTGAACTTGCTCGGCAACGCAGCGAAGTACACGCAGCGCGGCGGCGAAGCGTCGCTGAGCGTCGGCACCGAAGGCTCGCACGTCGCGATTGTCGTGAAGGACAACGGCTCCGGAATTCCGCGCAAGAACCTGCGGACCATCTTCGAGATGTTCTTCCAAGGCGACGGGGCGCTGCCGCAGGGCGACGCCGGCATGGGGCTCGGCCTCGCGCTGGTACGCGCGCTCGTCGACATGCACGGTGGCCACGTTTCGGCGCATAGCGATGGACCGGGCACGGGCTCGACGTTCACCGTCCGCCTCCCGCAGGCGCTCGCGGTCGCACCGTCCGGGCCGCCCACGCCGAAGCGGCGGATCCGGTGGAAGTCCGGCAAGCGGATCGTGCTCGTCGACGACAACGTCGATGGCTGCACGATGCTCATGGCGCTTCTGTCGCGGGCCGGGTGCGAGGTGCACTGCGCGCACGACGGCATGAGCGGCATCGAGCTCATCGATCGCGTAAGGCCGGACGTTGCGCTGATCGACATCGGGCTGCCGGGGACGAACGGGTACGAGGTCGCGAGGCGGCTGAGATCGTGCGAGGAGCACGATGATTTGTACATCGTGGCGCTCACGGGATTTGGGAGGCCGGCGGATCGGGCGGCGGCATTGCAGGCGGGATTTGATGAGCACGTGACGAAGCCGCTGCACCCGGATGATTTGCATGGGCTCTTGTGGAGGGACCGGGCGGACGCGTAGCGGGCGCGAGCACCGCCGCGCCCGCGCTCAAAACGCGATCGAGAATCCGTCCCCCGTCACCCTCACCGCCGCCTCTCCCCGCTCGTCCCCCTGCGATGCCGCCACCGCAGCAAGCACGATCCCCGTCGCAATCCCGATCCCGCCCACGACGAACCCCGTGGTCGACACCACAGCCAACGTGTTCACGCGATCGATGTCCGACTGCGCGTCGGCAGGACACGCGCTCACGGACGGGCAGCGCTCCTCGAGATCAGAATCGCCGCTGAGGGCTAGGGCTCCTGTCGCTACGCCGACGACGACACCTGCGCCTCCGACGGCGAAGGCGATCGCTGCGGGGACGAAGCCCATGGAGCCACCGCGCTCCTCGGTGGGCCGCTGCCAGGCGATCGCGACCCGCCTGTTTCGTTCGCCGGAGCGCACGGTGATGGTGACCTCTCGTGGCGCGAGCTCGGGCGAGTCGGGAACGACGCGAACGACGTGGGTGCCGGGATCGAGGCGTCTCGGAAGTCCGTCGAGGCGCCCCGCCACCTCGGCTCCGTCGATGAACAGCTTTGCGGCGGCGATGTCGCGCGCATCGTGCTCGGCGGCGACGACGATGGTCGGTGTCGCTTCGTCGATGCTGGCGCGCAACTTGGTGCATTCGCCGACGATCTCGGACGGGCAAGTCGCAGCGGCGCATGCCGTGGCTTGCTCGGAGGCGGCGACGAGCTGGCCCTTCTTCTTGAGGCGCTGCGCTTCCTCGAACGCGGAGGCGCATTCTCGGAACTCGCGCTCACCGTCGGCGAGCGCAAGCCGTGCTCCGAGGGAGATGGCGAGGACGACGAGAGGTACGAGGACGTGACGGTTCAAGAGCAGGGCCGCCTAGCTTACGGCGTCATTTGCAAACGCGACGGAACTTGTCGATCCCCTCTTTGGGATCGTAGTAGCGCTCGAGCGTGCATCGCTCGGACGGGGGAGGCGGCTTCGACGGTCGCCACGTGCCGGCTGGCCTGCCAGCCGCGGTAGGTGCAGATGGGGACGGCGACGGCGCCGATGCCGAAGCGGTCGCGATCGGAGGGTCGTCGCTCACGGCTTGGCTCGGTGCTGCCGACGCGAGGCGGCCGACGAGACCGCCGAGCGAAGCCGGACGCACGCGGCTCTCGAGGCTCTCGGCGCGCGGCCGCTCCCGCCAAGCCAGGATGCCCACGAAGATCGCGGCGACCGCGAGCGCCGACGCGGTCCACGGTCCGCGGCCCGATCGCGCGCGCGGCTCGGCGACCTTGGATACCGCATCGGTCGAGGTGTCCGGCCCCGACGCCGGCGTACCCTGCAATGCGAAGACAGGCGGAGCGTCGGGCACGGTCGCAAGCTCCCCTCGCCCGCTCTGGGCTTCGATCTCGGCGATCCACACCGCGCGCGCCTCGAGCAGCTCGGACGCGTGGGCGCGAACCCAGGCGCCCACGGCCGTCGGGCTGGCGATCGGGAACGCCGCCTCGATGGCCGACGACATCTCGAGCGCCGTGCTGAAGCGAGCCGCCGGATCGAGAGCCAGCGCGCGTTCGACGATCGGATCCCAGCGGCGATCGATCCCGGCGGCCGACTCGCTCGGAGGATCCGCCGCGCCGGTGAGGATCTTCATGAGGATCTGGCCCTCGCTCTCGCCCTGGAAGAGGCGCCGCTGGACGAGCGCCTCCCAGAGGACGACACCCGCCGCGAAGATATCGCCCCGCCGATCGAGAGCGCGATCGCCGCGCAGCTGCTCGGGGGCCATGTAGCCGAGCTTGCCCTTGATCTGTCCTTCGCGCGTGGTCTGCGCTCGAACGACGGCCTTGGCGACGCCGAAATCGGCGACCCGCGCGAGGCCATCGATGCCGACGAGGACGTTCTGCGGGCTCACGTCGCGATGCACGAGGTGGAGCTCCGAGCCGTCCTCGGCCCTGGCGTCGTGCGCGGCGTGAAGACCACGAAGGGCGCCCGTCATGATGGCCGCGACGATCGGGTCGGGGATCCTCTCGCCCTTCTCCGCGGTGGTCCGGATGAGGCTCGCGAGGTTGTCACCCTCGATGTACTCGAGGATCATCGAGAGGTCGTCGGCGCTGGCGACGAGGTCGATCAGCGACACGACGTTCGGATGCCGGATGCGCGCCGCGAGGCGAGCCTCGTCGAGGAACATGGAACGAAAGTCGGCGTCGGTGGCGACCTGCGCGTGCAGGCGCTTGACGGCGACGAGGCGGCCGACGCCGCCGTCCGACGCGAGACGGCCCAGGTGGACGGTCGCCATGCCGCCACGCGCGATCTCGCGGTAGACGCGGTAGCGGCCGATCTGCACGCTTCTCAGCCTACCAGAGGGCGGCTCGCGAACGAGCGTCAGAGGCCCTGCGCATCGAACCGCATGAGGAACATGTCGCGCCCACCCGCGCTCTGTGGTGGCGGCGAAGCGCACTCGAGCGAGCCTTCGGCGCTCCCGCCGAGGAAGAGGTTACCTGCCCCGTCGAGGGTGAGCGCCGAAGTGGTCACCAGGCCGGATCCGGCGAACACGCGCAGCCACGAGGGAGCGAGCGACGGATCGAGCTTCATGACATAAACGTCACCGTCGTCGACGCTGGCGACGGTCTTCGTGCCCACCGTCATCGCACCGGAGAACTCGCCGGCGACGAACGTGGAGCCGTCGGGAGACACGATCACCTCGTTCGGACGCTCGTTGCCGGCGCCGCCGTACGTGAACATGCTCGTGAACGTCAGCTCGGGATCGACGACGGCGACGAACGCGTCGCTGTCGCTCTGTGCCGGTCCAACGGACAGCCCGTCGATGGTCAACGTCTCGGAGAAGCGACCCGACACGACGAGCCCGCCGTCCGCGCGTACGGCGATGTCCGGATCGATCTGGACCTCGACCGGAAGCACGCGGCCGGCGACGCACTCACCGGCAGGCGAGAGCTTGAGGATGGCCCACTGCTCCGTGGCCTCGGTAGAGAGCAGCGTTCCGTCACAGAGGACATCGGTCTCTCCGGGTCCGGCGAGCCGCGACGACGCCCACACGACGTCTCCGGCAGGAGAGAAACGCGCCATGTGACCGGTGCCGTCAGACGATCCGGCGCCGAGCGCGATCGCCGCGTCGACCATGCCCGCGGCACGGCTCGCGAACGCGATGTAGCCCCCGCTCGGGGCCGGCCCCTCTCCGAAATCGAGCCCCGCGCCCGAGCCGCCGGTGAAGACCAGACGATCGCCGTGTACGTCGCCATCGACGACGGTGTCGTTGTCGCTCGTTCCAGCCGCAAGCAGCGGACCGCTGCCGGCGTCGAACAGCATCACGTCGCCGCTGCCCCCGGGCGTCGAGCTGAATGCTCCAGCGGTGCCCACGTAGTTTCCGCCGCCGAGCGGGGGATCGGCGATGAGCGCGGTGTTGAGCACGCCCTGCTGGCTGGCGCCGAGCTGGGCGATGAGGCTCGGCTCGCCTGCGCCGTCGAAGCGAACGAGGACGCCGTCGCTGGAGCCGGCAGGCTCGACGAGACGTCCGAGCGCGATCGGTCCGCCGATCCCTGCGGCGCCGATCAGCGTGAGGCCGTCGATGTCCGGCCTGAGGTCCCAGAGCGACTCGCTGGCCCGGGTGCCGTAGAACCTGCACCATGCCGGCAGCGGCGCATCCGGGCGGCCGCCGGCTTGCCCGCCGGTCGCGTCATGCCCCCCGCCGCCGATCGGAGCACCGCCCGGGCCCCCACTGCCCCCAACGCGCCAATCTTCGACGAAGAGCCCGCAGCCCGAGAGCAGCGACGTTGCGAGGAGCCAGCTTCGCACCCGAGACGGAGATTACCTCAAGTGAGCAGCTCGGCGAGCGGACCCTGCACGTAGTCCTCGGAGCCGAACGACGTCACGTCGGTCGCACCCATCGCCTGCGCGAGGGTAATGAAGAGATCGTTGTGCGCGCGGTCGTTGCCGTAGTCGACGTGCTGTCCCGCGTTGATTGCGCCGCCCATGTTGCCGAGCAGGACGTACGGCATGCGATCGAAGCGGTGCGTCGGACCTTCGGAGATCTCGCTCACCCAGAGGATCGCGGTGTTGTCGAGGACGCTCGAGCCGTCCTCTTCCTCGTACTCCGCGAGGCGGTTGGCCAGGTAGCCGAGCTGGCCCGAGAACCAGACGTTGATCGCGCTGAGCGCGTCTTGTGCGAGGGCCTGGTTCGCATCCGGGTTCTGCTCGTCGGACCCCACAGAGAGGTGCGAGAGCCCGTGGTGGTAGTCGTCAGCGAGCTGATCCCACGGCGCGTCGACGAAGTCGTTGAACACGGTGCCCGACTGCGCGGTCGACCATTGAAGCGTTCCGACGCGCGTGATGTCGCAGGCCATCGCTGCGGCGAGCAGATCCATCTGCATCGTCCCGATCGTGGTGAACATGTCCGACGCGAAGATGTCGTTGTCGTCGAGCACCGGAGCATCGGGCTTGCCGCAGACCTTCCCTACGCTGAGGCGGTTCTCGAGGTCGCGGATGAGCTCGAGGTGCTTGTCGAGGCGCGCCTGATCGTCCTTGCCGATCTTGCCTTGGATGGTCGCGAAGTCGCCCGCAACGAAGTCGAGGACGCTCTTGCGCCTGTCGATCGCCGCCTGAAGCTCCGCCTTGGCCGCTTCGTCATCGGGGACGTTGGCGAAGAGGCGCATGAAGGCGTTGCGCGGATCGTCGTCCGAGGCGACGGCGTTGGTAGACCCGCCTCCTTCGCCGTAGCTCATGTAGCTGTAGAAATTGCCGTACTGCTTCTGCGTCTGGATCCCCAGCTCGATGCTCGGCAGCTGGCCGGCGTCGGCGACCTTGCTCGCGATGAGCTGGTCGATGCTGATCCCGGCGCCCCAGCCGACGTCGCCGAACTCGGTCGGGACGACCTCGGTGAAGGGGCGCGCGGTGAGCATGCTCGTCATGCCCACGGCGTGCCCGTTGCCGGAGGTGTCCTCTGCCGAGGCCATGCGCACGCCGGAGATGACGCTGAGCTTCGGGCGAAGGAGCGGGGTGTCGAGCGGCGCGAGGATCGGGCTGACCGCGTAGCTCGGGCCCGTAGTCGACGGCGTGAGGTTTTTGAGAACCGTGCCGTTCGACGTGTACATGATGATGAGGCGCCTCGGCGGACCGTCGCCCGGTGCTGCGCGCAGCGGCTTGGCCGTGAGGCTCTCGAGGAACGGCAGGCCCACGGCGAGCCCGCCGAGGCCACGAAGGATGGCGCGGCGACCGGGACGGCCGCGGGGGCGAAGCGGGCGCCCGGACAGCGGACAGCGATTCACGCGCCACCTCCTTCGACGCGCCGATAGAGGAACGCATCGGTTTGCGTCAGAGAGATCAGGAGCTCGCGGAGGTTGCCGTCGCTCTCGGAGAACCCGGTCTCGATGTCGTCGAACGAGCAGCTGTCGGCCTCGACCCTGTCGCGCCCGAACGCGTACCGGAACCAGTGCTTGACCATGCAGTTTCTCGCGTCCTCGCTCGTCGAGATGCGACCGATGAGCTCGGCGTGATCGGAGAACTCGCCGCTCACCTCGGTACCGACCATGTTGCCCGACGTGTCGATCGAGAGGCCGTGCTCGTCGTCTCGCCAGCGGCCGAGCTCGTCGAAGTGATCGAACGCGAAGCCGGGCGGGTTGATGATCGCGTGGCAGCCCGAGCAAGGCTCGACGCTCGTCTTCGTCTCGAGCTGCTCTCGCGCCGTGGCCTCGGGATCGATCGGAGGGAGCGACGTGTCGGCATTGCAGGGCGGCGGCGGCGGCGGCGCGCACATCACCTGCTCGAGGAGGAACTTGCCTCTGAGGACGATTGAGGGCTGCGCCGGGTGCGCGAGGAGCGCCATCTGCGCGCCGCGGGTCAGGATCCCCGGATAGCGCGCGCCGTCGAGCGAGACCCGCGTGAGCCCCGTGGAGCCTGGGGCGTCCACGCCGTAGAAGGTCGCGAGCTCGTCGTTCATGAAGCTGACCGGTGAGGTCATCAAGGTCGCGAACCGGCCGTCACCCTGGCGGACGACGTCGTCGACGAAGAGGCCGAGCTCCTCGACCTGGAGGGCGGCGATCTGATCCGAGTACGGCAGGCTTCGCTCGATCTTGTCGAGGTCGCGCGCGCCCGACCACTGCTCGAAGAAGTTCCTGATCGCGCGAGCGCCGCGGTCGTCGTCGATCATGCGCTGGGCTTGGGCGCGGATCGCCTCCTTGTTCGCGAGCTCGCCGCGCTCGGCTGCCGCGAAGAGCTCCTCGTCCGGCATCGACCCCCAGAGGAGGTACGAGAGCCGGCTCGCGACCTCGAAGTCGGTGAGCTTCACGATGCCCTCGGCCTTGGGATCGGGCATGCCGAGCTCGACCCGGTAGAGGAAGTGGGGCGACTGGAGCACGCCGCTCACGAGCATTTCGACGGCGGGCGCAAAGCCGGACGTGGCCTGCGCCTGATCGAAGAACGCCTGGAACCGCTGCTGCTCCTCGGTCGAGAGAGGGCGGCGAAACGCCTTCTTTCCGAAGCGCGGGATGAACTCGGCGATGCACGCGGCCTCGCCCACGGTCGCCGGATCGCACCCGAGCAAGGTCGGCATGTCGAGCGCCGCGTCGCGGGCGAGCTGGATCGAGGCGGTCTCGAACTGCTCGATGACGACCGCGCTCATCGTCGCGCCGAGAGCTCCGTTGTCGAAGCCGAACTGAATCGCCTCGGGAACGAACGCGTTGGCCGGCGCGGTCGTATCGCCGAGGAGATCGTGCACCGTCTGGTTGTACTCCCAGCGCGTGAGCCGCCGGAGCGGGCTCGGCCCCGGCTCGATGGCGTCGCAGCCCTGCGCCGTCGTCGGCGGGAGGTTCGCGGTGCCGTCACCGATCTCGCCCGTGCATCCCGCTGCAGACATCCCTGCCGCGAGCGACGCGCCCCCGAGCAAGAGGGACGCTATCCATCCTCGCGCTCTTCCGACTGGCTCGAAGGTCGTCCCCATGCGCACCTGGCCGAGGATAGCAACCGACGTGCCCTCGCTGGGGCGGGCTTTTCTGCCGACGTTCGCGTACCCGGTGCGCTCCGGCGGCCGCACTCCGCGGGGCGAGGCTCGGTGGGGGTGCGTCCGGCCGATCGCACCTCGTGATAGATAGCAATCCCGCGAGGATGAGCGATCGGCAGGCCGTCAGCGTCCCGATTCAAGATGGCAGCCGCTCCATTGGCGAGTTCATCTTCCTCGCCATCTTCGGGCTGCCCTCCCTCGCGGTTCTGCTGCTGGCGATCCCGCTGGCGATCGCCCGAAGCTGGCTCGGTGCCGCGCTCGCGTTGGGCGCGGGCGGGTTCTTCACCGCCGCGTTCGCGCAGGCGCTGCCGACGCTCTGGCGGGCGCGACCCAGCGATCTGGTCATCGAGGACGACGCGATTCGGATCGCCGGCGGGCTGGCGGGGGGACGTCGCTTCGCCCTCGACGCGCTCGACACCGAGGCGAGCGGGTTTCGTCCTGCCTTCGACGGGATCGATTTGGGCGTCATCGAGCTCCGCACGAACGCTGACACCACCGTCATTGCGGATGGCGTCTCGTTCGACGAGGCGGTGGCCGTGTTGGAGGTGATTCGCGCCGCGCAGCGGCTCGCCGAACGGCCGCGCGAGGCTTGGAAGCTCCCCGCTCGCTCGCAAGCGGCGAACGATGACGAGAAGCAGGCGCGATCACGCAAGAAGGCCGAGAAGCGCGCTCGAAAGGCCGCGGAGAAGGCGGCGGCGAGCGAGAAGAACAAGAGCACCGAAGCCAGTGCCGGAGGGAGCGACGCGCTCGACATCTTGGAGTGCCGAGGCTGTGGAGCTGCGCTCGTCCCGGTCGACGGCGACGAGGCGGCATGCCGCCATTGCGATGCGAAGACGCCGCAGCCGGCGGCGCTGCGAGAACGCATGGCCGAGCTCTCGCGCGCCGGCGCGCTGACCCGAGCGAACGACGAACGGCTCGCACGGATCGCCGCGCAGCCTCGCGCGCGCGGCTCGGCGATCGCGCTCTTCGGTCTGCTCGGCGCGACCGCCGTCGGGTTCCTCGCGGCCCACGCGATGGTCTCGCGGACGGTCATCCTCCATCACACCGACGCGGTGCGCCAGGCGCTCCGCGGTGGGGTCTTCACGTTCGCGCTCTCGGCGATCGCGGCGACGCTCGCGAGCGCCTACATCGCACGGCGGGCCGTGATCCGCGCCGCGGCGCTGGGCTTCGCAGCGCTCCCGGCAGAGCGGGCGGGAGGCTCGCCGCGCTGCCACGCGTGCGGTGCGCCGCTCCCGCAGGCGACCGGCCTCCTCTCGCGCTGCGGCTACTGCCGGAGCACCAACATCGTCGCGATGAAGGTGCCGCGACCGACGCACGGCCTCGAGCGCGCGCAGGCATCGCTCGAGGCGTCGCTCGGCGAGCAGGCGAAGAGCGTCGACAACGTCCGAAAGTGGGTGATTGGCGTCGTGCCGATCGCGATCGTCGTCGGCGCCTGGGTGGGCCGCGAGATCTTCGAGCCGTCGGCGGAGCGCCGGTACGACCGCATCGCGCTCGACGAATGCAAGAACGCGAAGGGCTGCTTCGCGTTCGGCGCCGCGGGCAGCGATCCTCGCTACATGCGGCTCGCCTGCGAGCTCGGGCACGCCGAGGGTTGCATGAAGCTCGGCGCCTGGACGTATCTCGGCAACGTGGGGATCGAAAAGGATGAAAGGAAGGCTCTCCAGCTGTTCGATCGCTCGTGCGAGCTCGGTTTTCAGGAGGCTTGCGAGGTCGCCTCCGGGCTTCGAGAGCAGGCAAAGTAAAGCTGCTTCCGGGTTGGCACGCCGCCGCTGCACGGGGTAATCCCCTCCCGATGTCGCATCGAATCACCGGAGCTCTGGCTCTTGTCGGCGTCCTTTGCGCGTCATCGACCGCGACGGCTGATGACGTTCGCGTCTTCGTGATGTCGGGTCAGTCCAACATGGTCGGCTACGGCGAGGGCGCGGAGCTCCCGGCGAACCTCGCCTCGCAGGCCGACGTCCTCTACGACCACTTCAACCCGGCGGAGCGCGCGGGCGGAGGGTACGCCGGCAGCACGTCGACCGACTTCGGGCCTCTCCAGCCGAAGGGCAGCGGCGGGTGGTACGGGCCCGAGATCACGTTCGGCGCCGCGATCAAGGGTCAGCTCCCGGGCGAAACTGTCGCGATCGTGAAGATGGCCGCCTCAGGCTCGAACATCGTCGAGCACTGGGCGCGCGGCGTCGCCCAGGACGGCAAGTACCCGGAGAAGTCGCAGCTCTACCACGCGCTCCTCGGCACGCTCGACTCGGCGACCTACGGGCCGGCCACCGACAACGAGCTCGCGTTCCCGAATGAAGCGACGCGCCTCGACGCCGCGCTCGCACGACTCCAGTCAGCCGGCCACAACGCGTCGCTCGGATGCTTCCTGTGGGTTCAGGGTGAGAACGAATCGGGTTGGAACGCCGCCTTCTCCTACGACGAGACGCTGAACGGTCTCGTGTCGGCGCTGCGCGAGGATCTCGAGCGGCCCGACCTGCCGATCGTGGTCGCGCGCACGGCGATTCAGACGGGCCAGGCGGCAGGTGGTCCCGCCCCCGACGCGAACCTCGCTGCCGTTCGCGCGGCGCAAGAGGCGTTCGTCGCCGCCGACGAGCACGCCGCGCTCGTCGACATGGACGATCTTCCCGGCGCGGGGGATAACCTCCACTTCACTTCGGAGGGGTACAGGATGCTCGGCGATCGCCTCGCGACCGCGTGCCTCGGCGAGCTCGACATCACCCCCTCGACGAGCACGACCTCGAGCACCGGCACGAGCGGTGCGGGCGGCGGGGGCGAGAGCGGCACGACCGTCGGATCGGGCAGCGGCTCGACGTCCGGCGCCGGCGGCGCGAACGGTAGCGGCGGAAGCGACGACGGCGACGCTGCGGACGACGATGGCGGCGGCTGCTCTGTCGGCGCTACGAGCGCCGCACCGGGGTCGATGCTCCTCGTGGGGCTTCTGCTCCTCGGCCTTCGCCGGCGAAGCGAGCGCCTGAAGCGTTAGCCGCTTTGTTCGCCGAGCGCGCGCAGCCGCCGGTGCTCGGGCATCGCCAAGAAGGCGGGACGCATCGAAGCAGCCAGCCGGCTCGCGCGATCGTCGAGGCGCTCGAGCCCCGCGCGCAGCGCGGCTCGCGCGTCCTCGGTCCGCCCCAGGGCCGAGAGCGCCTCGACCAGCGCGAGATCGACGTGCCCTTCGTCGAGCCGTGTCGACGCCGACTTGGCTAGCTTCGCGGCGTCCGACGCAACCGCTTCGCCTTCGGCAGGATCGCCGAGCGCGACACGCGCGCGCGCGAGGACTGCGAGCGACAGCGGCAAGAGCCCGGGCGCGCGCTCGAGGAGGTCTGCCGCTCTGCGGGCCTCGTGCTCGGCATCCGCCGGACGCTGGGCGTAGAGGTGCGCGCGAGCGAGCTGGCTCCTCGCCATGCCTTCTTGCCGCCGGCTCGATTGCCGCGCGTACTCGGCGGCCACCTCGCCGAGCTTCTGAACGGCGTCGTCGAAGCTGCCGCGGAGCGCGTCGCCCGTCCCGGCTTGCAAGAGGACCCAGGTCTTGAGGTGAACGGCGCGTGTGCGCGTGATGACGCTCGCACATCGCGCGAGGCGCGCGTCGGCGCCGTCGACGTCGCCGATCTGAAGGTGCCCCCACGCGAGGCTCGCGAGCGTCGTCGCCACGTCGCGTGTCGCTCCGGCGGATTCGTACGCGTCGAGCGCCGCGCCCAGCCCTGCGAGGAACGGTGCCATGTCACCCTGAACCCCGGGGAGCATGCCCTTCGCTTCGAAGAGCTGCGCGGCGGCGTAGGCGCCGACCACATCCGGCGATGAAACGAGCACGCCCAAGCGATCGAGGACACGCTGCGCCACGTCGAAGCGGGCGATGTTGGTGAGCGGCACCATCGTTCGGCACAGCGCGACGACGAGAGAATCGAGGACCGCACCGGCTGCCTGTGCGAGCACCAGCTCTTCGGACAGCTCGAGAAGGCGGTCGGTCCTTCCGAGGCGCGCGGCAGCGGCGACAGCCTCACCCATGGCGCGAACCCATCCGTCCCCGCCGCGCAGCGCGGCCGTCGCGCGCTCGGCGGACGCGAGCGCTCGCTCGTGCTCCCCCCGCCACGCTCGCGCTTGCGCTTCGACCACCCAGAGCTCGCCGAGCGTCGCGCCGGACGCGCCGAGCAACGCTCCTCGCTCGACGCGCTCGATGGCCATCTCGAGATCGTCGCCGTCGAGCGCGTCCTGCGCCGCGCGCAGAAAGAAGGGAACCGCGCGAGCCGGCTCGGGGCACGCTGCGAAGTGCTCGGCGAGCACCATGACGTCCCGCTCGCCGGCGCGCTCGAGCCACGCCGCGGCCCTGCCGTGCGCCTCGGTTCGGTCCCGCTCGGCGAGCGTCGCGTAGGCAGCGTCGCGCACGAGCGCATGCCGGAAGACGAGCTCGGGCTCGGCACCGAATCGGCTCGACGGGCTGCGAAGGATGACCTCTTGTCCGCAGAGAGAGTCGAGCGCATCCTCGATGGCTTCGAGCGACTCGCTCCCCACGAGCGCCTGAACGCCGGCCCGCCAGAACCTCTCGCCGAAGACGCTCGCCGCGCGCAGGATTCGCTTCTGGTCCGCGCCCAGGGCATCGAGCCTGGCCTGAAGCATGCCCAGCACCGACTCCGGGATCGCGAACGTGCCGGAGGAGTCACCGGCGCGCCTGCGCGAGATCTCACGCACCAGCTCCTCGACGAAGAAGGGGTTCCCGTCGCCGCGCTCGGCGATGAACGAGAGGGTCTCGGCGTCGGCGTCCTCGCCGAGCACGTCGGCGGCGAGGCGCTCGCTCGCGCGGCGGCTCAACGCCGCCAGGGGCATGTGCCTGGCCTCGCGCCCCGAAGCGAGCGCAGGAAACGCAGTCGTGCATTCGGGCCTGCCGAACGCCACGACCGCGAGCGGCGCCGTCGGCAGGGTGCGAAGCGCGGCGCGGACGAGCTCGACGCTCGGCGTGTCGCCCCAATGAAGATCGTCGATGACCAGCGCCACCGGAGCGCTCCGCGACATCGCGGCGAGCCATTCGACGAACGCGCGGCGAACGCCGTCGCTCATCAGCCGCGGGTCGCGGCGCGCGGCGACCAGCGCCTGACTCGCGCCGCTCTCGACGGGAGCCCCGGCGATCTCCCCCAAGAACTCGACCGCCCAGGCGAGCGGCTCGTAGGCGAGGTCCGCCGCGAGCAGCGAACGCAGGGCGGCTCGTCGCAGCTCGCTCGGCTGGCTCGATTCGATCCCGGCCGCCGATTCGATCGCCTGGCTCACGAGCGCAAAGGGCGACTTCGCGCCGAGCGCGTCGCCACGCGCGGCGAGCCACCGGACAGCCTCGTGGCGCGCGCCGACGGCGCGCAAGAGCTCGAGGCGCAGCCGTGTCTTGCCTCCGCCGGCGGGCGCGGTGATCAGCGCGGCCCGCGGCTCGCGCTCTCGAACGACCTCATCGAACATCGCCGAAAGAGCGGCGAGCTCCGCGTCGCGACCAACGAACGCCGTCGCCTTGCCCAGCACCCGCCGGATCGGCTCTGCGTCGCGGTGGGGGCCCTCGAGAGACCAGCCCGACTCTCTCTCTTCGACGCGAAAGCACCTCGAGATCAAGCTCGCCGAGAGCTGATCGATCATGACGGTGCCGTCTTCGGACTGATCCGAGAGCGCCGCCGCGCGGCGAGCGACGTCGCCGACCGAGAGCTCGTCGGCGCCGGCGCGGCCACAAGCCATGGCGATCGGCACCGTGGCGAGACGCTCTCGCACCGAGAGCGCGAAGCGGGCCCCGCGGAGCGCGAGGTCCGAGGCGGTCGCGCTCCCTTCGACCACCGCGAGCACGGTGCCGCCGACCAGGCGCTCCACCCGGACACCCTGATCGCTCGCGAGCTCGGCGACCTGTGCGACGAGCGCAGAAGAGTCCACGGCCGGTTGGGTCTCGGCGAGAGGATCGGCTGCTCTACGTCCGACGATCAAGAGGCACAGGACGCGCCGCTCCGCCGTCGTGATCGCGGGCGGCTCCGGCGGAGCCGGGCGGCCGAGCGCGCCGGACGCCTCTGCGAGGAGCTCGGTCAGGAGCGCCGCGCCGTCGTCGGGGCGCTTGTGGCGATCCTTGGCGAGCATCCGCCCGACCAGGTCGTCGAACCACGCAGGCACTGCGATCCCCGACGCCGCGAGCGAAGGTACGTCCTGAAGGAGGATCTGCGCGAAGACCTCGAACAGCCCGGGGCCCGAGAACGCCGGGCTGCCGGTCAGGCACTCGAAGAGCACGGCGCCGAGGGCGAAGACGTCGACGCGCGGATCGAGGTCGGCGCGCGCCCGCGCCTGTTCCGGTGCCATGTACTGCGGCGTGCCGACGACCCGCCCGGTGCCCGTCAGCCGCCGGTCGTCGGAGACGCGCCGGACCACCCCGAAGTCGATGAGGCGCACGTCGTCGAGGCTCTGCCCGACCAGGATGAGGTTGCTGGGTTTGAGATCCCGGTGGACGATCCCTTGGGCGTGGACCGCGGCCAGCGCTTCGGCGACGCGGCGAGCGAGCCGAAGCGCTTCGGCAAACGAGAGCGGGCCCCGCAAGAGGCGCTCCGAGAGCGGCTCGCCTTCGAGCCACTCCATCGCGAGGTAGGGCTCACCTTGAACGACGCCATGGGCGACGTGCCGCACGATGCCCGGATGATCGAGCTCGGCGAGCGCCGCGGCCTCGACCAAGAACCGCTCTCTTTCGTCCGCTGCCTCGGCGCGCAGCTTCTTGAGCGCGACCGGCGAGCCGGTCGCCGAATCGAGGGCACGGAAGACGCGGCCCATGCCGCCCGAGCCGATCTCGCGTTCGAGCACGAAGCGGTCGACGCGCGCCGGGAAGCTCATGATCGGGCCCGCAGCTCGGCCACGAGCTTCTTGCCGAGGACCTCGAACCGCTTGATGTCGCCGAACGAACGCGCGACCAGCATCCCTCCTTCGAGCGACGAGACGAGCGCACGCGCCTTCTCGACGGGTGAGCCCTGGAACGCGAGCGAGCCGTCGGCGCGCCCGTCCTCGAGGAGCTTCGCGAGCCACACCTCGTTCTTGATGAAGAAGGCCTTGACCGCCTCTCTCAGCCCGCGCGGCAGCGTCTCGAAGTCCGCGGCGAGCATGCCGCACAGGCACATCCGCCCGGCGCGGAGCACGCCCACATACATGTCGACGTACTTCTTGAGACGCCGCGCGCCCGCCCCGCCGCTTGCGTCGATGTCCGAAAGCGCGCGAAGAAACCTGCCCTCGTAGCGGGCGAGCAGCCGCTTTCCGAGGTCTGCCTTGCTCGGAAAGTGATGGTGGATGCTGGCCTTGCGAAGACCGAGCTCGGCGGCGATGTCGGCGTAGCTGAACGCGTTGAACCCGCGCGTCTGCACCAGCCGCTCGGCCGAATCGAGGATCTTGGTCGCCGTCACCGAGTCGCTGGTCGACTGCATCGTCATCCGCGCCACCGTCCCCTACCTACTGGTAGGTAGAGCCTACCTGATGGTAGAGAGAAACGCACCCGCGTCAAAGGTGCGCGCCATGTGCTCCAGCTCGAAGGCGCGGAGCGCTAGAGGCCGTAGAGGGCCGGCGGCAAGACGTTCACGTCGTCGACGCTGCCCGTTCCGGCGAAGACGCTGAAGGCGCACGGCGAAAATTGAAGATCGAGGAACTCCGGGCGGGGCTCGTCGAAGAGCTCGACCCACGCCGTCTCGTCTTCCGTGGCGACGAGGCCACGGACGCGCGGTCCGTCGAACAGGAGCGCGACGAGGCGACCGGTCGGTGTTGGACCGCCGTTCAGCACACCAAGACCGCTCCCCGACTGAAGCTCGATGTTCACGCCGTCGTCTCGCAGGTTGAAGTTCACGTAGTCGTGGTCCGGATCCAGATCCGGATCGAGGTGGCAGTGAAGGCTCCCATCGAGCCCTTCGGCGGTGACGAGCCTGAGCGAAATGCGGCAATCCTCGAATGGCTTTTCGCTCGCGCCTTGGAGCCCCACCACATCCTTGTCGGCGAGAATGAGCCTGCCGTCCTCGACGACGGCGTTGGCCCACGTCGCTTCGGTGTGCGCGGGGTCTTCGAAGTCGTCGACCATTGCGGGATTGCAGGGCAAGAGGCGAGGCTCCTCGAGCCCGCCCGTCGACGACGAGCTCGCCGCTCGGGTCGTCACGGCGCTCGAAACCGAGACCACTTGCGCGGTCGCGCCGTCGCCACCGCCGGTAGGCGGCGCGGCACCAGCTCCGTCGTCGCCCTCGGGGTCACGCTCGATCACCGTCGAGCATGCCGACATGCCGAAGAGCGAGACCAGAGCGAAGAGCCGGCCGGCGCGCATCGACCTAGCTTACGCCAGCTCTCCACCGTGTTGCCCCCTGCGCGCTGCCCCTTATCATCCGCGGCCGTGAAGCTCTGCGCCGCCATCGTTGCCCTTGCGTTCGCCGCGCTGCCCGCGTGTGCTCCGGCTCCCATGCAAGAGCCCCGACCGCCCAGCGTGCCGGCGGACGCGTCCGCGCAGATCGGCGCCGTCCTCGACGATTGGCATGACGCCGCGGCGAAGGCCGACCTCGAGCGCTACTTCGGGCACCTCGCCGAGGAGTCGGTGTTCCTCGGCACCGACGCAACCGAGCGGTGGAGCAAGGCGGAGTTCCTCGCGTATGCCAAGCCACACTTCGACAAGGGCAAGGCGTGGTCGTTCAAGGCCAAGCGCCGCAGCGTGATCCTCGCATCCGAAGCGCCGCTCGCCTGGTTCGACGAAGACCTGGAGACCAAGGGCCTCGGGCCGGCCCGAGGGAGCGGCGTCATGGTGCTGAAGGGCGGGACCTGGCAGATCGCCCATTACAATCTCACGATCACCGTCCCCAACGAGCGCTTCGATCTCGCGAAAGAGGCGGCGGGGAGCGCGACCATCCTCTCGGCGCCGGCCGCCGATCCTGCTGCACGCCTCTCGTGGCTCGCGGGTGCGTGGGTCGGGACCACCGACAGGGGCGAGCGCGTCGAGGAGCACTGGCTCGCCCCGACCGGGGCGACGATGATCGGCTCCGGACGGTCGACAAAAGATGACAAGACCGTCTTTTTCGAGCACCTCCGCATCGTGGTAAAGGACGGCAAGCTCGTCTACGTCGCGCAGCCCCTCGGCAAGCCGCCGACCGAGTTCGTCGAGGCTTCCGGGGCCGCCGGCGAGATCGTCTTCGAGAACAAGGCGCACGACTGGCCGAAGCGCATCTCGTACAAGCGCACGACCGACGGCGTGTCCGTCCGCGTCGAAGGCGACGCCGGACAGCCCGCCGAAGCGTGGACGATGAAGCCGGCGCTCGTCGCGAGGGGTGAAGTGCCGGCCAAGTAGCCGCGGAGCTCTTTCTCCGTCACGCCCTTCGCCGTGTGTGCGAGCCTCGCTCGGTGGACGACGTCACCGAAGTCCAGGCAGCTCTACGGACCAACGCGCACGAGTCGCTCGCCTTGTCGCTCGTCGTCGTCGACGGCCCGGACGTCGGCAAGCGCGCCCCGGCCGCCGGCACCGTCCGCATCGGGACGGCCCCCGGCAACGACGTCGTGCTCGTCGATCCGACGGTGTCGAGGGTGCACGCCACGCTGAGCCCGGACGGCCAGGTGGCCCGCATCCGCGACATGGGCAGCACCAACGGCACGTTCGTCGACGGCGTGCGCGTTCGTGACGCCAGCATCCTCGGGGGGAGCTTGATCCGCCTCGGAGGCACCACGCTTCGCGTCGAGCAGGCGCTCGAGCCTGTGCGGATCGAGCTCGCTCCGTACGACCGCCTGGGCGAGCTCGTGGGCGGGAGCCCGGCGATGCGCCAGGTGTACGCGCTCATCGAGCGCGTCGCACCGACGAGCTCCACCGTGCTCATTCAGGGAGAGACCGGGACCGGCAAAGAGCTCGTGGCGCGCGCCATCCACGAGCGCTCCGAGCGAAGAGGCGGCAGGTTCTTGGCGATCGACTGCGGCGCCATCCCCGAGAACCTGGTCGAGAGCGAGCTCTTCGGTCATGTCAAAGGCTCGTTCAGCGGTGCGACGAGCGATCGCGTGGGCGCGTTCGAAGAGACCGACGGGGGCACGCTCTTCTTCGACGAGGTCGGCGAGCTCACCGCCCCGATGCAGCGAAAGCTGCTCCGCGCGCTCGAGACCCGCGAAATCCGCCGCGTGGGTGAGAACCGCGAGCGGAAGGTCGACGTGCCTGTCATCGCTGCGACGCACCGGCCGCTCGCGCGCGCGGCCAACGAAGGCAGATTTCGTGAGGACCTGTACTTCCGTCTGGCCGTCGTGACGATCGAGCTCCCGCCGCTGCGCGCCCGACGCGAGGACATCCCGCTCATCGCCCAGCACTTTCTCGATCGCCTCACGGGCGGTACCGAGCGCGTCGGACCGGAGCTGGCCGCCGCGCTCCTCGGCCGCAGCTGGAACGGCAACGTGCGTGAGCTGCGGAATTTCCTCGAGCGTCGCGTCGCGCTCGCAGCCACGACGCAGGCGCCCGCGCCGCCGCCCAGCGGAGGGAGCCCGGAGCCGTGGGTGCGGTTCGACCTTCCGTTCAAGGAGGCGCAGGCACGATTGCTCGAGCAGTTCGAGCAGGCGTACCTGAGGACGCTCTTGGAGCGGACGCAGGGCAATGTCACGCGCGCGGCGCAGCTGGGAGGGATCAGCAGGAGGTTCTTGCAGAGGAGGATGATTGAGCTCGGGTTGAGGGAGGGAGCGGGAGAAGAGGCTGAGGAGCCGTGAGGGGAGCGGCTATCGGGATCGCGGCCTTCGTGATCGTCGCGGGGTGCTCGGAGGGGGCGGCGACGCGATCGGGCACGGGCACGGATACGGGAACGGCGACGAGCACGTGGACGAGCCCGAGCCCGAGTACGAGCCCGAGTGCGGCGACGACCACGAGCCCGACGACGAGTACGAGCCTGCCATCTGCGACGGTGCCGGCGAGTGAGGAGTGCGTCGATCTTGCTCCGGGGGATGCCGCGGCGCCGGAGTTGGGATCGAAGATCGTGCTGCCGCCGGGGAGGAAGATGCCGGAGCCGGTGCTTCATGGGGTGGATGCTTCGAGCCCGGCTGCTTGGAAGACGATTCGCGATGCGGGGTACGTGTTCGGCTTTGCGCAGGCGGCGTTGGGGTCGCAGAAGAACGCGCACTTCGAGAAGAATTGGCGTGCGATGAAGGCGTGTGGGCTGGTGCGAGGCGCCTACCACTTCCTCACGCCGAATCAGGACGGCGCCGCGCTGGCGCGATTGCTCGTCGAGCAATTGGGAAATGATCGGGGAGAGCTGCCGCCGACGATCGATCTGGAGAAGCCACCCAATTGCGAGGACGAGTGCTGCGACAAGCCTTGCTCGCACTGGCAGACGCTCGTGACCTCGTACCTCGACGAGCTCGAGAAGAACGGCATCGACAAGGTGCTCGTGTACTTCGTCGAGCCGTTCTTCAATCAGTGCATGTGCGGCACGCAGAAGCTGAAAGAGCATCCCCTCTTTCTCGCGGCGTGGCCCAAGTTCGATTGGCCCGAGAAGGTCCGAAGCGGCGGGTTCGGGACGTGGACCTTCTACCAATACAAGGGCAACGTCCGGGCGGGCGGCGGGGTCATCGATCTGGATGTCTTCCGCGGGACGCGAGAGGACCTGGAGGCCTTGCGGCCGAAGTGACTTGTCGACGGTGTGTCCACGGGCTCCCGATCTCCCGTGAAAACCCGCTGGCACGACGTGTGATTGGCGGCCGAGGATGCGATCTCTCCTTCTCCGCTCGCTCACGCTCCTCTCCTTCGGTTCGGTGCTCTCGAGCGCCGGCTGCTCCGACGACGCGGCCGAGGACGGGGCTGGCGGCCAGGGCGCGAGCGGCCAGGGAGGCGAGAGCGCCACGACCACCTCTCAAACCTCGAGCACCGGGACCGGCGTTTGCGAAGGATGCTCCGGCGATCACGTCTGGAGCAGGAGCTTCGGAGGCCCCGGCGATCAGGTAGGCAACGTCGGCGTCGACGGCCAGGGGAACCCTCTCATCGCGTGCCGGTTCGTCGAAGGGTTCGTCGTCGACAGCTTCGCCGTCATGCCGACCAATCTCTTCGACGGCGAGCTCGACGCGTGTGTGGGGAAGCTGTCGTCCGCGGGCGAGACGTCGTGGTTCAAAGCCTTTGGCGCGCAGCGGACCGGAGGGAGCTTCTGCGCGCCGGTCGCGGACGCAGCCGGGAACGTCTATGCCGCAACGACCTTCGAAGGGCTCATCGAGATCGACGGCCAGCCGCTCTCCGGGGTCGCGGGCCTGGACATCGGCGTCGTGAAGATGACGCCCGACGGGACCGTGCAGTGGATGAGTCAATCGGGCGCCGAAGGAGACCAGCACATCCTCGCGCTGTGGCCGGTCGCTGGTGGCGTGCTCGCGACGGGTGCGTTCGAGGGCTCGATGGAGAGCTTCATCACCCAGGGAGGCTATGACGTGTGGGTCGGCACCTTCGACGCCCGCAGCGGCACCCTGGGGGCGCTGCGACAATTCGGAAGCGCCGGAGGCGAGGGCGCGTACGGGGTCGCTCAGACGGCGGACGGCGGCGCCGTCTTCATCGGGGGTTTCGAGGGGACCATCGGCTTCGGCGGGGGCCCGCTTACCAGCGCCGGCAGTTACGACGGCTTCGTCGCGAAGATCGACGCCGCCGGCAACCACGTGTGGAGCAAGGTCTTCGGGGATACCCAGGGCTACATCCAGCTCGCCTTGACGGTGGATCGATCCAATGACGAAATCGTCATCGTCCTCGGCACGGTCCAGGTCGTCGACCTCGGGGGCGGGCCCACCCCCGCGGGCGGCGGGTGGGACGTCGTCGTCACTCGACTCGACGCGGCGGGCAACCACAAGTGGACGAAGCGGTTCGGCGACGCCGCCGACCAGCAAGGCATCGCGGTCGCCGCGGCGGACGGGTACACCGTGGTGACGGGGGACTTCGGCGGAAACCTCGACTTCGGCGGCGGGCCACTCGCGAACACCGGCGGGCGCGATGTCTTCGCTGCCAAGCTCGGTTCCAGCGGCGAGCACGTCTGGAGCAAGCGGTTCGGTGACGCCGGCGACCAGAAGGCCACGTCGGTGGCAATCGGGCCTGACGGCTCCGTCCTCCTCGGCGGATACTTCGACGGGACGATCGACTTCGGAGGCGGTCCGCTCACGAGCCAGGGTGGGGTCGACTTCTTCGTCGCCAAGCTCTTGCCCTGAGCGCGCGCGAGCGCGCTACTGGCCCAGGCGTGCTCAGCTCCCACGCGAAGGTCCGGTCTCGTACCGAAGCTGGGCGACAACGGACCGAAGCAGTCGTCGAGAGTCGCGCCCGTCGTCGTCGTCGATTGACCGCTCGTCGTGGCGCTCGTCGTCCCGCTACCACCGGCGCCGCCGGAGCCCGCGTCGTCACCGCACGCAATCCAAGAGAGTCCGACTCAACAAATGGAAAAGAGAGAGACTGGTCTCGTGGTTATCCGAGGCTACTGAGCGAGCCAGGGAATTGTCGAAGCGATGGTCAGGACGATGTGCCGGGGTCGGCCCGAGCTACCGGACGTGATCGGTCAGGAACGAGACCATGTCGACGTACGGCTCGCCCGTGTCCGCCCCGTGCCGGCGCACGAACGCGCTGATGTCGAGCTCCGTCTCGGTATGCTGCTGTTCCTTGTTGTCGTTTTCGACCAGGTAAAGCTTCCCCTCGCGGAACTGGTAGTAGGTCTGCGACCACTGATCGGCCGAGATCACCCACTACTACAACCTGAAGTAGCGACCTCACGAAACCTCAAAGCCGGCCGGCGAGCGAAAGAACGCGAGCCCCGGCGCGAAGTCGCGCCATGCAGGCGATCGTCCGGCTTCGAGGGGTGACCAAGGTCCACTCCATGGGACAGAGCGAAGTCCACGCGTTGCGTGGGATCGACGTGGACGTCGAGCGCGGCGAGATGCTGGCCGTGATGGGCGCGAGCGGCTCGGGGAAGTCGACGATGCTCAACATCGTCGGCACCCTCGATCGCGCGACGACCGGGACTTACGAGCTCGATGGCGAGACGGTCGGCGATCGCAGCGACGAGGAGCTCGCGGCCCTCCGCTGCAGGAAGCTGGGCTTCGTCTTTCAGTCTTTCCACCTGCTCGCTCGCGAGACCGCGCTCGCCAACGTGGAGCTTCCGATGGTGTACGCCGGCGTCTCCAGAAGCGATCGTCGCGCTCGCGCCCAAGAGGCGCTCGAGCGCGTCGGCCTCGCGGATCGTGCCGATCACCTCCCCACCCAGCTCTCGGGCGGGCAGCAGCAGCGCGTTGCGATCGCGCGCGCCCTCGTCAACGGTCCGTGCCTCTTGCTCGCCGACGAGCCGACGGGCGCGCTCGACAGCGCCACGGCGCATCAAGTGCTCGAGCTGCTCCGAGAGCTGAACCGGCAAGGCCTCTCGATCGTGCTCGTGACCCACGATCCGGCGGTGGGGGCCTGGGCGGACCGCATCCTGGTCTTCCGCGACGGCGCGATCGTGAGCGAGGAGCGGCCGTCGTGAAGAAACCTCGCGCGAGGCGCCTCTGGTTGTCCGTCATCGGCGTGCTCCTGCTCGGGGCCGTCGCGTTCTTCGTCGTCCGGCAGAGCAACGCCGAGGAGGTGCTGGCCCCCGGCGCCGTGGTCGTCGAGGTCGAGCGGGGCGTTCTCGTCGTCGACATCCTCGACACCGGAAAGATCGAGCCGCCGGATCGCGTGGAGATCAAATCCAAGATCGCCGGTCAGGTCGCCGCGATCGGCTTCGACGAGGGCGACGTGGTCCGTGCGGGGGACGTCCTCTTGGTCCTCGATCCGACGGACATGAAGCGCGAGGTCGCGCGCGCAGAAGCCGAGGCGCTCGCCGCGAAGCACGCTCTCGATCGCTCGACCAGGATCCGGGACCGCAGCCGCCGCGGCGTCGATGCGAGCGTCGTCGCGGTTTCGGACCTCGAATTCGCCGAGACCGAGGCCAAGCTACACAGCGCGTCGCTCCGCGTCGCGAGCGTCGCGCTCGAGTCGGCGCGCGACAGGCTCCGCTACACCGAGATCGTCGCTCCGATCGACGGCGTGGTGCTCGAGCGCAACGTCCAGCCGGGCGAGGTCGTGGTACCGGGCGTGCAGGCCACGTTCGACGGCAAGCCGCTCCTCACGTTGGGCGACGTCAGTCGACTGGAGATCTCGATCGACCTCAACCAGATCGACGTCGTGAACGTGAAGCCGGGCCAGCGGGTCGAGATCCGACTCGACGCGCTCCGCGACCACACGCTCGAGGCGATCGTGACGCGTGTCGCGCCGGCTTCGGTTCGACGCGCGGGGCGCGAGGTCGACGTGTTCCCGGTCAAGGCCGAGCTCGTACGGGGCCGGCCCGAGATTCGACCCGGGATGACCGCGGACGTACGCATTCGCGTCGCGGAGAAGCCGGGCGTCCTCAAGCTACCGATGGAGGCCGTGCGCACCGAAGGCGAACGGACCTTCGTTAAGCAGGTCGTCCGCGGCGAAGGCGGCATCGAGCGCGTCATCCTCGTCGACGTGCGGCTGGGCACGAAGACCGATCGTGAGGTCGAGATCACGAGCGGGCTCGACGAGGGCGACCGCGTCCTCGTCGACCCGGCCGGGACCGGCGAGAACGAGATGAAGCTCTGATGCTGCTCGAGCACCTGGCGCTCGCGGCAAAGAGCCTGAAGAGTCGGCGGTTCCGGACGAGCCTGACGCTCTCCAGCATCGCGATCGGAGCGTTCGGCATCGTCCTCATGACGTCGCTCGCCGAGAGCGGGCTCAGCTCGATCCGAGAAGGCATCGAACGGATGGGCGGGGCTCGCATCATCCTGGTCCAGCCCAAAGATCCCGAGCGCGCAGACGAGCGCGCGAGCACGTTCGAAGCCGGGATGCACCGGCGCGATCGCGACGAGCTCCTCGCCGGCGTTCCGCACGTCGCCGAAGCGTCGTTGTACGCGAACCTCGGCCGGCAGGACGCGAGGGCCGGCGGCGCACCGGCGGTGCGGACGGACCTCCTGGCTGTGGACCCCGGCTTCTTCGACACGTTCCGCATGTCGGTCGCGAGAGGCCGCGAGCTCGACGACGACGACGACCGCGGCCGCTCGAACGTGTGCGTGGTCGGTCGTGAGCTCGCAAAGAACCTCGGAAGAGAAGTGATGCTCGGCGCCACCCTCGAGGTAGGTCGGATGCGATGCCGCGTCGTCGGGCTGCTCGGCGCCACCGATCGCTTCGGCGTCAGCTTCGGGTTCGATTGGACCAACCTCGTGCTGGTGCCGTTCGGGGCCGCGGAGCCGGAGTATCCGGAGCTCGCGAGGCAGAGTCTCCTGGTCGTCAAGACGGTCGACGCCGCGCACAACGATCTGACCAAACGGGTCCTCAACGTTCGCCTCATGCAACGACACGCAGGGCTCGACGACTTCCTCCTCATCGACTTTTCAGGGTTCATGAAAAAGTCGGAGGTGGTCTTCACGACGCTGAAGATCATCGTCGGTGCGCTCGCGGCGATCGCGCTCGTGGTCGGCGGAGTGGGCGTGATGATCACGATGCTCGTCGCGGTCTCGGAGCGCGTCCGCGAGATCGGCCTTCGCAAGGCGCTCGGAGCGCGCCCGTCGGACCTCCACGCGCAGTTTCTCATCGAAGCCGTCCTCCTCGCCGCGACAGGTGGGATAGGCGGCGCGCTCGCCGGCGCGGCCACCGCGGCGGGAGCGAACGCGCTGCTCACGTCGGCGCTCGGGACCTGGGTGGGCACCGTCTCGTGGAGTGCCGCGCTCGTCGCGGTCGTGGTGAGCTTGGCCCTCGGTGCGCTCTTCGGCTGGCTGCCTGCCAAGCGTGCCGCCGCTCTCGCTCCGGTGGAGGCCCTCCGGCGATGAGCGGCCTCGACCTCTCCGGCCTCTTCTCTGCGCTGCGCGGACAGGGGCGGCGCGCGTGGCTGACGACGCTCGGGATCGCCATCGGAGGCGGAGCGATAGTGCTCCTCGTTTCGCTCCTGGCTTCGGGCAAAGGGGCGCTCATCGCCGCAAACCAGGACGTCCACGAGGGCGACGTGATCGTGCTGCGACGAGAGACGCCGCCCGCGCGCGATCGGGCGCGGGCGCGCCGCGGCCTCGAGCACGAGGACGCGACGATGCTCGAAGGCACGCAGAGCTTCCGAGAGACAGTAGTCCTCGCCGAGACGTCGCGCCGCACGCGCGCGAAGAGCGCGGGCAAAGAAAAGCGCGTCTCGCTGGTAGGCTCCGGTCCCGGCGCGCTCGATCTCTACCGCCTTCAAGTCCAGCGCGGGCGCTTCCTGGACGAAGAGGACGCGGCGAGCCGCCGGCGCGTCTGCGTCGTCGGCGCCGAGGTCCACCGCGAGCTCCTGGCCGGAGCGGAGCCCTCCGCCGCGACCTCGATCGAGATCGACGGTGAGGTATGGACCGTCGTCGGCGTGCTCGCCGACAAGCCGATGCTCGGCGCGACCGACGGGACGGACATCTGGAACCGCAGGGTCCTCGTTCCGGTGACCTCGTACGACGTCGCCTACGAGCCTCGCCATCTCCGGGATCGCGTCGCGGTGCGTCCGATCCGGCCCGAGCCCGCCATCGAGGCGCTCCGCTCGCTCGCCCGGCGGCTCGTGGTCGAGCGGCACGCTGGCGTCGCCGACGTCGACGAAGGCAAAGGGACGGGGCGGGCACAAGAGGCGCTCATCCTCGGAGTGATCCAGCTCTTGCTCGTCGGGACCGGCTTCGTCGCGCTCTTCGTCGGGGGCATCAACGTGATGAACGTGATGCTCGTCAGCGTCAGCGAACGCACCCGCGAGATCGGTCTCCGCCGTGCGGTGGGCGCCACCCGATGGACCATCGCGCGGCAATTCCTCCTCGAGGCGGTCGCGCTCACCTTGTCCGGCGGCTTGCTCGGCGTCGTTGGCGGGGTCGCGATCGCCTGGCTCGCCGCCGCCGTGCTCGGAACGGTCGTGCCGAGCTGGAGCTTCGAGCTTCCGCTGTGGTCGGTCGCGGTCGCGCTCGGCGCGTCGACGTGCACCGGCGTCGCCTTCGGGACGGGGCCGGCCTGGAAGGCTGCCGGCCTCTCGCCTGTCGAGGCCCTGCGCGCGGACTAGCTCACGCGAAGTCGCCACGCGTCGCCGGGGTCAGGCTCTTGCCGCTCTCGCCCGACGTGTCTTCCTCGCGCGGTCGACCTACCTCCGGCTCGAATCCAAGGCTCGCCGAGTGGCTGCGGCAGGCTGAGCGCACGTCCGTCGCGTGGCTCCTCTCACGATGAAGCGCCCAAGCCTTGCGGATCAGGGATTCCGAAGAGCGCGCGATCGGGCGGCAGCGTCGACTCGCGCGCGACCGACGCCTCGAGCAGGCGAAGCTCTCGCTCGACCACGGGCCGCCGCTCGACCGGCAACCAATCGATAAGGCGCCGCAGCATCGCCTCGAGCCTGCGCGGCACCTGAGGGGAGCTCGCTCCCGCGAGGCGGACCTCGGTCGTCGCGAGCGTGACGTAGTCCTCCCAGGTCATCCGCGGCACGACGACGCAGCCGCGCCCTTCTTCGCCAACGCGGGCGAGCGGCGGGTCGGGCTCGCAGCCGAGGCGCCGCAGGATGTCCTCGAGGCTGTCGAGGCACATCACCGCCGTGGTCGGGTCGTTGATGCCGGGGGAGAGGGCGCGGTTTGCGACGTCGACGAGCTGCCGCAGCCCGAACCCGACGTCCTCCTGCATCGTCCGCTCTGAGCCAATGACGATGTGCTCGAGGATCGATCCGTCATCGAGATCACCCCGGACGAGAGCAATCGTCTCCCCCTTCGGGACGTGGTCGCCGATGCGGTAGCAAAGCTGGATGACGGCGCCATGCTTTCGCGCAACGCGGAGCAGGCTCTTCTCCTCGATCCGGGTGATCGCCCCGCCAGCACGGCTCATGACGGCCCGAGCGCCGCCCATGTCCGGGATGGACTCGATCGCTCTACCGAATGCACCCCGCCGCGAGAGCTTGGTGATCGCCTCGAGCGTCTCCTTTCGTACGCGAGCGACGATCGACTCGACCCGAAGCGTGCGGGCAACATGATCGATGTAGAGGATGAACGTGAGCAGGCTGAGCAGGACGAGGACGTAGGTCATCGCGAGCGAGAGCTCGGGGACGACCGCCTTTGGCGGGGGTTCGACGATCGATCGCAGGACGACCAGCGCGTACGTGAACGTCGCAATGAAGAGGGCCAAGCTGATCTTCGTCGTGGTGTCCCGCAAGACGGAGCGGACGAACCGCGGTGAGTATTGGGCGCTCGCGAGCTGGATGACCACGACGGTCATCGTGAACGTGAACACGAGGAGCGAGACCATCGTCCCGGCGATCGTCGAGAGCACCGCGCGCGCCGCCGCTGGGTCACCCGTGATGAGGTCGACGCGCCGGAACAGGCTCTTGAGCTCGTTGCTGAGGACCGCGTCGGCGTAGAGCGTCCCGGTCGAGAGGGCGAGCGCGAAGATCAGGCCCGTGAGCGGCCAGATCCAGATCAGCCCTTGGGCGCGCTCCTTGAGGTCGCTTGCCTTCATGCGCTGTCCAAAGCCGCGAGGGCTGCGTGAATCGCGATGGGAGCCTCGATCATGCGTGCTCTGCCGGAACCTCTCCCGGGCTTCTTACCCTCTCGTCCGGATGAGGCAGCCCCCGTGCCGCGGTACGCGGCCTGCCGCGACTCGCCGGTGGGAGTCCAGCGGGAGAGCCCTCCAGCTTCCGAGGCAGCCGTCCGGGCGAGGGCCCGCGCTGCGCTTCTGCCACGATCGTGGGCCGTTGCGTGCCTCATGGGCGCGGGGGCGACCGCGAAGCGACCGGGTGGCCCCTTCCTGAGGACGCGGAGGACGCCACCTCCCATCGAGCCGCAGTGCGCGCGAACGTACGATGTGGCGCTCGTGGATGTCGGGGAGGCCGGTCTCGATGACGGTGCGCCGCTCGGCTTCGCCGCTTCGGTCGCAGCGGAGCTCGAGGGCGACGCGGAGCTCGCGCCCTCCTTGTCGCACCCAGGAAGCAGAAGGCCAATTGCAAGGCAGGCGGTCATCAGTCTCGCATGACCCACGCTTACGCTCGGGGGACGAGCGACAGAATGGTCATTTCATGGGCGCACTGGTCAGAACGAGCAGAGAGCGGGGAATTCCGCGGAACGCCGCGAAGCGAAGTTGAATCACGCTCGCTGATTTAGCCCCGCGGACGCCGGCTTTCGATCAGCGCCGCTCGATCTGGAGGAGCCCCGACGCCGACGTCACGTAGACGAACCGCTCGGTCGACGCGATGTCGGGAGCGAGCTCGCGCTTCGAGTCGCCGCTCCCCTTGAGCACCGGTGCGTCGAATTTGCGAAGCTCGCGCGCACCCGAGCCGGCCGTCGCGGTGAAGAGGACCGCCTGCGCGCCCGGCTTGTAGACAATCCAATCGACCTTGCCGGAGGCCGAGTCCATCGCCACGGGATCGCCTTCGAAGGTCGCGAGCTCTTTGCGATCGGTGCCGTCGGCGGCGATGTCCCAGATCCTCCCCTGCGTCGACGGCTGCTTGCCCCGCGCTGCGACGAACACGCGTCCTTTGCCGACCGAGAGGCGGACGATTCCGTCGAGCTCCTTGGCGATCGGCGTGCGCGCGCCGCCTTGCTTCAACATGCGCCAGAGCGTGCGGGCGCCCGGCTCGAGGTAGTAGACCGACAGGTCGTCGATGCCGACGTCGACCGCGGTGGCGCCGCCCACGAGCGTCTCGCTCTTTCCCGTATCGAGCGCGACCCGCGAAAGCTCGCGACCCGCGAAGTAGGCGTGCGTCGCATCGAGCGCCGCGCGCTCGCCGCCCGTGGCCAAGGGCTTGCGCTCGCCTCCGGCGAGCGGCTGGAGATCCCAGAGACCGCTGCGCCCCCACGTGGCGTGCGTCGCCGAGGCGGCGAGCGTCGTCGGCTCGCCACCTGCGTTGCCGAGCTTGGTGCCGCCGCGCGCGCCGAGCTCGCGCAGCTCGGACGCGTAGCACTTGGGCTCACAGGTCGGATCGTCGGCGAACGTGGCGTGCAGAAAGAAGACGCGACCGTCATGATCCGTGACGGCCACGACGGCGCCTTCTTTCGGCTCGTACACGATCCCCGCGGGCGGCGGCGGTGGCGGCGGCGCCGCAGCCGGCGCCTTGTCGAGCCAGAGGATCAGCGTGACGCCCGCCACGGCAAAGGCCGCGAGCACGGCGATGCCGATGCCGCGGACGACCCAAGGAGATCTCGGCTTTCGATGGCGGGGCCGAACGATCAAGCGGCGAGCACCATTTCCAGCTTCTCGCGTTGCCCGCTGTCGAAGAACCGTATCAGTCTGCGTTTCGCGCGCTCCTCGGCGCGCTTTCCGAGCTCGCCGTCGAAGCTCCGGACGAACCTCGCCGCCAACCGGTTGGCGAGCCGGTAGCGCTCGCCCGTCTCCGTCCCCTCGGGATGGAGATAGCGAACATTCCCGTAGAGGCGCTCACGGAGCGCGCTCGTCGTGTGAGGCGCGAGAGGAGCGCCCGGCCGGCTCGGCTCGACGCTCGCCGCGAGCACGACGAACTTGTCGACCTCGGCCTGGAGCTCGAGCTCGAGCTGCGTCGCGGGCAAGCGCCGACGCGATCGCTCGGCGAGGTAGACGAAGTGGCTCACGCCTTCGGCAACCTGGCAGAGGACGTCGAGCGTCGGAGGCCGCGCGCCCTGGTCTGCTTCTTCGGGGAGATAGAGCGCAATCTCGACATCGCCTCGCCTCGACTGACGCACCTCGAGGACCTCACGGCGCTCCGCCGACGGGCGGAGGAACGACGTGACGTCCGGGGTCTCGAGACCGTACAGCGAATCGAGGCGTTTCTGAATCCGCCTCGCGAGCGCTCGCATCAGTGGAGGCCGCCTTGTTTCGAGAGCGGCACGAGCCCGCGCTGTCCGAGCTCTTGCTCGAGGACTGTCGAGCCGGTCTTCATCCAGCGCTCGTAGAGCTTGACCACGCCTTGGTGGCCGCGGGCGCTCTGCGCGAGCACGTAGTCGGCTACGTACGCGATGACCTCGGCGAAGCCTTCGAACTTTCGAGCGAGCTCGTCGAGGACGTCCGGCCCCGACGAGACGCCTTGGCCCGCTCGGAGCATCTGTGCGGCATGGCCGTAGGCGCTCGCTCCGACGTGGACGAAGTAGTCGCGGTCGCCGCCCTCGACGTCCTGGCCGAAGAAGCCGAGCCCGTAGAGGACGCCGTCACCCAGGCTCTGCAGCTTCTTGAACCGCTCGGATCCCGTCGCCTGCATCGCATCGTGCAGGAGGAAGGAGACCGGCCGATCGAACGTCGAGCGTGCCTCCGGGGCCGGGTTGGCGAAATCGCTCAGGAGCTGAACGAGATAGGTCTCGGTCGCCGGAGAGGCCTCGACCTCTTTTCCGTGGATCGCGGCATTGACCGGCCCGCGGAAGTAGTCGCCCAAAGTCGCCGTCAAAAGAAGGGTCGGGTGCGAAGACTGGGACATTTCTCCTCCGAAAAGTCCCGGGCCCTCGCTCCCACGAAACGGACAGCTCGGCGCCCGGGGTGGGTGGCCCGGATGCCGGCGGGCTGTGTCGGCCTGACGGCAGCCGAGCCATGGCTCGAGGCCGGTCGCCCGGCTTGTCGAGCCAGGTCACCCGAAGGTGACGCTTCATGGTAGCGCGCCCGAGCTCGGAGGGCCGCGTCTTGGGCGCCGAAATCCTGTGCGATAGCAGCGCTTTGTGGCCTGATCGTTAGCCGGACCCTGGAGGGAGTGCCAGCTCGGGGAGCCGCGCCGTTCCCCGCGGTTTTCCCGGCTCGTTGCCACACTTTCGGGGCTTCCGTGGACCCGTTGACAGCTCTCCGGGCGTGACTAATGTACGCCGCGCCCGCTAGCACTCGCTCCAGATGAGTGCCAACAATTGTCTCACGACCCTTTCGTGCGGGGCCCCAACCCCGCGCGAGGGCGCGCGCCACCACGGGGGCTAGGTGGTCGCTTTCAAGTTTCGGAGGAAGAGAACATGAAGATCAGGCCGCTTCAGGATCGCGTGGTGGTCCGCCGGGTGAAGGAAGAAGAGAAGACCAAAGGCGGGATCATCATCCCCGACACCGCGAAAGAGAAGCCGGTCGAGGCGCTCGTTGTCGCCGTCGGCAATGGCAAGGTCCTCGACGATGGCTCGACCCGCAAGCTCGACATCAAAGAGGGCGACCGGATTCTCTTCGGCAAGTACTCGGGTACCGAAGTGAAGATCGATGGCGAAGATCATCTGATCCTGCGCGAGGACGACATCCTCGGCGTCGTGGAGAAGTGA
>JBGTSH010000004.1:0-86349 GCA_041940405.1 Polyangiaceae bacterium
TGGTCGTGTGGGGGGCGGGGATCGGCTCGGCGCTCATCACCAACGACGCGATGTGCGTCCTCGGCGCCCCGATCGTCGTCGCGCTCGTTCGGGCGCACGACCTGCCGGCGACGCCTTACCTCGTCGGGCTCGCCACCGGCGCGAACACCGGCAGCGTCGCCACGCTCGTCGGCAACCCGCAGAACATGCTGTGCGCCAGCCTCGGTGGCTTGGGCTATCGCGAGTACTTCGTCAGGATGCTACCGCTCGCAATCGTCGCGCTCGCGGTCAACCATTTGGTGATCGCCTGGATGCACCGCAAGGAGCTTTTGGGCGAGCTCGCCCCGCCGAGCATTCGACCGCCGCTCGTCAATCGATCGATCGCGCTCACGTTCGCGGTGATCTTCCTCGCTACCGGCCTCTACCTCGCGGGCTTCCACCTCGCTTGGAGCGCCGTCGCGGGCTTCACCGTGCTCTTGGTTGCCCAGCGCAAGGACGCGACGCTCGTGTGGCCGAAGATCGAATGGTCGGTGCTCCTCTTTTTCGCGAGCCTCTTCATCGTCGTCCAGGGCCTCACGCGGAGCGGGGCCACCGAATGGTTCTTCGAGCGTTTCCCGCTCCAAGGGCCGGGCGATCTCGGGAGACTCTCGACCATCTTCCTCTTCGGCTCGAACGTCGTGTCCAACGTGCCGTTCATCCTCGTGGTCCGCGAGCAGGTCGACGCGCTCGCGGACCCGCATCGCGGCTGGATGCTCCTTGCGATGGCATCGACCTTCGCGGGCAACCTCACGTTGCTGGGCTCGGTCGCGAACGTCATCGTCGCCGAGCGGTCGCGCGACGTCGGAGGCTACGGGTTCTGGGCCTACACCCGATTGGGGTTTCCGATCGCGATCCTGACGACGATCATTGGAACGGTCTGGCTGTACGTCGTGTGACCCGCGGGCGGTCGCTTCGATGCTCCCAAAAGGATGTGTCGCCAAGTCGATCACGTGCCGTGCGAGGGCACAAAGTCGCGCAGCGCGACATCGTGTCGCACGGCTTCAACGCCGCCCTGCAGCGAAAGCTGCCGGCGAAAACTGTCCGTTGACGAGCCGCTCTGAGAGGCGGCTCTCCTGGGATCGAAGCATCGAGACGTCGCAGCGATCGGTCGCACCGCAGCGCTCGAGGTAAGCGACCGCGTCGCGTAGATCTCCGAGGTGCTCCGCGGCTGCGCTCAGGTCGCCGGAGTCCAGCGCCGCGCTGCAGTTGACCGCCGAAAGCGCCGCGCGAACGATGTGATCGACGCGGTCATCGAATCGCCTGGTTGCGCCATGATTGTCCGGTGCTCTCGAGTGCATTTGGGCACCCAGGGCAACTCTCGTTCCTCCGCTGCTGCTGGGGCCGGCTTTCCCCCCTCGGCCTGCCGTGGGTGCACCGAGTGGCGTGGACGTTGCGGAGATGTATCGCTGAAGGAGCTACAATGAGGAATCGCAGCGTGAACCCGGATTCTTCGCGGCAGCGCAGGGCGGAGCCGCGCAACTCGGGCGAGCCCGTCAAGAAGGAATCGGATGTTCGCAAGCCGATCCCTGGCCACGCCAGCCAAGTCGACGGCAACCAGGACCGAGGGACCCACAGCCAGGAGGGGCGGGTGAGAACTACCCAAGCCGGGAGTGGCGCGCCGGGGTCCGCGAAGCCGGAGCACCAGAGGGCGGGCAGCTCCGGAGAGGAGGAGCGTCGAGAGGAAGGTGACGGAGACTGAACGACGTCGTTGGCGAGCACGGCGTCGGCTCCAGAGCCTCAGCGCCGAGCGTGAGCGTGGCACGGCCGGTGCTCGCTCTGCATTGGGAGAGCGAGGCAGAGATGGGCGGCTTTCACATCGCCACGATCCGAGGAATTCCGGTCCGCATTCACATCACGTTCGTGCTCGTGCTGCCATTCCTCGCCTTTGCGTTCGCACGCGCGTTCAGCGCGGCCGCAGAGGTCGCTGGTGTGCCGCCGGAGCGGCTCGCGGGCAGCCCATACCTCTGGGGCCTCGGGGTGGCGATCGCACTCTTCGCCTCGGTGCTGCTCCACGAGCTCGGCCACGCCCTCTACGCCGTTCGTAAGGGCGGGCGCGTCCGCTCGATCACGCTCCTCATGATTGGCGGCGTTTCCGAGATCTCCGAGCCGCCGCGCGAGACGCGGCACGAGGCGGTCATGGCCCTGCTTGGGCCACTTGTCAGCCTCACGCTCGGAGGCTTGTTCTTCTTGGCGAACGCTGCCGCAATAACCGCTTCGTTCAACCTGCGGTTTCTGCTCTTCTACGTAGGAAGCCTCAACGTCTTTCTCGGGCTGTTCAACCTGCTGCCCGCCTTCCCGATGGATGGCGGCCGCATCCTCCGTTCGCTGTTGACCAAGCGGTTCGGAGAGGTCCGAGCCACGAGCATCGCAGCCCGCGTGGGCAAGGGCTTCGCGATCGCCTTCGGGATCTGGGGAGCTCTATCGTTCAACCTGCTGCTGCTTCTGATCGCGTTCTTTGTATTCATGGGCGCAGAAGCAGAGACGCGGGGTGTCGTGGTCAAAGCGCTGCTCGGCCGGTTGCGAGCTCGCGACGTGATGCACGAGCGACTCCTCTCCGTGCCGGCCGACACCTCCGCTGACGAGGTCGCCGCGCGCATGCGAAGCGAACGAACGCTCGCGTTCGCGCTCTCCGACGGAGGAGCTCCCGCCGTGGTCACGCTCGAGGCAATCCGAGGCGTACCTGCGGAACGGAGGGCCGAGGTAGCCGTTCGGGAACTGAGGCTCGACGTTCCCGCTCTAGCCGCCGACGATGAAGCGACCACGGCGCTGCGCACGCTGGGCGAGAACACCTATCCGCTGATCCCCGTCATGGATCGTGGTGTGCTCGTCGGCACGATCGCGCGCGAGGACATCGCCCGCGCCCTCGAGCTGAGCGAGCTGGAAGCGATCGGAGACCTACCTGAACGCTTTCGCCCGCGTCGCGCGACGGGATCGTTGATCGCCACCTTGTTGCTGGGGTCCATGGCGCCGCTCGGGCTCCAGGGTTGCCAATCAGAGGACGTCGGGCTCGCCCGAGGTGCCGACGACGAGGCCGAAGTGATCGTGCCGGCATCCATACGCGGACCTGCCTTTCCACCAGCCTCGCTCGAGCCCCCGGGCCAGGACGCCGCCCCATCGGTCCTCGTGTCGGGCGCCGCGTTCGCCAGCGAGCTCGTCGTACCCGGCCGGCCGCTCGTGCTACACGTCGAGCGCACCGGTGCGACCGCGCGCGCCGTCGGCCCGGGTGAAGGCGAGCGGGTTTGGTTCGGGCTGGCCTCCGATGTGGAAGGCGCGCTCGCGGAGCCTGGGGAGGTCTACCGGCTCTCCGTGGAGCCCGCCGAGCGCTCGGCCGGCACGTCCGGGTCACGCCCCACCCTCACCACCGTACGATTGCGGCTTCCGGTGGAAAACCCGGATGCGCACCACCTCGCCGTCGGCGACATCGGTGCATCCGGCGACATCGTCTGGCGCGTCGAAGCTCCGGTCGAGGTGGGCGCCGCCTTCGCCACGTTCGACCTGCTGCACGCGGGTGACGCATATTTGTACCTGACGAAGCGCTGAACTGGAGACGCGAGCAGTCACATCGTGGATGTCATCGAGCTCACCGGTCCGAACCGTGCGGTTTCGCTCTTTGGAGTGAAGCTGGTCGGAGTCACCCTCGAGAATGGCGCGAAGCTGCTGTTCACCCTCGGCTTCGTTGCCGTGCTCCTGCTCGGCGTACGGGCCATTCGGTTCATCGTTCGCCGTGTGCTCGGCGGCCGCGCCCACGTGCGCGCCGAATTCTGGACGCGGCAAGGCATCCACCTGCTTGCAGCCGTGCTGCTCTTCTTCGGAGTGGTCTCGATATGGTTCGACGACCCGACGCGGCTCACGACGGCCCTCGGGCTCATCACCGCGGGCCTGGCGTTCGCGCTACAAAAGCTCATCGCCGCGCTCGCAGGCTACTTCGTGCTGCTTCGAGGCAAAACGTTCAACGTGGGCGATCGAATCGTGATGGGCGGGGTGCGCGGAGACGTGATCGCGCTGGACTTCACGCAAACCACCATATTGGAGATGGGACAGCCGCCGCCGGTGGAGCGGGACGAGCCCGCGATGTGGGTCAAAAGCCGGCAGTACACGGGCCGCATCGTAACGGTCAGCAACTCGAAGATCTTCGACGAGCCGGTTTACAACTATTCCCGCGAGTTCCCCTTTCTCTGGGAAGAGATCTCGCTTCCACTCCGAATCGATGCGGAGCGCGACGTCGTGGAGCGGATTCTGCTCGAGGCGGCGCAACGGTACAGCGTGCCGGCGACGGAGCTCGGAGCCGACGCCCTACGCGAGATGCAGCGGCGTTACTTCATGCCAACGCCGGACGTCACGCCGCGGGTTTACGTGCGCATCGCAGACAGCGTGATGGAGATGACGCTCCGGTTCTTGTCGCGCGACCACGGCGGGCGCGAGCTGGTGGATGCCATCAGCCGGCACATCGTGCGAGAGCTCGCGAGCTCGGGCGTCACACTTGCTCCGAGCACGGTCGAGATCGTGGGCACACCCTTGGACAGCCCCCCGCCGGCACAGCCTCGCTACGTCGATCCCGCACCCGGGCGAAATGCCGCGGCCAGTGAATGAATGACGGCGCGAGACCTGGCCTTCTCACGGATTGATCGCCCACCCACAACCTGGCAGCACCGCCTCCGAGGCGAGTGCGCGCTCGATGGCGAGCGGGCCGGCTGCGATCTCGCGCGCCTACCGCGCGGACGCCAGCAACACCTGTAGCGCCTCGCCTCGACACGGTTCGCGGTCCCGGTCGCGAGGGACCAGGCTTTGCGCCCCGGCTTCGAATGCCCGGTTCGCTCGTCCCGTCGACGAGCCATTCGTGGGAAGCCCGCATCAGCTGGGTAGATGCGGGCGCGAGCCTTGCGTCAGCCGTGAGCGTGACCCGTGAACCAGATGGAGGTCCACAGTGATGAACCGAGCAACGATGGCGGTTGGAGCGATCCTGGCGATGGCGTGCAACAACCCTGCCGAGGAGCGGAGGGAGGCCCGGGAGGAGACCAAGGATGTAGGTCGAGCCGAGGCCGAGAGGGCGCGCGAAATCGCGGAGCAATCGCGCGAGGGTGCGGCCGACGTGCGCGAGGAGCGAAAGGAAGCGGTCGAGGCTTGGAAAGAGGCGTTCCGCGCGGAGATGCAGCAGAGCCTGACCCTGACGCGCCGGATCGACCGGCGGATCAACGGGCTCGAGTCTCAGCTCACCGCTTGGGAGCAAGCCGTGTCGGGCGGAGACAACACCAAGCAAGAAGAGACGCGAGCGAGCATCGAGACTCTTCGAGGAAGGCTCGAGAAGCTCACAGCGGAATCGGACAAGATCGTCGGCAGGGCCGGCCCCGACCAACGCTCTCTCGTTGAACGGATCGATCGAGATCTCGACCAGCTCGAGAAGGAGATCCTCGCCGGTCGGGCGCAGGCCAAGGTGCCGGCGGGAACCTGACGCGACAGGTTGATTGGATGTCTCCGCGGCTGGGCACGAGCAAGCACGCTCCCGGAGGATGACATGGGTTCGACATGGGTCCGCCGGTCGGCCGCGGGATTGGCCACCGTCTTCACCCTCTCGCTCGGATACCTCGTCTTGGGAAACTGGTGGCTCAGACGGTCGCTCGAGCGCTCCGCCGAAGCGGCGGGATGCGAGCTCGACTACGCGAGCGCCTATACGCTCTATCCGGGCCAGTTTCGATTGGAGGGTGTGGAAGTCATGGATTGTTATGGTGGCCAACTGTCGCTGCAGGCTCACAGCGCGTCCGGACGTCTGAGCATCGTGAGCCTCGTTCGTGACGCCTTCGAGATCGAGCACCTGAGCGTGGACGCGCACGCCGGCAGGTGGGGAAGGGTCTCGTGGGAAGGAGCCCTTCGAATCGACGGGTACGAGTTGAAAGGGGCCCCCGAGCTCGCCTTCGAAGAGCTTCGCATGGAGCTCGCAGACGGCGTCGTTCGAGGAGCTCGCACCGAGGACCTGCGGGTGCGTGAGCTCGAAGCCAGAGCGTCGGCCACAGCAGGGGTCGAAGAGCACGTCGACGTCGCCATCTTCGCCAACGAAGTCAGGCTCTCCCGCGGTGATGACGAAACGTTCCCTTGGTTGGAGGGGCTCGAGATCGAGCTTCACCCGGGAAATGAAGCGGGCCGGTGGTTGGATATTCGCGTCGAGGAAGCGACGCTCGATGTGCGAGGCCACCGTGTCGTCACCGGCGTCATGGCGGCGCTCCACGTTCCTGCGATCGAGAGCGGAGCCATCGTGGTAGACGGCGGTATGCTCGAGCTGCCAGGCATGAGCGTGGCGGAGCAGCCGCTCCATGCCCAAGCGCACATCGACGAAGCGCGGCTCTCTCTCTCCGGGAGCAATCGGCTTCGCGGCACCTTCGTGGTAGCCGGCTCGGATGCGGGGCTGCTCCTCGATCTGCTGCGCGCATCCGAGTCGCTCCGATTGACGCTCAGTCTGATCGAGGGTCAGCCCTTCCTGATGGCAGGGCTCATCGACCGGTCCGAAGACGGCACGCTGCTTGCGCAAACGGAGCTCGAGAGCGAGCAGATCACGGCGCGCGGGTCGATGCGCCTGAGGCCTTCGCCGGCACAGGGGCGCTTTCAGGTGACCTACGGCAGCCTGAGGTTCGGGATTTGCGCCGGACCGAATGGTAGCGACCTCCTCTTGGAGGCGACCCCGTGGTCGACCAATACGGCGAGGGCGGACGGTGCGAGCAAGGCTTGCCGGCACATCTTCGATCCGGGCCGAACATTTGCAGCGCCTGGCAGCAGCTGATGAGGAGAAGAGAGATGAAGAACCGAATGGGAACCTTGGTGCTCACCCTCGCGGCGCTGAGCGGTGGGGCCGCGTGCGAGCCCCGCGACCGAGAGGAGGTCTCGGGAAAGCAGACGGCCCCGGCGCAACAAGAGCCCCCGGCGCAGCAAGAGCCCCCGGAGCAGGGAGAGCAACGTAAGGAGCCACTCCAGCCGGACGTGACGGCGAAGCCGAACGCTCCGCCGGGAGTGAGCCTCGGAGGCGTGGCGGTATGTGAGCCGTCGGCCAACGTCGGCGCGGCGATCGAGCGTCTGGCCACGCTCGCGGACGCCGACGGCGACGGGCGGGTGTCGAGAGAAGAAGCGTCCGCGGTTACGAACTTCGTCATCGGCGGCGCCTTCTTCCGTGCCGACGCAAACTCCGACGGAACCATCACCCCCGAAGAAGGACGCGCGCTGCGCACCGAGCTGTTGGACAGGCATCCCGGCTTCCAGGCGCTGGTGCGATCCGGAGGGCAAGGAGATGCGCCTCTCGCAAGACTCGCGGAATGGATGAACGTCGACTACACGAAGTCGGTCACGGTCGCAGATGCGCGCGAGACGGCGCGCGGCCTTGTCGACGACCTGTTCCGCGTGGCGGACGCCAACGAGGACGACGCCATTGACGAGGCCGAGGCCAAGAGCGCTGCTGTCGCCGGTGCGCGCCGGCTGGCCCACGCGGCGTTCAATGAAGCCGATCGCGATCGAAGTGGCGGGCTGTCGAAGGATGAAGTTCGTGCCTTGATCGAAATGCCCGTAGAGCGCGCATTCGAGCTTTCGGACGACAACGGGGACGGCTCCCTCACGCAGGACGAGGCCGCCCAGGCACTGGGCCGACTCTCGCGCTCGTTGGGAATTCCCGCCCTTGACACCGCGCAACCGTCCAAGAAGGAACCATCGAAGGCGAAGAAGCCCTCGTGAACACGGTCAGCCGGGCATGGAAGGCGAGCCACGCTGCCGTCTGCGCTTGCATCGTCGTCGTCGCAGGTTGTGCCGAGACGAGCTTGCCCGAGCCCACGGCGGCGCCGATCGTGGGCGCCGGTGAGGCTCCCCCGCTGAAGGACGAGCTCGAGGGGATCTGGAGGTCACCGCCATGTGGTGGCCGGCCCGCCCGCCGCCTGGCCTTCGGCTCGGGGCACCGCTTCGCGACCACGGATCTGCTCGCGCCTTGCGCGGCGAATCAAGCGTGCACCTTTCGTGGAATTCAGGATCGTTGGGGCGTCTACCGAATCGAGGGCGACCGCATCGAGCTGCAGGTGCTCAGCGGGTTCCCGCCCCAATCGGGTCATCCGCTTTCGGCCGAGCTCCACTACGTGGATGGAGTGATCGTCGACTCGGTCGCGGGCGTTCGCTGCGTCTATCGCAGGGTGGCGGACTGACGCGTCCAAGAAGCTCACGAACGCGTCCGAGAAGCTCACGCCCCACGCACGAGCTTGTCGTACGCATCGAGCAACGATCGGCGGAGATCCAGCCGAGCTGCTTCGATTCCGCCGTAGTACTCCGCCCACTCCGTCTGGCTGATGTAGGGCAACCGTTCGAGCTCCCGAATCAGGTGTTCGCGCTTGCGGTAGAGATCGGGCAGCGTGGCGTGCGCGATTCGCCCGCGTTGCGTGGGCTGCTCGTCGATGCGCTCGAGCTCGTGGATCGCCTCCGACATCAGCTCGATCTCCTTCCTCAGAGCCTCGCGGTACTCCAGCCGATGATCGTACGCGGACCGCTCCGAGGACAGTGGCTCCGAGGACAGAAGCTCCGCGAACGACGGGTCGGCGGGCCTCGCCGGCGCTGTCGTGCGCTCTGTGGTAGGAGGACCGTCTTCGCAGGCAGAGGTCAGGATCATTGCAATGAGCACTGCTGCAGTCCCGATCGATCTCATGCCCGAACCGCCATGCACCGTGGATGCCGCGGCGCAGGCGGGACCACACCAGAAGCTCTCGGTCTGCGCGCCAGACCTCGTTCTTGCCGCAGGCCCTTCCTCGGCCCAAGCTGTGGTATGGCAACCCGAAGCGAGACGTACCGCGCGCGAAAGCAGCGCGAAGCCAATCCACCAAAGCCCAAACGAGCTCCGCACGGCCGCCGGGACGAGCCGGTCGACACCTCGTTGCCCGGCGTGAGCGCGAGCGACCGCAAGGTTGGCGCAGGTCATACCGCCTCGCGCAACGCCTCGAAGCGCGCTGCCGAGAAAGGAGGCGCGGCTCTCGAGAGCTCTGCTACCGGCAAGCCGTCACGCAAGTCCACCCGGAGGAGCACGGGCCGTGCAAAGCGGACCGCGAACCTGGCGCGGCGCGCCACACGCAAGACCAGATCACCGGAAGTCAGAGCCGCCAAAGCAAAGGCCCGCTCCCCAGGCAAGGCAAAGATGGCCGCTGCCGACCAGTGAAGGCGGCTGCGGATCGGTGGCCCCGATCATCGGCACCACCACGACCGTGCGGCGAGCGCTTCGCAGAGATGGCTCGCGGATTGCTGCATGAGAATGCATGACGCGAAGATCGCCCTGGGCGCACCGGATGGCGACGGCAATTGCGCTCTCGTTGGGGCTCGCCGTCGGCGGCGCCGCTCTCGCGAATGAGAGTGTTGCGGAGGTCAGGGGCAAGGTTATCGGGCTCGCGGGTGCCTGTCCGGATCTCTGGTTCACGGTCGATGGCCAGAACATCGTTACCGACGCGACGACTCGCTTCGACGGCGGAATCTGCGGAGACGTCCGGGCCGGCCGGCGTGTCGAGGTAGAGGGCGTGTTGCGTGATGGTACGATGTACGCCCGCCAGGTGGATCTGCTGAACTGAGCGAGGGAGCTCAGAAGCTTTGGTCGAGCCTCGACGGAGTGACTGATCGCCAGCGCGGGGAGTGCGAGCGCAGCGACCCCGAGCAGGGCCCAGATTAGATGGACCGACCGCGCCCTCGATCCGACATCGAGGTCCGGCTCGCGGAATTGATCAAAGCGCCGCCATGCCGACCTGCCGTGTGCATACCCTCCCAGGGGGGGTTCGCACCGCCCGGGGTCCATGCGCGGCAGCAAAAGGTCGTGCCCGAAATAGGACGGCCCAAGTCGGAATCAGTCGCGCGCCGACTCTCCTCTGCGCGGACCCTCTTCCCCCCGATTGGGCGGAGTCGCCCGGAGCGAATGTCGGGCCTGGTCGATGAAGTGTTCGAGCGTGTCTACCGGAACCGGGAAGATCAAGGTCGAAGTCCGGTCGTTGGCCAGCTCGATGAGGGTCTGGAGATAGCGGAGCTGCAAGCTCGTCGGACGCTCCTCCATCACCTCTGCTGCGCTCGTCAGCTGTCGGGCGGCGAGGAGCTCGCCCTCCGCGTGAATGATCTTGGCTCTCTTCTCTCGTTCGGCGACCGCCTGCCTCGCCATTGCGCGCTGCATTTCTTGCGGCAGGTCGACGTGCTTCACCTCGACGAGCGCGACCTTGACGCCCCAGGGATCGGTTTGGCGATCCAGGATCTCTTGAAGCCGCAAGTTGATCTTGTCGCGCTGGGCGAGGAGCTCGTCGAGCTCGACCATGCCGAGCACGGAGCGGAGGGTCGTCTGCGCGAGCTGAGAGGTCGCGTAGAGGTACCTCTCCACCTCTACGATTGCGGCGATCGGCCGCGTGACCCGGAAGTACACCACAGCGTTCACCTTGATCGAAACATTGTCGCGAGTGATGACGTCCTGGGCTGGAATGTCCTCCGCCACGGTGCGCAGGCTGACCCGAACGATTCGATCGATCGGCCAGAGGACGAGCACCAATCCCGGCCCCTTCGGCTTGTCGAGCACCCGGCCGAGCCTGAACACGACCCCACGCTCGTATTCGGGGAGCACTTTGATCCACTTGAAGAGCAGCACCGCGGCGACGACCACCGCAAGCAGCAGCCCGAGCGTCGCGCTGTCCCAAAACATGAGTCGGTCCATTGCGTGCCTCCTTCAATGCGCCGGCGCACGATTGGCCGGTGCCACATGGAGCCGATGCCCCACGGCGCGCTCGATGCGCACTTGCTTGCCGTCCGGCAGCGGCTGGTCTGCCGTCGCGTTCCAGAGCTCTCCGTGAACGAAGACCTTGCCTTCGCCGCCAGGCGCGTGAATGCCCTGCACCAGCTCTCCGAGCTCACCGACGAGCGCCTCCACGCCCGTCCTCACGCCGAGGCGACGAAGACGGTAGGCCCGAGTGGCCAAGAGCAAGCTCACCGCAGCGAGCAGGATCGCGGTGGGAACGACCAGCTCGAGCCCGATCCGCAACTCGGGGACCGGCGCATCGATCAGCATCGACGAGCCGAGGATCAAGGTCACGACTCCGCCGATGGTCAGCAGGCCATAGCTCTGCGCGAAGGCCTCGGCGATGAAGAGACCGATGGCGATGGCGATCAGGAGCCCTCCCGTCCAGCTGACCGGCAGGACGGAGAACGCATAGAGCGCGACCACCAAGCTGACGCCGCCCGCCACTCCGGGGACGACCGTCCCCGGGCTCATCACTTCGACCAGAAGGCCCAAGAGACCGAACATGAGCAGGAAATAGGCCACTTGCGGGTCGGCAATGACCATGAGGAGGCGCTCGGCGAGCGAGCGGTCGACGATTTGGACCTCGGCTCCTCGGAGATCGAGGCGCTTGGTGCTGCCGTCCAGGCGCTGCACCGAGGTGCCATTCAGCTCCTCGATGAGCGACCGCCGGTCGCCGATCACGTGATCGATGAGACCATAGCCAGCCGCTTCCTCTGCGGAGTACGAACGCGCCTCACGCACCGCGTCTTCGGCGCGGGAGACGGATCTGCCCCGCTCGTGCGCCAGCGCACGAGCAAGTGCCGCAGCATCTTCCGTCGCCTTGGCGATCGCCGGATTCGGGCGCGCCCCATCCTGTCCGTCGGGGCCGCCGGGGCTCACCGGATGGGCGGCTCCCGTGTTCGTCCCAGGGGCCATGGCGGCGACGTCGGCGGCCAGCAGCAGGAAGAACCCGGCCGAAGCAGCTCGCGCCCCCGCAGGCGTCACATAGACAGCTACGGGTACGTCGGATTGGCTGATCACCGTCGTCATCGCGCGCAGGGATACGAGGGTGCCTCCCGGCGTATTCAGCTCCAGGATTGCCAGCTCGGCGCCCTCTTCGGCAGCCAAGCGGAGGCCCCGTTCGACGTACCGGAGCGACGCGGGCTGAACCGCCCCGTCGAGCTCCAGGACCGCGACCTTCGGCGCTGTGCGCTCGGCTCGCGCCGCCGCACCAACCAGCAGCGCAAGTCCGCATAGGAGCGCGAGGACGGCTCGTATCATTCCGAGTCCCCTCGTCTGTCCGGAAAGCTCCCGCTCCGCTCTCCTGCCCGTGACGCCGCATGCTGCGTCTCTGCGCGATGCCTCCGGAAGCGTGGGCACGACTACGGTGACTGCACGAACGGATCCAGCAACTCAGTCGGAAACCTCGCTCATGACCTCCAGCGGATCCTGTGCGCAGCTCGGCGAACGGCCGAGCGGTCGGTCCGGCGTCGGAATCCTACGTCAGCGCGTCGAAGGTTCGGCGACCTACGAGGCGAGTCAGGACATCGCGACCCACGCCGGCAACAGCGGCTCGCCGCCGCTTTGCCGGTGCCCTTCGGGGACCTGCACGCTCACGTACACGCCGCCACCCGTGACGATGTAGCCACCCAGGAGCGCGAAGACCTGAAAGCCGGGCTTTGTCCGAAACGTGATCGGCTTGGCGCGGAAGCGGATCAGCCTTCTGCCGCCGGGGCCCGACGCGCTCGCTTCGAGATAGATGCGCGCCTCACCAGGCTTGGCGGCTCCCCATCGGAACGGCAGCATCAATCGACCCACATCACCCGGACCGAGATCGAAATCGCCATCCGGACAGAGCTCGAGGCCCGCTCGTGATTGCAACAGGCCGCTCGCGATGTCTTCGAGCTTGAGCCGGACCGTGCGAGGTGCGTCCACGCAGCTCTGTACATAGACCGAGATCATGCCGGGCGCATGCGCGTTCGGCAGACTGTCGAGCCCCACGGCCAGCTGGACGCCGTCGACCTCGACGATGTCGTCCGCCGAAATCCATTGCAGGAGCACGTTCGTCTTGGGCTCCGGCCATTCGTACACCCAGCCGTAGTAGCCGCCGGCAGCTGCGAGCAAGAGCGAGGGAATCAGGTACGGAAGCGTCGGAACGACACCGCCGTCGTACTGAAGGGCCACGACGCCGGCGATGAGCGCAACCACGCCGGCCACAGAGGTAACCAGTCGCGCAAACCACGGCGGATCGTTGCGTGCCTCACGGACCGCACCGGTCACGATGATCAGCCCGAGTATGGCGCTCGCGGCGCCGGACGTGAGGCTCGGCGCCTGAACGAGGAACAGGACCGCCACGAGCTCGGCGATGAGGATCCCCATCCAGAGCAGGTGCTTCGCACGAACCTGCGTGTCCACGCCCAGCGTCTACCCGACGACCGAAGCGGCGTCATCCCTGTCATCCTATCTCGCGTCGCGATCGGCAAGGCACGTCCCGAGCCGCCGTTCGAGAGCCGCCCGTAGGGCCTGACACGGCGCCGACTCGACTGCCAATCGACGATATCGCGCGGCGACGTCGGCGTGCCCGCACCGGCGGTGCAGGTCCGCGAGGACCGCCGACCAGAGGTACGAGCCCACGAGCCAAGTGGGCGGCTCGAGACCCTCGAGCAGCGCGAGCGCCTGCGCCGGACCCTTCCACTCGGCCACTGCGAGCGCGCGGTTGAGCGTGTGGATCGCCGACGGCGCCAATCGATCCAGCAAGCCATAGCAGTCGACGATGCGATCCCAGCGCGTCTCGGCGAACGTCGGCGCGAGGCAGTGCTCGGCTGCGACGCCCGCCTCGGCGTGGTACCGCGAGAAGACATCACCCTCGGCCGACCGCGCGAGCCATGAGAGGCCGCGCGCGATTTCCTGTTGGCTCCAACGAGACCGATCCTGCTCCTCGAGCAAGAGGAGGCCGCCGCTGCCGTCTTGCCTCGCGGGCATCCGTGCCGTGTGAAGGTACATCAGAGCGATGAGCGCGAAGGTCTCCGGCGTCGCGCTCACGGGATGCTCGGCGAGGACGAGCGCAAGTCGTTTCGCCTCGTCGCAGAGGTCACGGCGAATGGCACCATCGGCGTGGGACGACTGGTGGCCTTCTGTGAACAGCAGGTAGAGTACGAGCTGGACCGCGGGCAGTCGCGAAGCGAGCTGTTCGGGCGAGAGCTCGCCGATGTCGAGCTGTACCTCTCTCAGACGTGCGCGGGCCCGACCGAGCCGCTTGTAGACGTTCGCCTCGGTCGTAAAGAGGCGTTCGGCGATCTCGCGCACATCGAACCCCGATAGGGTCTTGAGCGCCATGACGATCTGGGACTCGATGACGATGGCGTCATGGCAGCAGACGAAGAGCATGTGAAGGATGTCGTCGTGCACGTCGCCCGCAAGGACCGCAGCCGGCTCATCCACGGCATCGAGCGACTCTTTCGCTTGCTCGACCGCGAGCTTCGCCCTTCGTGAATCTCGGCGCAGCTCTCCGACGACGCGATTGTGCGCCACGCGGAAGAGCCACGCCGAAGGATTGTCGGGAGCCCCGTCTCTCGGCCACGCTTCGACGGCCGACACGAGCGCAAACTGGACGGCATCCTCGATCGGCTCGAGCTGATGCGCCCCGAGCCGACGCGTGAGCATCGCCACGAGCCGGCCGTATTCGTGCCGGAAGAATCGATCGCCGAGCGCCGTCGTCATCCCGGGGGCACGAGGATCTCGATCACCTCGACGGTCGATCTCGGACTGATGAGGCCGGGACAAGCGCTCGCGATCTCGATCGCTTCGTCGATATCCGCCGCGGAGACGATCATGTAGCCCCCCACGAGCTCCTTCACCTCGACGAAGGGGCCGTCGACCGCCGGCTGCGGCGTCGCCACGCGGCCCTTGCCGAGCCTCCCTCCGAGGTCGACCAGGTTCTTCTGGAACTTCTCGCGCCACTCGTTGAACTTCGCGTACATCGCCTGCATCTCCGCGGGCGACGGCCTGTCGGCTGCAGAGGAAGTCGCGAGGCCGCGTTGCAAACACAGGAACTTCGGCATGGTCTTCTCCTGATCTAGCGCGTCGACCGGATGATCGACACCCCATGACGCCCGAGCCGGCGGGCGTTGGACACTCGGCCGTCATCCGAATCGAGCATGGCGGCCATAGCGAGAGGTCATTGGAGCGCCGAGGCGTCGACCTGCATCTTCTCGGCCATGAAGCGATCGACAGAAGATGCCCGCTACTACCAGCTCGTTTTCCTCTGGCTGACCGATCGGCCCAAGTTCAGCCGCTACGTCGAGCAGGTCACCCCGTTCGTCGCCCCCTACGGCGGTAGGCTCGACCGGCAGGTGAAGCCCGAGACTTTCGTGGCGGAACGGCTCGAGCGCCCCGACGTCGTAAACCTCGTATCTTCGCCCGACCGTGAGTCGTTCGACGCGTTTCATCGCGATGAGGGCTTCCGGCGGGTGGTCCACCTTCGAACCGAATCGACGCGAATGGCTTCGGCGCAAGGGCCTTCGGTGCGCGGAGAAGCACCTCGAGGTGACGCAAAGGACAGGCTCTACCTGGTGGAGCTCGCCAGCTACGGAGACGGAGGAGAGGCCGCCTACCGAGCCTACGAGGCCGAAGCCGAGCCGGTCATGGCGCGCTATGGCTACCACGTCGAGCGCGTCTTTCGCCCCGATCGGGCGAACGGGTTTCCGTTCGTCCCCGACGTCGTAAAGGTGGCCTACTTCGATCGGTCCGACGGGATGGATCGGGTCCACGGCGATCCGATGCACGCGAGGATCGAGCACGAGCTCTACCCCAAGGCCGCGAAGACCTCGGTCTGGGTTCTCGGCCAAAGCACCGGACCCTGAGCTCCGCGACCATCGAGCTAGGATCACCGGCGATGCGCCACGTGGACATCGCCGCCATCGATCTCAACCTGCTCGTCGCCCTCGACGCTCTCCTGGTCGAGCGGCATGTGACGCGCGCGGCCAGACGTCTCTGTCTGAGCCAACCGGCGGTGAGCCGGGCGCTTTCGCGGCTGCGCTCGATCTTCGGCGACGAGCTTTTGGTGCGCATGGGTCAGACGATGCACCCCACGCCGAAGGCGCTCGCGCTCGCGGCCCCGCTGCGACGACTGATCACCGATGCTCAAAGCCTGATCGCGCCGGATACGTTCGACCCGTCGCGGGCACGAGGCACGATCCGGCTCGCGGCGCCCGACATCATCTTCTACATGCTCGGTCCGCTCCTCCTTCGACGGCTTCAAAAGGAAGCGCCGTTTCTCGACTTGGAGATCGTGTCGTGGTCGGCGTCGTGGCGGGAGCAACTCGAGAGCGGGCACGTCGATCTCACCTTCGGACTCCCCACCAGCAGCGACGCCGGGTTCTTCAGCAAGCTCTTGGTGAGGAACGAGTGGGCGACCGTGCTCCGCAAGGGCCACCCCGCCCTTCGCAAGCGTTGGTCGCTCGACACCTACCGCTCGCTCTCCCACTTGATGATCGGATTCACCTCGCAGGGCGGCGGCCATGTGGACGCCGCCCTGGCAGCGCTCGGGCTGACGAGGCGAGTCGCCGTGCGCATGCCCTACGTCATCCTCTCTCCGCTCCTCGTCGCCGAGTCGGATCTCGTCCTCACGACGGCTCGGTGGTTGGCGCTCAAGCTCTCCGAGCCGATGGGCTTGGTGGTGAGGCCGCCGCCCAAAGAGCTGGGCCTGAAGCCCGTCGATCTCCCGATGGTCTGGCACGAACGATCGCATCGCGACCCGCAGCAGCGCTGGCTGCGGACGACGCTCGTCGAGCTCGCGCGCGGAGCGGGCATGGTTCGCCCCGCGACGCGTCGATGAGGATGCTACCGTAACGGCGCGCCCGTATCGCTCGCGACGGTTTCCGTCAGTTGCCGAGGACGCGCGAGCCGCCAGCCAAAGCGGCGCGCACGCCCTCGACGATCGACGCCGGCGCGGCGTAGTCCGGATGCGATCGCATGAGGCGCGCGGCGTCGTAGAGCGACTCCATCTCGCGCACCGCCTCACGGGTGGTCGTCTGCGCAAGCTGCGGACGCCCGCGCTGGATGCGGCCGAGCTCTTCGGCACGTGCCACGCGCTTGTCGCACTTGCATGGCGCTTCTTCGTTCACGAGCCCGCAGAACGCTTCTGTGAAGCGCTCGAGCGCGCGTCGAGCGCGCGAGAGCCGCTGCCTGTAGGCGTCCTCGGCGATTGCAGAGAGGTCCGCGGCAACCGCGTGAGGCAGGTCGAACACGTCGCCGAGCACGTACGCGAGGCGATGCTCCCGATCCAGGCAAGTCAGCATCGCCAGCGTGCACCCGAGCTTTACTTCTTCGACCATCACCGGATCCGCCTCTTCGGGTGCACCCAGACCGTCGAGCAAATCCGCGCCGAACTGCTCGAAGCTGAGGGCCAGCGCTTCGACGCGGCTTTTTCTTCGATCCAAGAGGTGCCGGACCGCGATGCGGTAGGCCCACGTTCGAACCGAGGAGTCGCCTCGGAACGAATCGAGGCGGGTCACGACCTTGATGAGGATCTCCTGACACGCATCCTGCGCGTCGTCCGGAGAGCCGGTCATCCGCAGAGCGAGCTTGTAGACGTCGTCCTGCACGGCTCGCACGACGCGCTCGAGAGCCAGCCGATCGCCGGCGCGCGCGGCGTCCACCGCGGACGCCGTGACCTCTTCGTCTTTGTCTCGATCGTTCACAGCGGACACTCGATCTCGAGCAGAGCCTTTAGCACCGTGAGCTCATGCGCGACGGCCTGAACGTTCTTGACGAAAACGTCATCCGGCGTGCCGGGTGCTTGGAACTGCGTAAAGACGTACTCGACACCGCTCCCCGCGGGCACGACCCGCGACGCGGCCATCGCCTCCACCCCCGGCGCCGGGGACATGTAGAAATCCACGACGCCGAGCTTTCGGTCGGCCACGATTCGAACGGTCATCTCGCCTCCTCCGGTCGTGACCACCCAGCCGTCGCCCTCTCTTCGCACGCTTTTTGCGAAACCGACCGCCCATCGCGGCAGGTTCATGGGATCCGCAAGGAAGTCGACGACCTGGTCCGGGCTGGCAGCGATGGCGATGGTCTTGGTATCTGCGCGCATGGCTCTCGTCCTTTCGCGGCGGATTCAGCCGCCTCGATCTTTGGACGATTCGAGCCAGGGCTTGTGACCGGGTCTCGCTCACTTCGCGGCGCTGGCGGCCATGCGCTTCATCATCTCCTCGGGCTCGACCTGCTCCTTGTGGGTGGCTACCTGCCAGACCGTGCCCCACGGATCGGCGATCATGCCCCAGCGATCGCCCCAGAACATGTCGGCGACCGGCGCGAGCACTTTCGCACCAGCGGCGACGGCCTTCTCCACGCTCGCATCGACGTCCGGCACGTACACCATCAGGTTGGCGCTCGTCGGCTGCGCGAAGCCGGAGGCGTCCGACATGAAGATGGCTGCGCCCCCGATCCGGAACATTCCATGCATGACCCCCTTGCCATCGGGGCCCGGCATGAAGTGGCCGACCTCGGCATCGAAGGCTTTCTTCACGAACTCGATCAGCGCGAGCGCATCTTTGACGACGAGCTGAGGAATGACCGACGGCAGACCTTCGGGAACGTGGCTCTTTGCTTTCGGCATCGTGTGCTCCTTTCAGCGAGACGAGGCGTCACCGTAGGCGGCCGGGTGCCGTCGAGGGAGATGGCAAAGCGGCCATTCTAGGGGTACGAATGGGCCATGAGGGCGCGCCCTGCGAAGACCCGTCGAGTCCACGTTCTCGCCCTCCCCGACTGCGCGCCAATCGTTCCGATCGGCATGATCGATCTTCTGCGAAAGTCCATCGAGCTGGCGGAGACGCTGCCGCCACCGCGGGGACGAGCGCGACCGCAGATCGACATTCAGCTCGTCGCCGGTGGTGACGAACGCGCGATCACCGCCGCAGGAGGCATCGGGCTCCAATGTGAGGCGACGCTGAAGAAAGCTGGAGACTGCGATGTGGTCATCGTCCCGGCGCTCGACCCGGAAATCGTCGGCCGGATCGATGACGCTAGGCGGATCGTTCCTTGGCTGCGCCGAGCTTACGAGCGCGGCGCGGACGTGATGAGCGCTTGCACAGGGAGCTTCCTGGTCGCCGAGGCGGGCCTGCTCGATGGCAAGGCCGCGACGACGCACTGGGCCTTTCAGCCTCTCTTCGCGGAGCGATACCCCAAGGTCCGACTGGCCCCGCAGGCGATCCTCGTGGACCAGGGTCGGATCGTCACGGCGGGCGGCGCGACCTCGTTCATCAACCTCGCCCTCTTCCTCGTCGAGCGTCTCCTCGGCCAGGACGTCGCCTGGGCGGCCTCGAAGATGTTCCTCATCGATCCGAACAAGGCACCGCAGGGCGCCTACGCCGCGTTCTCGACGCAGAAGGACCATGACGATACGCAGATCCTCCGCGCGCAGGAGATCATCGAGGGTGAGGTGGGAAGGCTCCCCGGGATCGACGAGCTCGCGCGCCGCGTTGCGCTGAGCCGGCGGACTTTCGTGCGCCGCTTTCAGGCAGCGACCGGGAACTCTCCGCGCGGCTACATCCAGCGCGTCCGAGTAGAGGCGGCGAAGCGCGCGCTCGAACGCGGCGGCTCCGTCGCCTCGGTCGCGAACGACGTCGGCTACGACGACGCCGTCGCCTTCAGAAAGCTCTTCGTCCGACTCGCAGGGCTCACGCCCGCGGACTACCGCGCGCGGTACGGCCCGCGCGCGGCACCCGCGTGGGAGGAGCGGGCGCGATCCCGAAACTGACGCGGTTTCGCGTCGCTCGACCGCCACGCCGAAGGGCCGCGAAAAAAATTAGCCGGTCGCCTGTCGTGGATTGGGCACCGCGAACGTCTCCGTGCGGAAGCTCCTTGCTGGGCTTCCCAACCAAGGAGAAGCGAACATGTCCGGTCCCTTCGTGTGGTTCCACCACAACGGTGCAAAGAGCAAGGAAACCAAGAAGTTTTTCGAGGCGCTTCTGGACTGCAAGGCGTCCTCGGGCCCCGATGGGATGACGATGCTCGCGATGGACGGCGGGCCCTTCGCGGCCGTCGGGTCCAAGGAAGATCGCTACGGAGACAAGGACGAGTGGATCCCGTTCGTCGCGGTCGAAGACGTCGACGGGGCGACCAAGCGCGCGGTATCGCTCGGCGCGGCGCTCTTGCGCGAGAAGCGTCGAGGTCCGGCGGGCGAGTTCAGCATCGTTCGCGACCCCGGGGGTGCCGCGCTCGGGCTGTGGAAGAAGGCGTGAGCGTGACCGCCCCCTTGAACACGATCCGCATCGAGGCGCGGCAGGCCGGTTAGCCCGCACGTTGCTACGCTGAGCCGCACCGGCGATGACTACCTATGCGCTCTTGATTTATCGGACCGGCCCGCCCGAGGTCCGAGTCCCCGCAAAGGAGGAGAAGCAGGCTCTCGAAGGGCATCGAGCGCTGCAGGTCGCTGCGTCGTCGAAAGGCGATCTGCATGCCGTCGCGCGGCTCGACGAGCCGGGGACGGCGCGGATCGTGAGGGTCAAGCCGACGGGTCACGACGTGACCGACGGGCCATTCATCGAAGCGAAGGAATGGCTCGTCGGCTTCTATCTCATCGATTGCGAGAGCGAGGATCAGGCAGTCGCTCGCGCCAAGCAGATCTGCACCGACGCACATCACGCGATCGAGGTAAGGCCCGTCGACTGGCGGTGGCGCGGGTGACCGAGCCGCACGCCGAAGCGATCCGGCGCGTGTATCCGCGCGTGCTGGCCAAGGTGCTCGGGCTCACCCGCTCGCTGCCCGACGCCGAAGACGCGGTGCATGATGCAGTAGAACGTGCGCTCCGATCGTGGAGTGAGACCGGGCCGCCCGACTCGGCAGAGGCGTGGCTCGTCACCGTCGCCCAGAACGCGCACCGCGATCGGCTGAGGCGAGCGAAACGCGCCGAACGCCACGGCGATGCGGTCGACCTGCTCGCAGAGCTCAGCCCGTGGGCCCGCATCGCGGTCGGCGATTTCGACGTGCTTCGAGGCTGGAAGGACGATCTGCTTCGCCTCCTCTTCGCGTGCTGCCACCCCGCGCTCGAGGACGGTGAGAGCGCGGCGCTGGCGCTCGCGACCGTGGTGGGCCTCTCGACCGACGAGATCGCGCGGGCGTTCGTCGTCGCGCCGAGGAGCATGGAGCAGCGGCTCACGAGGGCGCGGCAGCGCCTTCGTGAGAGGGGCGACGTCGAAGGCACCACGCCCGAGCGCGGGCGCGAGCGGCTCGGCGCGGTGCTCAAGACGGTGCACCTTTTGTTCAACGAGGGCTACTGGTCCGGCGACGACGACGCACCGATTCGGGCCGACCTCTGTCGGCTGGCGATCGGGCTCGCACGCTCGCTCTTCGGTACGTACCCGGACGAGGCGGAGGCGGCGGGGCTCCTGTCGCTCGTCCTCTTGCACGACGCGCGGCGCGACGGGCGAATCGACGAGCACGGCCATCCAATCCCACTCCCCGAGCAGGACCGGACGAGATGGGATCACGAGACGATTCGAGAAGCGACAGGGCTCCTCGAGCGAACGCTCGGCAATGGCGCGGCCGGGCCGCTCCAGATCGAAGCAGCCATTTCGGCGACCCATTGTACGGCGCGTACGTCCGAAGAGACGGATTGGGTCGAGATCGCAGATCTCTACCGCCTGCTCGAGAGACTTCGGCCCACGCCCGCCGTGCGTGTCAATCGGGCGTACGCGGTCGGCAAGGCCGAAGGGCCGAACCAGGGCCTCGCGCTCCTCGCGCAGCGCGACATCGACGCAGGAGCATACCCCTACGTGCACCTCGTTCGCGGCGCCCTGCTCGCGGATGCCGATCGCAAGGTCGACGCCGCCGCGGAGCTCGAGGAGGCCGCTCGCCACGCTCGCAACGACCACGAACGACGACAGATCCGCGAACGAATCGCTCGCCTATGACTCGGTTTCGAGCAGTCGCTTCAAGCAAGCGAGGTCTTTCGTCATCGCCCGGCGCATCGCCATGCTCATCAGCGGTGCAACGATCGCCGAGAATCCCTTCGGCTCACCGCGATTGCGAAGCGTCATCCGCGTGCTGCCGCCTTCGTCTTCCCAGGTGTACGTCGTTTCCATGGGAAATGGCCCCTCGGCCGTTCTCATGACGAGACGCGCACCTGGCACCAGCTCGACGATCTCGTAGGTGTAGGCGAGTCGGCGACCGAGGAAGCTCGCGCCGAACGCCATGCGCGCGCCGACGCGAACGGACGGCTCGGTCACCCACTCGACCGACTCGATGTTCTCGTACCAGCGAGGTGCGTTCGATGGATCGCCGGCGAACGCCGAGACGGACTCACGCGGCTTCTCGATCAGGATGTTGGTCGTGACGTCGACGGCCACGTCGGAGGTGTACATCGAAGACGTCCGACGAGACAATCGTCCACGAACGAGACGGACTGTCACATGAGCGAGACAATCGATTGGGACGACATGCGGCTCTTCGCCAAGGTCGCAGAGCACGGCAGCATGACGCGGGCGGCAGCGGCTGCGGCGCTTCCCAAGCAGACCGTGAGCCGGCGCATGGCGCGTCTCGAGGCAGCCCTCGGCGTACGGCTCATGCACCGCACGACAAGAAGCGTGAAGCTGACGGCCATCGGCGCGGCGTATGCCGCTCGGTGCGCCGAGCTCTCGAAGATGGCGGCGGAAGCGAACCGCGCGGCGATGGACGCGAACGACGTCCCACAGGGAACCCTCGCGGTGACGGCCGATCCGGTGTTCGGCGAGGCCTTCCTGGGTCCTCTCATCGTCGAGTACGGCCGAAAGTGGCCCGCGACACGGGTGACGGTGAGCCTTACCCGACGGCACGTCGATCTCGTCGAAGAGGGATTCGACGTCGCGTTTCGTGTCGGCAAGGTCGACCATCCCTCGCTCTCCGGCATTCGCCTTGGGCCCGCACGCGTTCGTTATTGCGCAAGCCCCAAGTACGTGGCTCGCCGAGGCGCGCTGCCTCCCGGCGGAAAGCTCGAAGACCACGACTGTCTGTTCGTCGGCTCGGACGATGCACAACCCCGCTGGCCGTTGCCGGGACCACGCGGCCTGGAGCTCGTCGCGCTGTCGCCACGAATGAGGATGTCGAGCCTCGCCCTCGCACGCGAGGCAGCGCTCGCCGGCCTGGGCGTCGCGCTGTTTCCGGAGTTCGCCTGCGCCGAGGACCTCGCGAAGAAACGCCTGGTCGACGTCTTCGGCGATCGTGCGGTCGAGGTCGGCTCGGTCTGGCTCCTGCACCCGACACGCCGGTTCCTTCCGAAACGAATCACTGCCTTCATCGACCTCGCGCGGTCACACTTCGCGACACCCCCGTGGCTCGTGCGTTCGAGAGACGGCAAGGAGAGGCCGCGGCGGCGGTAGGGCGCGGGCTCGCCGCGTTCATTTCACCCAGCTCCTGTCGGTGACCAGCCGATCGAGGCCGCAGAGCGCGCCGCTGCAGGGACCTTCCTTGGGCTTCTTTCCTTGGACCGACTTGAACGCGGCGCGGATGAAGGCCGCCCGCTCGGCGGCCTCTTTGCTCCCCGGTCCTTTCGCCTTCGCGGCTCGCTCGTAGAACTCGGCGGCCGTGTCGAAGACGCAGAACTCGAAGTAGCGATCGCCTACCTCGAGCTGTAGCTCCTGCGCGACGTTCGCTGCCTTGGGGAGCTCGGCCGTCTTCGCGATCACGATGCGGGCCGTCGCGATCGCCTTCGCCGAGCGCCTCGCTTCGAAGAACGCGCGTGAGGCCGCAGCGAGCGACGTGGCGACGTACGGCCCGCACGCCGCGTCCTTCTGCTCGCAGAGCGGCTCGAGCGCGCTCCAAGCAGCCATGACGTCGTCTGCGCCCGCCTCTTTCTCTGCCGGCGTCGACGCCTTGGCGATCGCGGCGACGGCGCGGCACATGGCGGCGCTCGTCGTCGCGCTGGCGACGCTCGTGGGACAGGTGATGACCGGGCGCGGCGGTGCAAGCGGACCGCCGCGTACCGAAGCCGGACGGTTCGTTCGAACGACGAGTGGCTCGCCGCGCTCCGCAGCCTCGAGGCTCGCCGTGAGCTCTGCGCTCGGCTTTATCTCGATGGCCTTTTGGTACGCGGCCTTTGCTTCGTCGAAGCGCTTTTGGCTGCGCGCCACGTCACCGAGCCCGGCCCAGGCGGAGGCGAGCTTGGGATTGGCGGCCGCGGCCGCCGCGAACTTCTCTTTCGCTTTGGCATGCTCGCCCCAAGCAAGCTCGAGCGTTCCGCGGACGACGTCCGCCGCGGCGTTCGCCGCCGTGCTCCCCGGCGGAAAGGTCGACGCTGCCAGGTCGAGCAAGCCGAGCGCACCCTCGCTGTCGCCCACTCCGCCTCGCTGGAAGGAGCGAGCGAGCGCGATGACCAGAACGATTCGCCCACCTGTCGAGGTGTCGTCGACTGCGATCGCACGCATCGCGTTCTTGCGCGCGCGCTCGGCGTCGGTCGGGCCATCGGTGTCGGGGATCGGCGCGTCGCGCAGAAGCTGAAGCCGCGCGAGATCGACGAGCGCATCGATGTCCTGAAACCTCGAGCCGGTGACGGCTCGTTGCGCGCTCGCGATGCCGCCGTCCACGTCCTCGGCAGCGTCTTTGTCGGCGCGGGGGGCGGCGGCGCTCGCCGCGCTCGGGGGCGCCGCGACGACTGGTCCGGGCGCCGCGCTCGTAACCTCCCCGGGCTCGGTCGCCGCGGGTTGCTCCTGGGCCGCAGAGCAACCGAAGCTCAGCCATGCCAAGAGCGCCGAGGCGCTCGCGAAGCGGACCATCGCACGAGCATAGCGGGGGCGGCGGCCGCCACCCGCCGGAAAGCATCCCGCCACGGTAGAGCGGTGGTCCACCATCGAGAAAACGCGCGCACTGGCGCGGGCACGCAGCGTGCGTAACGGCACCGTCATGACGCTCGAAATCCAATCGCTCGTGGAGACCGGCCCGGAACGAGTCATGGTCGAGGGACCGCGAGAGCGCGCGCTCCGCGAAGGTATGACCGAGATCGCCGACGTCGATTTGGTCGCGCTCGTGCTCGGCACGGGGACGCGCGGCCTGTCGGTGATCGACGTCGCGCGTGCGCTCGTCGACGAGCCCGGCGGGATCGCGCGCCTCGGTCGCGCCACGCCGATGGAGCTCGCGCCGCGTCCGGGCGTCGGCCCGGCGAAGGCGCTGCGCCTCGCAGCGTGCTTCGAGCTCGGCCGCCGCGCGGCCTTGGGTCGTCTCGCGTCGCGCACGCGCCTCGGCACCTCGTCCGAGGTCGCCGAGCTCATGCGCCCGCGTGTGGGACACCTGGACCACGAAGAGATGTGGATCCTGGCGCTCGACGGTCAGAACGGGGTTCGCGCCCTGCGCCGCATCGCGCAGGGCGGGCTTCACGGCTGCTGCGTCGCCGCACGCGACATCCTGCGCATCGCGCTCTGCGAGGCGGCGAGCGCCATCGTCCTGGTGCACAACCACCCGAGCCGGGACCCCACGCCGTCGGTCGAGGACGTCGCGATGACCCGCGTCGTGATGGAGGCCGCCGAGGTCGTCGGCGTCCCCCTCGTCGATCACGTCATCGTCGCGGGCGAAAGCCACGCTTCGATGCTCGATCTGGGCCTCATCGGCTGAGCCACAAAAGGCGCGTAAGGCCCGGGCTGAGGGCCCTTCAAAGTTCGCGTGACCCGGGGTCGAGTCGTCCTGTACCCTCGACCGCTGGCGCTTTTCATGGCCCTATCCGAGCACATCCAATTTTTTCCCCTGACCGACCAGGGGCGCGTCCGCGATCTGAACGAGGACAACTTCCTCGTCGACAAGAAGCTCGGCCTCGGGATCGTCGCCGACGGGATGGGCGGTCACGCCGCGGGCGAGGTAGCGAGCGCGCTCGCGGTCCGGATCATCCATCAAGAGATCCGCCGCCGGTACGATCTGGTCAAAACCTACGGGTCGGGCAGCGCCTCGCGTGACGCAGCCCGCGAGATCATGCACTCGATGGAAGGGGCCGTTCTTCGCGCGTGCTCGCGGATCCACGAAGAGGCGAAGAGCGACGCGTCCAAGCGCGGCATGGGGACGACCTTGTCGGCGCTCCTCATCACCGGCTCGCACGGGTTCGTCGCGCACGTCGGCGACAGCCGCATCTATCTCTTCCGCGACGGCAAGATCCAGCAGATCACCGAAGACCACACCGTCTACAACGAGCTCATTCGCCGCGGCCGGCTCACCAAAGAACAGATCGAGAAGGTCGCGCAGAAGAACGCCGTCACCCGCGCGGTAGGCGTCTACGAGCGCGTCGAGGTCGACACGCTGATGCTCGAGCTCCTGCCGGGCGACCAGTTCCTCCTCGCGTCGGACGGCCTGCATGGGTACATCAACCACAACGCCGAGCTCGAGCCGTACTTCGAGGACGAAGACGGCGAGAAGGCGTCGCGCGAGCTCATCGAGCTCGCCAACAAGAAGGGCGGCAAGGACAACATCACGTCGGTGCTGATCCGCGTCGGCCACACCGCGCAGAAGGACACCGAGCGCGCGCGCCGCCTCGCCGTTCGGCGCGAAGCGCTCGCCGGCATGCCGCTCTTCTCGAAGCTCCACGAGCGCGAGATGCTTCGCATCATGCAGGTGGCCGAGGTCCTCGAGTTCGAGGCCGGGCAGGACGTCGTGCGCGAGGGCGATCGCGGAGACGAGCTCTTCATCGTCGTCGACGGGCAGCTGCAGATCCTCCGCGGCGAGCAGGTCCTGTCGGAGGTCGGGCCGGGCGAGCACTTCGGCGAGATGGCGCTCATCCGGTCGCTACCGCGCTCGGCGACGGTGCGCGCCATCGAGAAGAGCGAGCTCATCTCGATCCGGCGGAGCGACTTCTTCGGCATCCTGCGCAAGGAGTACGAGCTCGCAGGCAAGCTCCTGTGGCAGTTCCTCGGCGTGCTCGCCGACCGTCTCGATCAGACGTCGCGCGATCTCTCGAGCGCGAAAGAGGAGCTCGCTGCCGAGGATATCTCGGACGCAATCGCCGAAGACGAGGAGATGGCGCTCGCCGACACCGGCGCGGTTCCGAACGGCAGCGAGCTCGATGCGCGAGCGCCTTCCGACGCGAGCGCCCCCGATGGCGCCTCGGAGGAGGCGCCTCCTCAATCGCTTCGTGACGGGGCGGCGAGCGTCCAGCTGGGTAGGACGCTTCCTTCGGCTGCGGCCGTCGCGGCTGCCCGCGCTCAGGTTCGCGGCGCGCTCGGCACGATCCCGCTCGTCGAGGTCGAAGGCGCAGCCGACGGACAATCCTCCGAGCGAGCAGGGCGGACATCGGGGTCGTGATCCGAGCCAGTACCGCGGCGGTCACGCTCGCAGTGCTGTTCACCTCCGAAGCACGAGCCGACGAGCCGCCGGTCCGCGGAGAGCCCCCGATGATGCGAGAGCCGGCGAACCCCTTCGTCGTCGCCGACGCGTTCGACGGCGACGATCCCTTCGACGTCGAGATCGCGCTGGGCTTCCAGCTCGAGCTCGCCGTCGCGTCGATCGCGCAGGAGCACGGCGACGACGAGAAGGAGGTCGCCCGCTTCACGCGCCTCACGGCGCGCCTGCTCCCGCGGGCCGAGATAGGCCTCTACCATGACCTCGCGGCGACCCTCAGCTTCCCGGTCGTCCTGAGCGACTCGCGCGACCTCGAGCCGGTGAACGACGCGACCAGCGGGTCGATCAACGCCGGCGACGAGGAGCTCGTGAGGCTCCCGATGAACGCCGTCGAGCGGAGCGGTCTCGATCACATCGGCGCGGGGCTTCGCTGGACGCCGCTGAACCAGAGCCGCGATAGGCGGCTTCCGACGTGGCTCCTCGCCGTTGAAGGACGCTTCGCCGTCGGCCCCGTGATGCGAGCGTGCAACGACAACCCCGCGACGTTCGAGGTCAAGTGTGCCGCCCCAGGCGACGCCGATCGGGACGGCCGCCGCGACGAGGGAGAGCCGGAGCTCGGCGAGAAGGCCGGAGCCGGGCTTGCCCGAGGTACCGTCGCCGTCGCGTTCACGACGGCCGTCTCGCGCCGCGTCCGGTACGTCGAGCCGTATGGGATGCTCGACGGGGTCGTCGAGGTTCCGCTCCCGGGCAGCCTCTTCGACGAAGCCGGGCTCGGCGAGACGATGCTTCCGCCTCTCCGAGGCGCGCTCTCCGCGGGGCTCGTCGCGATCCCCTGGGAGAACCGAGAGAAATTTTCGCGTATCAACGCCGACATGCGCCTTTCGGCGATCGTTCGGAGCGAGGGGCTCGACTACTCCGAGGTGTTCGACGCGATTGGCTCGAGCGACGCGCCGTCGCTTCGCGCCGCGGAGCCCGGTCGCATCACCACCGGCTTGACGACGGTGGCGGCGCACGCGGCGTTCGCGGCCGGCGCCACCGTCATCTGGCAGGCCTCGGCGTTCATCAAGCTCGCGCTCGGTGCGGCCCTCCGCTATGAGCTGCCTCATGCGCTCACGGCCGACGACGAGGCGAGTCCCGCGTTTCGCTCTTCGATCAGCCCTGAGGGCCGGCGCCTCCTCGTGCGAGACTCTTTCGTCGCCGACTTCAATGCGCGCGGCGAGGTGACCTTCTGACCATGCGCTTCACCCTCACGTCCGAAGAGAACGGCGTCCGCCTGGACAAGATCCTGTGCGCGCGCATCGACGGGCTCGGCCGCGCCGCCGTGAAGCGTTTGTTCGCCGATGGTCGGGTGCGCCTCGTCGCAGAGAGCGGCACCGCGCGCCGCGCGGTCAAGGGTGACGTCGGCGCCGAGGGGTTGGTGGTCGAGGTCGAGGTGCCGAGCGGAGACACCTCGGCAGTGGCCGATCCCGCCCTGCCGCTGACGGTCGTCCTGGAGACCGATCGCATCGTCGTGCTCGAGAAGCCCGCCGGGCAGCCGACCGCGCCGCTCGCCCCGGGCGAGACCGGCGCCCTCGCGAACGCGCTCGTTGCGCGTTACCCCGAGGTTCGGTCCTGCGGGTTCTCGCCTCGGGAGCCGGGGCTGTGCCACCGGCTCGACACCGACACCTCGGGGCTCGTGCTCGCGGCACGGACGCCCGAGGCGTTCAACGCGTTGACGGCGGCGCTCCGCGAAGGGCGGCTCGACAAGCGGTACTTCCTCCTGGTCAAGGCGGCGGACCTGCCCGAGTCGGGCACCATCGACATTCCGCTCGCCCCGCACCCGAAGGATCGCCGCCGCGTCCTCGCGTGCACCCACCCGCGTGACGTCGCTCGGAACGATCCGCGGCCCGCGGTCACGACGTATGAGGTCGTTCGCGAGCATGCCGGCATCGCCCTTGTCGAGGCGCGAGCGCCGCGCGCGATGCGCCACCAGATCCGCGCCCATTTCGCCGCGATCGAGCACCCGCTCCTGGGCGACACGCTCTACGGTGGTGAGATCGTCCCCGGGCTGGGCCGGCACGCGCTTCACGCCCACGCGATCACCTGGGGTGGCGACCCGTCGGTCCCCGCCTTCGCGGTGCGGAGCGAGCTGCCCGAAGAGCTCGCTCGCCTCGTCCCGGTGCCCGACGCCGGCTGACCCAAAAAAATTCGGCAACTTGGCCCACCTTGCCCCACCGTGCGAACACGCGGCATGGTCCCGCGGCCGGCCCTGCGGCACTTCGTTGCGCTGGCGATCGGCGCCCTCCTCTGGGCGTCTGCCTCGCGTGCCTTTGCGTGGGTCGAGCTGACCGTCGGGCGGGATGACGTGCGGGTCGAGATCGACCGCCAGGGCAAGGCCCGGGTCGAGCATCGCGTGTTGCTGCTCGTCAGCGGCGGTCCGCTCGCGTCGTTCTCGATCCGCGGTGTCGACCCGGATGCCGAGATCGAGCCCGGCGCCTTCGTGGTCCCGGAAGCAGCAGAGAAGGCCGGCCAACTCGACGGCGCGAAGCCGGTGACCGTCGAAAAGAAGACCCCGCAGGCACCGGGTACCCCGCGAGCCGATTTCGAGGTGGGCTTCGAGGGCAAGGGCCTCTATCGCGGGCGCTACGTCGTCGTCGTCCGCTACCGGACCGACTTCCTCGCGACTGGATCCATCGTCCGCGAAGGCAACAGCTGGCTCGTGCGTTGGCTCGGTCCTTCGTGGGACCACGGCCTCGACACCACCCGCGCGGCGTTCACCGTTCCGATGGGCCAGACCGAGCCTCGAGCCGAGCTTCCAGGCTCCGAGTCCGAAGGCCCCCAGGAAGATGACAGTTCTGTCCTGTCGACGGTCACCCGCAAGGGCCCCGTCGACGTGATCGAGCTGGTGAGGCTCTACGCTGCGCGCGGCGAGCGGGTGGCGTGGAGCTTCCGAATCGACGCTCGCGCGCTCGACGCGGGCGCGCCTGTGCCGTCCAAGCCCGCGCCGGTGCCCGCGGCGGAGCGGACGATCGGCGTGCAAAAGGACTTCGGCCTCGAGGTGCTCCTCGGCGCCGGGATCGGACTGTTTCTGCTCCTCGCCGGGCTCGTCGTGGTTCACGGCCACGAGGTCCGCGTGCGCGCCAAGGATCGAGGCGTCGTCCCGCGGCCGCTGGTTCCGCTTCCGCTCGCGGTGCGCGCCTGCCTCGCTGCCATCGTCTATCTCGGCGGTCTTTGGCTGGTGCTCTCCGGTCGCGCGAGCGTCGGCGGCCCGCTCCTCGCTTCCGCGTTTTGTCTCTTCGTCTGGTACCTGCCTTCGCGTGCGAAGCACGAGGCGCGGCCGCCGGGTCAATGGCTGCCTCTCAGGATCGGCGAGCTGGTCGATCGCGAGCTCGTGCAGGACCGCGGATTCTTCGTCATCTCGAGCCGCGCCGGCCTCGCCACCTTCGCCACGCTGGCGGCGGCCGCCGTGGCTGCCGGGGTCTTCGCGTTCACGCGCTCGATCGCTCATCTGCCGCTCGTCCTGGCCGGCGCCGCGCCGCTCTTCGCGCTCTTCGCTTCGGGAGGGAGTCGCTCGCTTCCTGTCGATCTCGCGGTCGATCCGATCCCGCTCCTGCGATCGGTAGCGATCAAGCTCTCTCGCGCTCGGCCCGGCCTACGTCTCGTGCCGCGCGTTCGCCTGCCGCAGAGCCGCGCCGACGCAGACGAGATCCGCCTCGTCGCCGTCGTGCCCGAGGCCGCTCAAGGGTTGCGCAGCGTCGAGATCGGCTGTGGCTGGGCCGCGGGCCCCGGCGGCTACGTCATCCTCCCGGAGATCATCGTCCGCTTCGAGGCGGGAACGCCCTGCGCGGAGGTCGCCTCCTCGCTCGAGTCGTCGGCGAAGAAGGGGCCGGGCCGAAAGCTCGACGAGAGGGTCCTCGTGTTCACGCCGAAGCTTCCGACGGCTCGCCTCACGGTGGAGCTCGCTCTCGCGGTGATCGACCGCCTGGGGACGGCCCAGAAGCGCGGAGCGGGCGACGGGGCTGGCGACGCGCCGCGCACGCGCAGGCCGAAGAGCGAAGCTCCGGAAGAGCGCCGCGACGCGGCGTGACGGCCACACCATCTCGACGCCGCCGCGCGACGCGACCGCTCTGCGCATGCGACAGTTTAGAGCGCACGCGAGGCGAGCACGCCCCTCACTTCATGCAGGCTCACGCCCGAAGCTTGGAGCGCCACGAGCACGTGGTAGAGGAGGTCCGCAGCCTCTTCGGCGATTCGCTCGCGCTTCTCGTCGGCGAGCGCAACGACGAGCTCGGTCGCTTCTTCGCCGATCTTCTTGAGACGCAGATTGCGGTCGGCGAGGAGGCGCCTCGTGTAGGAGGGTGCCTGGGGCTCGTCCGCCGGCGAAGCGGCGCGCTGCGCGATCGTCGCTGAAAGCGCAGCGAGCGCGTCGGCAGGAGGGTCGCCGAAGCAGGTCTTTTGGCCGGTATGGCATGCCGGTCCAGCCGGGTGGACGCGCGCAAGGATCGCGTCCGCGTCGCAGTCGAATGCGAGATCGACGACGCGCATCGTGTTTCCGCTGGTTTCGCCCTTCTTCCACAAGCCGCGCCGTCTCGAATGAAAGTGAAGCAGGCCCGTATCCACCGTGCGTTCTACGGCCTCGCGATTCGCGAAGCCGACCATGAGCACTGCGCCCGAAAGTGCGTCCTGCGCCACGACCACGACGAGCCCGTCACCCTTCTCGAAGTCGATCCGGGAGACATCGATGCGAGGACCTTTCATAGACACCTCTCCAGCGGGCGAACCGGCACGCCGGCGCCGGCCACTACGGTCTTGATGGACCCAACGGTCGTCAGGCCATCGTGGACGATCCCTGCGATCAGAGCCGCATCGGCGTAACCGCCGGCCAGCACGGCGGCGACGTCCTCAGCGGCTCCAGCACCGCCCGACGCGACGACGGGCACGTTCACTGCGGAAGCTACCGCTCGTGTGAGCTCGAGCTCGTAGCCGCTCTTGGTGCCGTCGCGATCGATGCTGGTGACCAGAATCTCTCCGGCGCCGAGCGCTGCGCCACGCCCTGCCCAAGCAACCACGTCGAGATCCGTCGGACGGCGTCCGCCGTGCGTCACGACGCGGTATCCGGATGGGAACGCGCTGGAGGGAGCTACTCCTTTCGCGTCGATGGCGAGCACGACGCACTGCGACCCGAATCGGTCGGCGCCATTGCTGAGCAGCTCGGGCGTGGCGACCGCGGCCGAGTTGATTGCCACCTTGTCGGCGCCGGCACGAAGGACGCGTTCGATGTCGCCCGCCGACCGCACGCCACCTCCGACAGTAAGGGGCACGAACAGCTCTTCCGCCGTGCGCCGCACGACATCGAGCAGCGTCTCTCGCCCCTCTGCGCTTGCCGAGATGTCGAGCAGCACGATCTCGTCGGCTCCCTCCGCTTCGTAGCGCTTCGCGAGGGCCACCGGGTCGCCCACGTCTCGAAGCCCTTCGAAGCGGACGCCTTTGACCACGCGGCCGCCGTCGACGTCGAGGCACACCACGATGCGGCGGAGACAGGCGCTCATGCGACCTCTTCCTCCTCGATCTCCACCACCCCTTTGGTCGAGAAGATGCCGCCGCCCGCGTCGTCGATCGCGTCTCGGAGCGCGAGCCCGACGGCTTTGAACGCGGCCTCGATCACGTGATGTCGGTCTTTTCCGCGAAGGACGCGAACGTGGAGCGTCGCACCGAGAGCATCGGCGAAGGAGCGCAGCACGTGGGTGTAGAGGCGATTGGGGAGCTCGCCCGCGAAGTACGGCCGCCCGCCGACGTCGATCGCCGCCTGGACGAGCGCATCATCCATCGGGATCGTGCGTTCGCCGTAGCGTGCGGCGGACCCTGGCGTGATTGCCCGAATCGCCCGTCCGAGTGCGAGCGCTACATCCTCCATGACGTGATGCCGCAGGTCGCCGGCCGCTTCGATCCTCACCTCCAACCCGGCGTAGCGTGCCAAGGTCGAGAGCATGTGATCGAAGAACGCAAGCGTCGTCGTTACCACGATGCGAGGCGGCTCCGACCCGCGGATCGCCCGAGCGACCTCGACCGTGACGTTCGTCTCTTTGGTCCTTCGGATGATCCGCTTCTTCATTGGTCGTACTCCGCTGCGACGGCGCGCGGATCGAGCGCGCCCGTATAGAGAGCCATGCCAATCACGACGCCGTCGCACCCTGCGTCGCGCAGCGCCTTCAGGTCGGCGGAGGTGCTGACGCCACCCGAGGCGGTGATCGATAGCTCGGGTTCTGCGTCCAGCGTCCGATAGAGGTCGACGTCCGGGCCACCGAGGCGACCCTCTTTGTGGACGGCCGTCACCAGCAGGCCGGCGAGAGGGAGCCCGGCAAGCTCAGTAGCGAGGGCGTAGATGCTCTTGCCCGTACCTTCGGCCCACCCGCGCACCAAGACCTCGCGCTCTCGCACGTCGACCGCAATGACGACCCGGTCGGGGAATCGGCGGGCGAGCTCCTCTCGAAACACGCTGTCTTCGACGGCCCGCGTTCCCACCACCACGCGATCGGCGCCGCGATCGATCCAGCGGCTCACCGCTTCGATCGTGCGAAGACCGCCGCCGACCTGGACCCGAAGGCTCGAGTCCGCGAGCAGCGACTCGACGAGCGCTGCGTTGTCGCCTCGACCGGTTGCTGCATCGAGGTCCACCACGTGCAAGCGTGAGAAACCCGCCTCGCGAAAGGCTCGGGCCTGCCGCAACGGATCGGGGAGCCGCACGCGTTCTGCGTGGTAGTCACCGCCCACGAGCTGCACGCAAGCGCCCTCGCGAACGTCGATCGCGGGCCAAACGATCATGACCAGACCTCCTTCAACAGGGCAGAGAGGAGACGGATGCCGGCCCGGGAGCTCTTCTCCGGATGAAACTGCAGGCCAAAGGTCTGCTTCCGGCGAACGGCGGCGGCCACGCGATCGCCGTCGAGCGTCGTCGACGCCAAGACGACGTTCGCAGCCTCTGGCCGGCAGCCGTATGAATGCGCGTAGTAAACGGCTGACGGCCACGGCAAGAGCGGTGTGCCGGAGGCCGGCTCCAGGGAAGACCATCCCATGTGCGGCACGCGTGCCGTCTGGATGCGCGTGACGCGTCCCCCGAAGAACCCGATGCCGTCGCCGGCACCTTCGTCGCTCTCCTCGAAGAGGAGCTGCATTCCGAGGCAGATGCCGATGCAGGGTTGGCCTGCTTCGAGCGCCGCGAGGAGCTCGCCGCGAAATGGCTCCAGCCGGGCTGCGGCGTGGGGAAAGGCTCCGACGCCCGGCAGGATGAGAATTCCGCGCCCCAATGCGACGAGGGGATCGCTTTCGATGCTCACGCTCGCAGAAGGCTCCGCGGCGACGATCGCCTTGGCGAGGGAGTGCAGGTTTCCGACCCCGAGGTCGAGCAGGGTGGCCCTCATCGCAGCACCTCCGACAAGGCGGGGAGGGCACCCTCCATGATCGGCCACGGCCCTACCGAGATCCTGAGCGCATCGCCGATACCGTCGAGCCCGGCGAAGGGCCGGACGGCGACGCCGCGCTCCCGGAGCGCGGCGGCCTTTTCCCGCGCATTCGCGACGGGAACGCAGACGAAGTTCGCCGCGCTCGGGAGCGGATCGAGGCCGAGATCGCGCAGAAAGGCAACGAAGCGATCCCGCGCGGCAAGCACGTTCGCCACGCCGTCGGCGATCCACGCGCGATCCTCGTCGAGCGCGGCGACGGCCATCCGCTCTGCGAGCGCGCTGACCTTGTAGGGACCTCGGGACTTCTCGACCGCCTGGACGAGATCCGGCGCACCGACAGCGTAGCCGATTCGCAGACCGGCCATTCCGAACGCCTTGGACAGTGTCCGTACGACGAGGAGCCGGCCGTCGTCGCGCGCTCGGCGCACATGAGACTCCGTTGCGTACTCGACATACGCCTCGTCCAATACGACCAGGCCCGCCGCTTCTCGGAGCACGAGCTCCAGGGATTGGGCGGAGACGAGCGTGCCTGTCGGATTGTTGGGTGAGCAGAGATAGGTGACGCGCGCGCGCTCCGCCACGAGCGCCTCGGCGTCGATGTCGAACCCTCGGGCTTTGCCCAACAGCGGCACGTGGCGGGGCTCGAGGCCATTCATGTGGGCGAGGTACGGGACCATCGCAAACGTCGGCGACGGATATGCGAGCCGATCCCCGGGCTCGGCGAATGCGCGGAGGGCCGAATCGAGCACGTCGTCCGAGCCGCATCCGGTCACGATCTCGTCCGTTCTGACGCCGAGCCAGTCGGCCAGGGCGCGCTTGAGCTCGTTTGCGTAATGGCTCGGGTATCGCGAATACACCTCTGCGCCGGCGCTTGCGGCAGCGCGCAGCGCAGCGGGCGGCGCGCCTCGAAGGTTCGTGTTGTCGGATAGATCGATGGCCACCGGGGCGCGATTGGACTGATAGACGTCCATCCTCTGGTAGCTCGGTCGAACCAGCATGGCGGCGGTCGGTCGGGTCACGACTTGCCTCCTGCGAAAGCATTCGCTGCCTCTGCGTGGGCCAGGAGCCCTTCGGCGCGAGCGAGCGTCGAAGTCGCAAGCGCCATTGTCGCGGCCGCTGCCCGGTCGACACGTTGCCAGCTCGTCCAGCGAACGAAGTCGCCGGTCGACAGTCCAGAGAAGCTGCGAGCGGCGCCGGCCGTCGGAAGCACGTGGTTGGCACCGGTCATGTAGTCGCCGAAGGCCACGGAAGAGCCGTCGCCGAAGAAGACGGTGCCGGCGTTTCGGACATTGGCGAGCGCTCGCTCGGGCTCGCGAACCGCGAGCAGGACGTGCTCGGCCGCAAACGCCTCGGCGAATGGCCACGCTTCCTCGACGGAGTCGATCGCCAGGACTGCTCCACGCGCTGCCAGGGAGCGAGCGACGACATCCGTGCGCACGCGCGTCGACATCTCGACGGCTTCTGTGATCTTGGCGGCCAGCCGATCGCCGACGGCGAGCGCGACGACCGCGGCATCGGGATCGTGCTCGGCCTGCGCAATCAACTCGCGCGCGATGTGCTCGGGATCCGCCGAGTCGTCGGCGATCGCGAGGATCTCGCTCGGTCCCGCAGGCGCATCGATGCCGACGAAGCCCGCCACCTGCCGCTTGGCCTCCGCCACATACGCGTTGCCCGGTCCGACGATGCGGTCGACGCCCGGAATGGTCGCGGTCCCGAAGGCGAGCGCAGCGATCGCCTGTGCGCCACCGAGAGCGAACACGCGAGTGGCTCCCGCGATCGCGGCTGCAGCGAGCACGATATCCGAGGGAGCGCCTGCCGGGCCGGGCGGCGAGCACACGACGATTTCGCGGACGCCGGCGACGCGAGCGGGCACGACGCCCATGAGGACGCTGCTGGGATAAGCAGCGCGGCCGCCCGGTGCGTAGACACCCGCCGCGGCGAGCGGATCCGGCCGCCGGCCGATCGTGACGCCCGGCTCGGTCTCGATTTCGCAAGGTTGCGGTAGCGACATGCCGTGGGCCGTTCGGAGATTCCGCTCGGCGCGCTCGAGCGCGGCGACGACGTCGCGATCGATGCGCCCGAGCGCGGCCTGGATGGCGTCATCGTCCACCTCCAGTGCCTCCGGCGAGACGCCGTCGTAGCGCCGGCTCAGCTCGAACAAGGCGGCATCACCTTCGTCGCGTACCCGTTCGATGATTTCGCGGACCGTCTTCGCTACCTCGACCGCTGCTGCTCGGGCCCCGCGCGCGAACAGTGCTTGTCGCGCCGCGGCGTCGAGGAGCGCGAGCCTTCCTCTGTACCGAAGGCCGCTCATGGAACCAGCCTCTCGATTCGGGTTACGAGAATCCCCTCGCATCCGATCGCCTTGAGCCGGCTCACGGTTCGGTACACGTGGCGCTCCGACACCACGGCGTGGACCGCCACGAAGTCGCTTGGGCCGCTGACGTCGACGACCGTCGGCCCGTTGATGCCGGGAAGCAGGTCTCGCACGCTTTGGAGGGCTGCGCGCGGTGCGTTGGCCATGAGGTAGCGGCGCCCGCGCGCACGAACCACGCTCGAGAGTGCGAGTGCGAGGTCGTCGATCGCCGCTCGGACTTCGGCCGCGAGACGATCGCGCGGCCGCGTGACGAGGCGCGCCGAGGACTCCATCACGGTCGCGACTTCGACCAAGCCGTTGATGCGCAGCGTGCTTCCCGTGGAGACCAAGTCCACGATGGCGTCCGCGATTCCGAGGTGCGGCGCGACCTCGGCCGCACCGCTCACTGGGACGACCGTCACATCGAGCCCGCGGTCCCGGAACCAAGCGGCAGCGACTCGCGGAAACGCAGTTGCGACACGCGCGCCTCTGCCGATGCTCTCGACCGAAAGCGTCGTCCCGTCACGAGACTTCGCTGCGACGGCGAGCCTGCATCTGCCGAGCTCCAGATCCACCACAGCGTCGAGCTCGCGGCCGGACTCTGCGACGCAGTCCCAGCCCGTAATTCCCGCGTCGGCGGCACCATCCGCCACCAGCCCGGGTATGTCCTGCGCTCGCACGAAGAGCGCGCTGAACTCGTCACCGAGCGAGGCGACGAGCGCGCGCTCCCCGGGGGAGCGGATTTCCAGACCTGCGTCGGCGAGTGCGCCGCGCACGTCGTCGACGAGCCGGCCTTTGTTGGGGAGCGCAATCTTGAGCACGATGTTCCTCGATTCGTCCTGGGGTCCCGAGAAGGACGCGAAGGGCGAATCTGGAACCGGACCGAGCTTCTCGCTCAGAGGGTCAACCGTGGCGCGCCGACTCGCCCGCAACGAGCGCGCCCCGGCATCGATGATGCCGATGGTGCGCGAGGGGCAGGGGCAGGCGAGTGCTCACGAGGAGGGCATCTTCTCGCGCCGAGCTTCGGAACGTCAAGGCCCGAAGCTCGGCGCGCGCCTCGGGAGCTCCGCCACGATGCTGGATTGGGCTGGTCGAAGATGACGGGACAGCGGCCAGGTCGATGGTTGCAACGCCTCGCCCTTCCAACGATAGTCGGTGCCGTGCAAGATCGGGTCGATCCGCCCCTTTCGACCATCCTGACGGCGGTGGTAGAGGGGCGCGCCGACGCGGCGCGCGACCTGCTCCCCGTGATGTACGCCGAGCTACGCCGCCTGGCAGAGGCGCGGCTCCGCAAGCTCCCACCTGGCCAGACGATTCAACCGACCGCTCTGGTGCACGAGGCCTACCTCGCGCTCGTCGGTGACGGCGATCCGCACTGGTCGGGGCGCGCCCATTTCTTCGGCGCTGCGGCGCGCGCGATGAACGAAATCTTGATCGATCAAGCGCGCCGGAAGGGTGCCCACAAGCGCAACAGCGGGCAGCGCCCCCTCGGGCTCGAGCACGCCGAGCTCGTCCGTGCGATCGGTGGGCCGGCCGACGACGTGGTGGCGATCGGGACGGCGATCAAGAAGCTCGAGCGCGAGCACCCTCGACCGGCGGAGGTGATCCTGCTGCGGGCGCTCGCGGGCTTCACCGACCCCGAGACCGCCGAGCTGCTCGGGATCACGGTTAGAACGGTCGAGCGCGATCTTCGCTTCGCGCGCGCCTATCTGGCGCGAGAGCTCTCACGATGAGCGACGCGAGCCGGGTCGAGGCGATCTTCGGTGAAGCCGCCGATCTGCCGCAGGCCGACCGCGCCGAGTTCCTGGAGCGAGCGTGCGGCGCCGACATCGAGCTGCGGAGAGAGGTGGAGGAGCTCCTGGGGTTCGATCGTCCCGTTCCGGCGTCCCACGACGCTTCGACGGTCCTCGAGGCCGATGCGCCACGAGCCGCGCTCCCCGTGGCCACACCGCCGCGGCTCGTGGGGCGGTTCGAGGTCGAGCGCATCCTCGGCGAGGGCGGAATGGGCGTCGTCTACCTCGCAGAGGACGCGACGCTCGCGCGCCGCGTCGCGCTGAAGCTGGTCCGCGCGGGGAGCGCGGCGAGCGGACGTGCGCGGCTCCTCCGCGAAGCGCAGGCGATGGCACGGATCACACACCCGAACGTGGTCTCGGTGTTCGAGGCGGGCGCCGAGGACGCCAACGTGTGGATCGCCATGGAGTACGTGGACGGCCTCACGCTCGCGGAGTGGCTTCGCGCGCCGCGGAGCTCCAACGAGATCCTCGCGATGCTGGTGCAAGCGGGCCGCGGGCTCGCGGCCGCGCATCGCGCCGGACTGCTTCACCGCGACTTCAAGCCGCAGAACGTGCTCGTCGGCACCGACGGTCGCGCGCGCGTCCTCGATTTCGGGCTCGCCCGCCAGGCGGGCGAAGCCGACCGCGACGTGTCGCCGGCACGCGGGCCCACGGCGCTCGATCTCGCGCTCACCCGTGACGGGACGATGATGGGCACTCCCGGCTACATGTCACCCGAGCACTTCGAGGGCCCGATTTGCCCGGCCAGCGATCAGTGGAGCTTCGCGGCGGCCCTCTACCGCGCCGTGTACAGGCAGCGGCCCTTCGCGGACGACGACTTCGAGACCGTCCGAAGGGCCGTCCTGGCGGGTGAGCTTCGCCCGCCTCCGGCATCCGACGTCGCGCCCGAGGTAGAGGCCACGATCCTCCGCGGCTTGAGCCGTCATCCCGAGGACCGCTTCGCGTCGCTCGACGAGATGCTCGACGTGCTCGAAGAGGTGATGGGTCGTGATCCCGAGCAGGACAAGAGCAGGTTCGTGAGGCAGCGGCGCGTCGCGTCCGCCATTCTGCTCGTGCTCGTGACCCTGAACGTCCTGATCGCCGGGCTCAGGACCGACTTTCGCTACGACATCGGCGTTCGAGGCGTGCTCATCCAGAGCGCCATGGGTGTCGTGTTCCTCGCGGCCGTCGCGTGGGCCTTTCGGCAGACCGCGTTCCGAACGTTGCACAACAAGAAGATCCTCGCCGCACTCCTCCTCCCGATGATCGTGATGAGCCTTCATCGCTCGTACGCCCTGGGCACCGGCGCCGCCGTCGAGCACGTGCTGCGCGTCGACGCCGTGATGACCATCGGCTTTCTCGCGTACGGCGCGCTCTTCCTCGAACGTTGGCTCGCGTACGGCGCGCTCGTCATGGCGCTCTACCTCCCCGCCAGCTACCTGTCGTCACGGTTCGTGGTGCCGGGCTTCGGTGCGTCGCTGTGGGTCGTCTCGGCGATCAGCGCCTGGTGCTGGCCGATGCCCGGACAGCGCGCATCTGGCGTCTTCGGCTCGAGCCGGAGTCGGTCCAGCTCGAGCCGAAGCGATTCGCTCTGACGATTGGTCAAGGCGTGATGCAGAGCGCGAGCCCCGCGAACGTGACGACGCCTACGTCGTTCATCGTGTCGTCGTCGATGCTCAGGGTCCAGACGCCGAACGGTGACGTCCCGACGAAGCCCCCGAGATCACCCTCGGGCTCGAAGGTCCCGGTGAACGGCGGATCTCCGTCATCGATCGCCAGCAGCGCTCCTTCGATGAAGATCGTGTTGGTGTAGTTGTCGCCGTCCGCTCCGTTGTCGGAGCTCAGCATGGTTCCCGGGAGGGCCTGTCCCGGACCAGCGAGCGAGATGTCCAAATCGGAGACCCACGGGTGCGTGATCGAGACGCGCACGGCCGCCTTCTGCACGGTGCCCATGTGCGGGACGACGAAGTCGAGCTCGAGCGCAGGGAGCGGGCCATCGAGGAGCGCGATCGGCAGGCTACCGACGGGCGCGTACGTGTGCACCGTGCCGGTGCAGTCGGCGGCGAGGGCGGCCGCTGCAGTCTCGAAGTCGCAGACGGCCGAGCAGCCGTCGCCGGACGTCGTGTTGCCGTCATCGCACATCTCGTCGGCTTCGACGTTGCCGTCTCCACAGGACCACGTGTCGATGCGCACGTCGACTTCGTCTCCAAAGGCAGGAGGCGTGCTCGCCTCGATCACCAGGTACACCGGGGTGGGCGCCGTGGCAGTGTAGGTGATCCCCGAGCTGAGGCCGGCCGTCGCGCTCGCGATGCATACCACTCCGTCGGAGCACATGCCCGGAAACAGAATGCGCCCAACCGCTTGCACCGACCCCAATTCACGCAGCCGGACGGTCTCACCCTGTGCCAGGTCGATGCGGAAGACGACGTCCTGACCCGCCGCGAAGGGGTCCGCGACGTCGACGCACCCGATCCCCTCATCGAAGTCAGCGTCGTCGCCGTAGGCAGCGAAGTTGGTGTCGGTGAACTGAAAGGGCGTCGACGTCACGAGGATCGGATCCGTGCAGGTCGCCGCCGGCAGCGCGACGCACGTCGAGGGACTGCCGGTGCACGAGTAACCGGCCTCGATCTCGCAGCTCGCCGAGCAACCATCCGTCGATGCCAAGTTGCCGTCATCGCATTGCTCGGCGTTCTCGAGGATGCCGTCGCCGCACACCTCGATCTCGATCTGGATCGAGAAGTCGCCGGGTTCTTCCAGCTCGACGGCCAGGTAGACCGGGCCGGGGACCGTTGCCGTGTAGGAGGTGCCCTCCTCCTCGGGGATATCGGCGCTCGCGGTGCATACCGTGCCGGTCCAGCACGACGGCGGCTCGAGCACGTGGAGGACCACGGTTGCCGTCCCATGTTCGCTGATGCGAACCGTGTCCCCCGCGAGCAAGTCCACCTGGAACACGACGTCCGGCCCCACCGCGCTTCCGAGCGCAGGTATGCACCCCGCGCCGCTCGCGAAGTTTGCCTCGTCGCCGTAGATCACGAAGTCGCTGCCGTTGAGCTCGAATGGCGTGCTCGTCACCAGGAACGGAGCCGCGCACGTACCGTTCTCGCAGACCGAGGGCTCCCCTGAGCAAGCGGCGCCGTCTTCCACAGCGCAGCCTGCCGAGCAGCCGTCGTCATCGACGACATTCCCGTCGTCGCAGCCCTCGTTTGGACCGATCAGGCCGTCACCACACACCTCCATCCCGGAGCTCGAGCTCGAGCTCGACGTCGATGCAGCGCTGCTCGATGCGGAGGTCGACGCCGAGGTTGACGCAGAGGTTGACGACGCCGAGGTCGACGACGCCGAGGTCGACGACGCCGAGGTCGACGACGCCGAGGTTGACGACGCCGAGGTTGACGACGCCGAGGTCGACGACGCGCTCGACTGGCTCGATGATGTGCTGCCTGCGGTCGTGGTCCCGCTCGCGCCGGTGGTCGCCGAGATGGTAGCGGCTCCGCCGTCGCCGGTCCCTCCGGCGCCGCCTCCGCCGCCCCCCGTTGCCGAGTCGTCACCACACGCCAGCAAGAGAGCGCCGGTGAAAACCGGCCCAAAAAGTCTTCGCATGAAGGCCTCCGCCCCTCAGTCCGCAAACCGAGGCGAGGACCCGACAGGAAAAGTTCGCGATCGAAACTCAACCGGGGCTCGCGCGTCAGGAGCTTTCCTTCCGAGCCGCGGCGATCCGGGGGCGGTTTGGCGACGCGCCAGGCTAGCATCCGTTGCTCATGCGGCGCCTCACGCACCCGCTCATCCTCGGATCGCTCATGTTGGCGTGCGACCCCGTTGAAACGGAGCCCGGGTCGTCGACTCCGCCGTCGGAGCCTCTGCAGCCGTCGCGGCCCGACGGCGTCGCTCTCTGCTACTCCGAGTTTTCGCAGACCCACCCCGCCACGCTGGGGTTCAACGCGGCGCTCTCCGAAGGTCGCCACGCGGATCGGGCCGCGGTCATTGCCGAGCTGACCGCGGCAGCCGACGAGAACCCAAATGAGGAACAGTTCGCGCTGCTTCTCGGACTTGCCTACCTGTGGAGGCTTGCGGAGCCGCTTCCGGAGGAGGCAGGCGATCTATCGGTCGTCGTCGATGCTGCTACCAACGCGCGCGCCGCGCTCGAGCGCGCGTATACCCTGTGCCCGACGGATCATCGAATTCCTGCCTGGCTCGGACCGATCCTGGTCAACACCGGGCGCTCGCTCGGAGATGACGATCTCGTCGTCGAGGGGCTCGCGGTATTGCAGCAAGGAATCGATCATTATCCGTCCTTCGTTCTTTTCTCCAAGCTCCTCGTTTTCGCCGACCAGCCCGCCGATAGCTCCGACTTTCAGCTCGCGCTCGCAGCGGTAGAAGAGAACGCCGGCGAGTGCTCGAGCACTGCCAACGACCCTGCCTGCATCAACACGCCGGTCGTTTGGCACAACGTCGAAGGCGCCGCCGTCTTCATGGGCGACGTTCTCGCCAAGGCAGGCAAGAAGGACCAGGCGCTCGCCGCATACGAGGGAGCGATGGCATCGAGCGATTGGGCGACGTGGGACTGGCAGGCCGAGCTCACGGCCCGCATCGACTCGATCGATCAGCGGATCGAAACATTCGCAGATGCCAATCCGGACAATGATGCCCTATCCGCTTGCCAGCAGCTCGACCAATGCTCGCTCTGCCACCGCGAGTGAGCGAGCGGCGCAGCCGCCGTCCTTGGCGCAGCGGTGTTGGGAAATGAAAAGGCGCGCCGCGCGTCTGACGACCACGGCGCCGCGCTTTTAGGTCATCACGGCGGCAGGACCAGGCAAGTCGGCGTGCCGTCGATGCACGCGAGCGCCTTCAAAGGCGCCGGATCGCCATCCAGATTTCCGATCGCGAACACGCTGACGACGGCGCCGGCGGGTAGGGTGACCCCGTCGAGGACGAGGGCGTCCGTGTCGCTTCCGGTCGCGCGCGCGCTGAGGGTCGCATCCGTCAGCGGATCCACCGCGACATACGCCTCGCCCCCGACCAATCCAACATCCGGGAAGGCCACGTTGGTCCACACGGGCGTAAACGCCTTGCCCGAGCCGACGCCCACGTCCACGTTCGGGGTGTCGGGCGATGCGTGGATGAATCGAATGCGAACCTTCGCCGCATCGGATGTCAGATCGTCTTCGTAGAGCTCGACTGAAAAGTCCGCGTCATTGGGACCCGGGTTCAGCAGTACGCCCGTGGCCGCCGCAGTGTAGGCGCCGCCGGCGGCGACGGTCACGCCCGTCACGTCCGGAAGCCCTGCGAGCGCCTCGTCGCAGTTGGCCGCGTTCGGCGCGACGATTCGGAAGTCGTAGGTCCCCTCGGGCAGCTCGACGTACTCCGTCACCTCCGAATACGCGAGGCCGTCGGTATCCCCGGCACCTTTGAGCACCGGTCCAATCGGCGTTCCGCCGTTCGGGATCACGCAGACGTCGACCGCCGGAGAGCCCGGCGACAAGTGCGCAACGCGGACCTGTCCCGAGCCGGCCATGCCGGTCGAAGTGGAGGCAACGGACGATGTCGTCGTCGTCGTCGTGGGCGTGCCCGACGTGGACGTCCCCGTGGTGGTCGTCGCCGTCGTCTCCGCCCCGCCTCCTCCCGATCCGTCGTCGTCCCCGCAGGCTGCGAGTCCCAAAGCCAAAGCGGCCAGTATCACCAAGCGATTCTTGTTCGGTCGCATTCCGGGCTCCTTGCTGAACCGCCCCGTCTTCACGGGGCACCGTTGAGCCGAGACCATATAGCTTTGCATCAGGTTTGCAAATGGTTTGCGTTGAGATTGTCACGGGCGGATTGGGCAGGCGTGCCTCGATGGGTGAGCGCCCCGCGCGCTGCCACAGGTTTGCGCGTCTTGCGCAGGTGCCGGATCGGCGGGAGGCTGAGAGAGCGACGTGGTGAAGAAGTCGGGGGGCGGCAGCGACGCGGAGCACGACCTGGGCGTCTCGTTCAGCGTCGCGTTCTCTCCTGCCGGCGACGTGCTCGCGACGTGCGCCAAGCGAAGAGTCATCGTGTGGACGGTCGAGCCCTGGGCGAAACGCTGGGAGTCGAGCGTGCTGAAGGACCCTTCGGATCTCGCGTTCTCGCCCGACGGATCGTCCATCGCCGCCAAGAACACGTCGGGTCGTCTCGTCTTGTTCGACGCCGCCGTGGGGGCTTCCCTGCGCGTCCTCGACAAAGGCACGGGTGAGGGATCCGCCCCGGTGTTCTCGGCGGACGGCGCGCGATTGGCCCACGGCTCGTGGGAGGGTGACGTCTGGGTCGTCGACGTCGCGAGCGGCAAGACCGTCGGTCATCGCTCGTTCGCAGGCGAGATGATCCGCGCCATCCACCGCTTGGGCTCGGGCTGGCTCGTCGTGCGCTCGCCCACGACCGCAACCGGGATCTCGGGCGGCGAGCGTGCGACGTTCCTGCCGCTGGACCTCGAGGGCGAACATGCCGAGTCGCTCGCGATCGGCGACGCCGATCACACGACCGTCGCGCCCGACGGCCGCGTCTTGGCGGTCTCGCGGTCCCAAAAGCGCGAGCTCGCGCTCGTCGAGATTCCGAGCGGGCGGGTCCTCGCCACCACGCGCGCGAAATTCGGGGGCACGGGCGCCGCGGTCTGCTTCGGCGACGGGCTCCTCGGCTCGGTCCAAGAGGGTCGGGTCGAGATCCTTCGCGCGTCGACGCTCGAGCGGCTCGGCGGGCTCGAGGTGCCGTACCCCTCGGACGTCGCGTTCTCGCCCGACGGCTCGCTGGTGGCCTTCGGTTCGTGGAGTGACGGATCCGTCAGGAAGGTCTCGGAGGTCCTGACGCTGTAGCTATCGCGACTGCCTGCCGAGCAAGGCGTCGCGCGCCTCCAGTGCTCGTCGATAGACGCGGAGCCAAGGCACGACGACCCGGTCGTGCACCATGTCGATGACCAGCCGCTGCCAAGCGTCCTGGCCCTCGATCCGCAGGCGCTCGACGGCGGAGAGCGGTTGGCTGGGCAGCCGGCGCACGAGGCGCTCGCGCCTGAGCCCCCGCATGAACGTGCGGAAGGTGTCGCCGATGCGCCGCTTTCTCCGGAAGAACCGATCCATGACGTCGCGCTTTCGATCCGCGTCGACGGCGGCGAGAGCGGCCCATCGCTCGAGCGCGTCGCGCAGCGGCCGGTCGTGGAGCCGCGCGATGTGCCGCAGCTCGCGGCGCATTCCGTCGAAGCTGACGGTCACGTCGCCGCGCGCGTACGCGTCGTAGAGCGCGTTCCGGATCGGGACGATCGCCGGGCTCCGCTTGGTGAACCTGTCCAGCGTGTCGATGTCCAGATCGAGCAGCGCGTGATCCCAGTCGACGTCGAGCGGCACGTCGTGCGGGCCGAAGAGGATGTACTGGTCGACGTGCGTGTCGAGGTTGGCGAGCAGCCACTCCCACGGATGCTCGCGGAGCATCACTTCTCGCTGGATCAGCGTCCACTTGGTCGGATCGTTCGGAAGGCGCTCGCCCGCGTGCGGGATGAACGGCTGCAGCATGCCCGAGACGGTGCCGAGCCCGGGGAGCGTCAGGCTGCGGGCTGCCGTCGCGAGCGCCGGGCGGCGGCCGAGGATGCGGACCTCGTACGCGAGGATCTCCGCTGCGACCTGTTCCGGAGGCGCCGACTTGAAGAAGTACTTGTTGCCGCCTCTGTCGCGCACCACGCACGCAGGGCGGCTTCCGCTCGGTGGCCGCTCGGTCTCGTCCGGCTCGACCTCGACGGTGCGCAGCGCCTCCGGCGTCCCGAGGCGCGAGAGCGCCTCGGTCGCGGCTTTCTCGGCCTGATCGATCGCAGTCGTCAAGCGCCCGCTACAGGCGGGCTCGGGTTGGAGAGCGTGCCGCCGGCTTCCAAGATGACGCGATCCTCTTCCTTCCATTCGTTGGCGATGCGGCTCGCGACGTAGAGCGCCGGGAACGAGAGGAACAGGCCGTAGAAGCCGAAGATCGTCTCGAACATCAGCAGGCTGATGACCAAGGCGAGTCCGGGGAGCTTGACGTGCTGCGCGGTGAGGCGCGGCGACAAGTAGTAGCTCTCTACCTTGCTGAGGACGAACGTGACGCCGAGGAACACGCCCACGCCGACGAAGCCCTTCGCGTCGTAGGCGACGAGGCAGAGCACGACGCCGGACATCACGCCACCGACCACCGGGATCATCCCGGCCACGAGGACGAGAAGGAACAAGAGCGGCACGTTCGGCAGCCCCAAGAGGAGGAGCAAGGGGAGGGTGAAGACGGCGTTGAAGAGCGCGACCACCACCTGGAGCCGAACGGTGATCGCGATCGCGTCGGCGACGTAGCTGAGCCAGCGCACGAGCGTGCCCATGATGCTCGCCGGGCGCATGCCGTCGAGCCAGTGGCTGATCTCGTCCCGTTCGAAGAGGTACATGATCGCCAGGATGAAGCCCACGAAGACGAAGAGCGCGACGTAGGCGGTCGCGGTCACGTAGCCGAACGCCTGAAGCGCGTAGTCCTTCGCGCCGTCGGTGATTTGGTGCGAGTCGACGCCGAGCCGCTCCTGGATCTTGCTGATGAGACCGCTCTTCGCGACCGACTCCACCCACGCGCGACCGTCGGTCCGCGCGAGGTCGACGAGCGGGATCAAACGTCGCACCCCGAGGATGACCCCGAGCGCGATGAGCCCGGCGAACGCCGTCAGGATCCCGGCGATGACACCCTTCTTGTGGAGCCTCGTTCGGTCGTGGATCTGGTCGGCGCACCAGCCGAAGGCGCGCTCGAAGATGACGAAGCAGATCAGGACCGGCGCGAGCTTTCGGAACGCGTAGATGAGCCCGAGGAACAAGAGCACACCGAGGACGCGCTTCCAGCGAACGTCCTTCGGGATGGGCAGCGAGCTCGATTCCAACGGCGGCCTACTTGGTCGGCGCGCCCGGGACGGTCCAGCCGCTCGGGAGCGCCGTCGGTAGCGTGGACGGGAGCGTGGAGGGGAGCGTCGACGGCAAGCCTGCCGGTAGGCCCCACGGGTTGGGCTGCGCCCCTGGTTGCGCCCCCGGCTGCGTCCCCGGTTGGGCCTGAGGCTGGGGCTGCATCTGCGGCTGGGGCTGCATTTGCGGCTGCTGCTGCGGATACGGCTGTTGCTGCGGATACGGCTGCTGCTGCGGATATTGCTGTTTCGGCTTGTCGGAGGAGCACGCGGCCATCAGCGACGCGAGGCCGAACGGAACCACGGCTAGCAAGAAGGGACGCATGGGTGCGCAGGGTATCACCCGGCCGAACGTTTTCGATACGTCGCGCGCCGCCCGGCTGTGCAAGAATACGGCCCGAACTTCGTGATGCGCTCCGATGAGATTCGTCCCGGCGACGTGATCGCGGGCAAGTACCGCGTCCGTGCGATCCTCACGCGAACCCCGAACCTCGTCGTCGAGGCGTTCCACGTCGAGTTCGATCAACGCGCGGTCATCAAGCTCCTCCTCGCCGGCACGGGCGACGACAAGGAAATCGAGCGCTTCCGGAGAGAGGCCCGCGTCCTCTCGAAGCTCGAGAGCGAGCACGCGGCGCGCATCCTCGACGTGGGCACGCAGCCCGACGGGTCGTTCTTCCTCGCGCGCCAGCACGTCGAGGGTGAGGACCTCGCCACGTACGTCCAGACCTTCGGACCGCGCCCCTTGCCGGAGGCGGCGCTCCTCGTCCTCCAAGCGGCCGAGTGCGTCGCCGAGACGCACGCCCACGGCATCATCCTGCGCGAGCTCTCGCCGCAGAACATCGTCGTGTCGCGGCGGCCGGGCGGCTCGCCCTCGGTCAAGATCACCGACTTCGGTACGGCGAAGCTGAACCGCGACGCGGCTGCACCGTCGGGCGCTGCTTCACTCACGCAGACGGCGCTCTTCGGCCTCTCGCCGTTCTCGTCGCCCGAGCTCGTTCGCAAGGCGAAGAGCGTCGACGCCAGGACGGACGTCTGGTCGCTCGGCGCGCTCCTCTACTTCATGCTCGCAGGCGAGCCGCCGTTCAGCGGCGACATGGCTCGGCTGATGCTCGCCATCACCCGCGAAGAGCCGCGGCCGATCACCGCGATCCGCGGCGACGTCCCGCCCGAGATCGACGACGTCCTCGGCTGGGCGATGGCCAAGGACGTCGACAGGCGCTTCAAGAACGTCCACTCGCTGGCGCACTCGCTTGCTCCGTACGCCGCCTCCGAAGGGCGCGTCCTCGTCGAGCGCATCGCGCAGATCGCGCACCAAGCGAAGCAGCGAAAGAGCGGCGCTGTCCCGCCGCCCCCGCTCAGCTACCGGCCGCCGCCGCCTTCGGGCGCGGGCCGTCCTCCCGGCTACTCGAGCGTGATGCCTCCGGCGCCTTCGGGGGTCGACATTGCGCAGGCAGAGGAGCTCGTCGGCGACGAAGAAGCGACGGTGGTCCTCAGCGGCTCGAAGCTCGCCAAGACGCTCGCCGCCGGCGGGCGCGAGATCACCGACGCGATGCCGGGGCTTGGCCTTTCCGCAGCAGGCCTTTCCGCAGCAGGACTCTCGGCGCGCGGCCTCGCGATCCCTCCGCCTCCTCCGTCGATCCCGCCGTCGCCGTACTTGCCTGGAAACGATCGGATGCCCCGGCTGATCCCGCCGTCTCCGGCGAGCGCCCGGCACGCGTATCCGTCCGCCCCGGACTCTGCGCCCGGCCTCGCGTACGCGCGTCACACGCCGATCCCTCCGGCTCCGCGCAGCGCACCGCCCGCGACGCTCCAGCCGACCGAGATCACACGCCCGATGCCCAAGCCGCGGCGCGGCTTCGATCTGCGCATCCTCTGGGGCGCGCTCGCGGCGACGGCGGTCATGGCGCCGGTCGTCGTGCTGCTGCTGTTCCGGGACGCACCGACGCCGCCGGCGACGGCCGAACAAGGAGTCGGCAACCAAGCGCCGGCACAGCCCCCGCGCTCGAAGCAGGCCGAGCCGGATCCGGCAGCCCCGGCGGTCGTGCTCGAGGCACCCCAAGCCACCGGGCAACCGGCCGCCATAGACGATCCCCCGCAGCCGAGCCCGCGCAATCCGGCGGGCTCGATCCCCACGCAACGCCGAACGGCCGAGCGAGAGCCGCCGAAGAGAGAGGATCCCCCCAAGAGAGAGGATCCGCCGAAGAGAGAGGATCCCAAGAAAGACGCCCCCGCAGCGTCCGGCGACGGGACGGGGCGCCTCCTCGCGATCGCGTCGGGCGGCTCGTGCTCCTTCAGCGTCGACGGCGCGGGCAAGGGCAGCGGCTCCTCGCTCAGCTTGTCGCTGCCCGTAGGCAACCACACGGTGGTCTGCAAGCCGACCGGCGGCGCGGCAAAGAGCCGCAGCGTCGCGATCAAGAAGGATCAGACGTCGATGCTGACGTTCAAGCTGTAGCCGGCGGCGAACAATCCCGAGGCAATCAGGCGGGGTCTCGTCGGAGCGCTTGGTAGATTGCGAGGAGCGTGGCCTCGCGTTCCTCCGCGCGGGCTCGTTCGCGTCGCTCGCTGCGCTTGCTTTGTACGAGCAATGCAATGAGGGCCCCCAGTACGATTCCGGCCGCCAGTATGACGAGCTGTACCGCATTGGCGCCGAAGCGAAGCACGCCGCCGAGGATGCTGTCCGGCTGCTCTCTGAGCTCGAGCAGACCGTCGTGGGTTCCGAGCACCGACTCGCGCGAAGCGACACGCGCGCCGCGCGCGAGCGCTTCATCGATGTTCTGATCGATGCCTTCGGAGATCGCCGGGCCGATGTCTTGGCGAATCGTCCGCGCCGCCGCGGGCCCGAGGTCCTGCTCGATGCCGGCGCTCATCACGCGCACGACCTCGTGCACGATCGCGCCCGCGCTACGGGCCAGCGCTGGATCGAGCCGGCCGTCGAACGTCTCCGTAATCGCCGGGCCGATGTCCTGTCGAATCGCCCTGGCAGCCGCCGGTCCAAGCTTCCCGTCCATGGAGGTACTCATCTCTTCTGCGACAGCGCGCGCCGCCGTCGCGGCGAGCGCCGCCATGAGCCTGTGGCTGTGCTCCGACGAGGCGAACTCGTCGACGATCTCGGGCGCCTCCTCGGAGACCACGACCGCGATGCCACGTCCGGCGTTCTCGCCGATGCGTCGGGTCGCCGAGAGCACGGCCGGACTCTCCATGAACGCTGCGAAGTCCTGTTGCGTCTGCTCATAGGTCAGCTTCTCTACCGATCGGCTGGTGGCCTTGGCGGCGGCACGGCCGGACATCGCAGCGCAGCCTGACGACAGGCACGCGACCACAATCGAGCTGACGAAGAGTGCGTTTCGACCCATCGAGGACTCCTTCGCATCAATGGTGCAGCTGTGCCGAGCGCTGCCGCCGACCGAGCAGTCTCCGAAGCCCGGAGCCGCTTCTCTTGACGGCCGCCATGCCGACACCTGCGTGGTCCGTGACCGCGGCTCGTGCGTTCTTCGCGGCGGTGCGCGCCGGCTCCAGCGCGCTTCGCGCCGTGCTCAGCGTGTCGAGCATGATCTGTCGCACCGCAAGCCGAGCCTGTTCGCGGATGAGAAAGGGCATCCGGTGAACCAGGAACATCGCGCGCTCGCCGAGCATGAGGGCCTGGTCCGCTGCTTGAGTCGCCGACTTGACGCTCGACAGGAGCCCTTGGGCCCGACGCTCGCGCCCGTCGCTCGCTCCGCGCCCGAACTGCTCCGACAGACCGCTCAGCCTGACGGCCTCTACGTACACCTGGTCGGGGTTCTGAGCGAGCCAGTCTCTGATCAGATCGTCCAGCTCTCGACGCTCGTCCGGGGTCAGGAACCTGTCCAGGACCCGCCCGATCTCCGGCGCAGTCGTGCGGAACGCCTCCTCGATCGCAATGCCACGGTCGCCCAATGTGGCAGGAATCCAATGCCGTCTGAGCGTGGCGACGCCGAGGTTGGCGAACACGTACATGTCCATCGCATTCACTTGTGGCATGGGTGCGCTCGCGATCTCGTAGATCGACGCAACGCACTTGAGATGACGCCGCATGGACCGTTCTGCCATTCGCGGATCGGCATGGTTGATCAAGGGCTCGAAAGCCTGATCGAGCCGGTCGACGAACACGCCGGAGAGGCGCTGCACAGCCTCTTGGACCTCCGTAGGTGGCACCGAGTACGCCATGACATGGCCTCCCACGATTCTGTGCTGCACGTCGCATGCCCCCAGGCGAGGCGCGTCGGGCTTGCCCAGGCGCCGAGCGAGGGTCAGGATTTCGCAGCCGGGGAGGTAGATCCTGCAGGTCGCGCTGACCACCTACGTGAGCATATGCGGCTTGGGTCTGGACATCCTCGGGGCCGGGCTCCTCGCGTACGACGTCTTGACGGGCCCGGAAGCGCGGCTTCAAGCCGCCGTGCGCCACAATCGTCTCGCGTTCGAGACACGCGCTCTGGGGCGCGCTCGGGCCCAGCTAAAAGCGGTGCTGAAAGAGTCGAACCCCCCGGAGAAGAAGGTGCGCTGGTTGCGAGGGCGGATCGCAGCCTTGACCGAGGCGAGCGAAAGCACGCGCGCCGAGCTCGACCATTTCGAGAATCACGACGTGCGGGCGCGGCGAATCGCGTTCGTGGGCTTGATGGCGTTGATGAGCGGTTTTGCGTGCCAGGCGCTCGCCGTTGTGCTCTCGCTCCCCACCAGTGACGTGCACGCCGCCGCGCGCCCGTAGGTTTGCTTCTTGCTGCTTTGTCAGCGAGGGGAATCAGCTAGCGGATCATGACGCCGAACCGCGCAGAGACCTGGGCTCCACAGCACACCTCGATCCGCGAGCGTCAACTGGGCACCCATGTCATCGGCGGGCTGATGGGCGGGCTCGCCGGCGGAGTCTTGGTCGAGCTCGTCATCACGGCGCTCAAGGGAATGCTCGACTTCTTCGCCGGCCAGAGCACCTGGCTTTTGATCGTGATCCCGCTCATCGGCTTGACGCTCACGGTGATCGTGCTGCACGTCATCGGTTGCCCAGAAGGCCGGCAAGGAAGTGCCTGGAGAACGTTTCCGCGTGGCGCCATTCGCGCCGACATCACCGGCGACGTCGTGGACAACGCGGGACGGGAAGAGCGCTTCCCCTGGCGACTCGCGCTGCTCCGCCTCGTCGCGATCTTCGCCACGGTCGGCTCGGGCGGTGCACTCGGCTCCGAGGCTCCCGCGGCCTATCTGGGCGTTGCCAGCGGCGCATGCATCGCCGACCGCGGACGCCGCTGGCGCCGATTCGTGAAGCCCGCAGCTTTGGGTGGAGGAGCGGCAGGGGTTTCCGTATTGATGGGCATTCCGTTGATGGGCGCGGCCTACGTGCTCGAGCTCGGCAAGCGGAATGGCGCGCCCTACAGCCTCGAGCGATGCATTGCGGCGCTCGTCGGGGGCGGCGTGGGGTGGGTGCTCAACATCCTCTGGGACGTGAACCTGATCCGGCTCGTGGTCCCGCAGGAACCGCCGACAGGCCTCACGCAAGCCGTGATTGCGATCGTCTGCATCGGACTGCTCTCGGGATTGATCACGTCGCTGGCTGCGTCGGCGATCTCCCGAGCGAAGAAGTGGCAAGCTCCGCCGTGGGTGCGGCTCTCGATCGGCGGCCTCGTTCTGACCGCCGATGCGGTGGTGCTCGCGATGATTGCCGCGCCCAGCGTGGCCTTCGGTCCAGGCGGAGGAGCCATTCTATGGGCCGAGACGCACGCTGCGCTGCCGCTGACGCTGGTGCTCGTGGCGCTGCTGCGCGCCGTGAGCACCACCGCTGCCACCGCCGCAGGCGGCTGCGGCGGCATCTTCGTGCCGTTCCTCGCGATCGGCGACATCGCCGGTCGCGTATTCGCGCCGGGGCTCGGCTTGGGCGGCGATCTGGCGGGTGCGGCAGGCGCTGCCGCCGGCATCGCCGGCGGCTACCGCTTGCCGTTCACCGCCATTGCGATGGTCCTCGGCGTCGGTGGCCCTCCTACGGCGACGCTCACCTGCCTCGGGGTCGTCGCCGTGGCGTACCTCTCCAATCGGCTGAACCCGTTCGAGGCGAGGAAGGCCCCGGCCGCCCCTCAGGACATCCCACCGGACGCTGATCGATGACGAGCACGCCGAGGCCCGAGAGCCAGGTGCGAGACCGCGAGAGAATCCGCGACATGCTCGCGGCGGTGCCGCTGTTTGCCGCTCTGCCACAGCCCACGCTGGACGATCTGGTCGAGGCCTGCGAAGTCGTGTCGGCACCCGGTGGGACCTATCTCCTGCGCGCCGGGCAGCCCGCCGACGCGCTCTACGGGATCCTGCACGGCACGCTTCGTGTCTTGGGCACGACGGACACCGGGGAGCGAACCGAGCACGACCTCTATCGAGGAGCATTCGTCGGTCTCCTCGGGGTGTTCATCGATCGACCCATGCCGACGGACGCGCTCTTGGTGCGTGACGGCGTGGTTGTCCGCCTCGAACGTTCGCGGGTCTTGGAGCTGATGCAAAGACACCCCGAGCTGCTCCGCGGCTTCGTCGAGCTGCTGAGCGAGACCGCCTTCGCGCTCGTCGAGGCCGCGGCAGGGCTCTCGCAGCCTGCGGCGTCGCGGAGGTGCAACCTCGCATTCGTTTCGGTCGGCCCGGAGCCAGTCACGCAGGTCGGCCGAGAGCTCATCGACATCGTGCTCGCCGAGCCCGGTACCAGCCTCGTGACCGCAGAGATCGTCGACCGCGCGCTTGGCGCCGGGAGCGCGGACATGGTCGATTGTGCACGGGTCACCGCATGGCTCGACAACCTCGAGAACGAGAGCCGGAGCATCCTCTACGTGGCCGATCCGGGCCGACCGCAATGGACGGCGCGCTGTGCTCGACAGTCGGACCGGTTGGTGATCGTGGGACCGTCGAACGACCCGAACGTCATGGCCGCGACTCTTGCCATAGGGCTCGCCAAGAGCAAGGGCCTCGAGCGCCGGGTGGAGCTGATATGCGTGCACGGGGCTGGCGCCGAGCTGCCGTCGAACACTCGACGATGGCCGCGCTCGGGTGACGGGACCCGCCTCTACCACGTACGGCAGGGCCTTCGAGGCGACATCCAGCGCGTGGCTCGCCATCTGCTCGATCGGCCCGTCTCCGTCGTGCTCAGCGGAGGCGGCGCGCGTGGTCTCTCACACCTCGGTGTTCTGGCCGCGTTGGTCGAGGCCGAGGTCCCGATCGACGCAGTCGGCGGCACCAGCGTCGGCTCGATCTTCGCCGCGGGGCTCGCGAGAGGGTGGAGCATCTCGCACATGCGCGCGATCGTAGAGGAGACCTTTACCCCGCTCTTTGCCATCTACGATCTGACGGTGCCCATATCGTCGCTGCTCGCCGGGAAGAAGCTCGACCGGTTGCTGCAGCGGCTCTTCGCGGATGCCGACATCGAAGATCTGTGGCTGCCCTTCTTCTGCGTCTCCACCGATCTGTCGGGAGCCGAGCTCGTCGTGCACGACCGGGGGTGTCTCTGGAAGAGCGTTCGCGCATCGTGCGGCATCCCGGGGCTCTTCCCGCCCCTGGCGATGGATGGGCGCTCGCTCGTCGACGGCGGCCTGATGGACAACCTCCCGTTCGATCTGATGGCGGAGCGATGCGGCGGCCCGATCATTGCGGTTGACGTCTTCCCCTACGGCGAGCCGACGTTTGCGACGCCGACGCATGCGCTCGTCCCACGCATCCGCCCCCTGCGGTCGCGAATCAAAGAAGCGCCGGCGAGCCCTCCGCTCTTCGACATCCTGATGCGCTCGACGTTGGTAGGGAGCAAGTTCCGTCAACAGATCATGGCGCGCCAGCTCGACCAGGTGATCCACCTCTCGCCGCCGGTGGTGCCCTTCGGCATCCTCAATTGGCGTGCATACGAGTCGCTGTTCGCCGCCGGGTACGACTATGCCCGGGCGCAGCTGAGCGGAGGTTGGCGGGCGCGTCTGCCCAGAGCCGCATGAGGCATCCGGTTGGCGCGCGCCATGCACGGATCTCACGAGAGAGGGAGGCTGGTGATGATTGACAATGCGTCGGGGGCCTCGGTTCTTCCGCTCGTCGAGATCGATACCCACAGCGAAGAGCTGCGCGACGAACGAGGGTTCATCGGCGACCGGGCGAACCGGCGAGCCTTCGACGCCGTCCTTCAGGACTGGCGCGATCGCGTAAGGCTCATCGTCGAGGAAGACCCGCTCGGTGGAAAGCCCGGCCGGCAATCGAAGAAGAAGCTCGACCGCGCGCATCGCAAGGGCAACGCCCTGACGGCAGGCCTCATGCATACGGCCATCGAGGAATTCGCGGCGGAGCTTGCCACGGTCACCCTACGCTTTCTGGAGACGGAGCAGTGGCAGGGCACCGAGCGAATCGTGGTAGGCGGCGGTCTGAGCTCGAGCCGGGTCGGCGAAGTGATCATCGGGCGGGCGAGCGTGCTCGTCAAAGCGGAGGGCAAGCCCGTGCTCATGTCTCCAATCCGGAGTCACCCCGACGAGGCCGCGCTCATCGGCGCGACGCAGCTCGTTCCGTCGTGGATGCTACGCGGCAGCGACGCGCTGCTGGCCGTCGACATAGGCGGCTCGAACATTCGCGCGGGGCTCGTGGAGCTGAGGCTGGACGTGGAGCCGGACCTCTCGCTGAGCCGCGTGCGCAAGCTCGAGCTGTGGCGCTATGCGGACGAGAAGGTTCGCCCGACCCGAGAGGAAGCCATCAGGCGCATCGTCTCGATGCTCACGGGCCTGGTCGCGGTGGCAAACGAGGATGGATTGAAGCTCGCGCCGATCGTCGGCGTCGCGTGCCCCGGCGAGATCGACACGGACGGCTCGATCCTCCGCGGTGGCCAGAATTTGCCGGGCGACTGGGAGGATCCGAGCTTCAATCTCGGCGTCGAGCTGACCAAGGGCGTCGCCTCGATCGACGGCCACGAGCCTCTGGTCATCATCCACAACGACGCCGTGGTGCAGGGGCTCAGCGAGGCGCCCTTCATGCGCGACGTCGATCGATGGGGCGTGCTCACCATCGGCACGGGGCTCGGAAACGCCCGCTTCTCGAACCGTCCGTCCTCGGGCGACGTAGCCGCGCAGGCAGACGCGTAGCTTCGAGGAGCGATGTCGGGCCGTTCGACACCGGAAGAGATCGCTCGCGTCGTCGAGCGCCTGGTCGTGGCACGGGCGCTGCTGCTCCTCCTCGACTACGACGGCACCATGACGCCCATCGCGCGCCGTCCGGAGCTCGCGCGGCCCGACGCCGATCTGCGCGATCTCCTGGGACGGCTCGCAAGGCGCCCGAGCACGTGGGTCGAGATCGTGAGCGGCCGCCCGCGCGATTCCCTCGAAGAGTGGCTCGGCGATCTGGGCGTCGGCCTCCACGCAGAGCACGGCTTCTGGTCACGCACGGCGTCCGATGGCGTGTGGCGGGCGCACCGCCCGCTGCCTGACGGCTGGAAGGCGAGGGTGCGTCCCATCCTGGACGACTTCACCGTGCGCACGCCGGGCTCGTTCGTCGAAGAGAAGTCGGCCTCGCTCGGCTGGCACTATCGCGAGGTAAGCGCGTCGGTGGGGGCGATGCGCGCCGATGAGCTGCGCATGGCACTGACAGTGCTGTCGTCTTCCGGGCCTTTCGACGTGCTCCACGGCGACAAGGTGATCGAGGTTCGCCTGGCTGGCGTGCACAAGGGGGTGATCGTCCCGGAGCTCTTGCGCCGCCACCCCGGAGCAACGGTGGCGGCCTTCGGGGACGACACCACCGATACCGACCTGTTCGCGGCCGTGCCCGAAGACGGCTTCACGATTCACGTCGGGCCGTTGGACGGCCCCGGGGGCCTCCACATTCCGACGCCGGCCGACGCGCGGAAGATCCTGCGCGAGCTGCTGCGTGGTTCAGGATCCTCACCGCGCGCCTCACTGTAGCCGAATTGGCAGACGCCTTGCTTCCACATGAGAGACAGTGGGGGGCGAGAGCCTCCCCAGCAAAGGAGCTCGCCGTGCCGAATTTGCAGTCCGAGGTCGCCCGCGCGAAAGAGCCAATCTCCAAGGTGGTTTCCAGGCTGATGCCTCAGCTCAAGGCCGACCTTGCGCGCTTGGTGAAGATCCCGTCCGTAGCGTTCCCAGGGTTTCCTCCGGAGCCCGTGCTCGAAGCCCATGACGTCGTCGTCGAGCTCTTGCGCGGGGTCGGCGTGAAGAGGATCGAGCGATTCCAGCTCCCCGACATTCCGCCGGTGATCATCGGCGATCTACCGGGCCCGAAGGGCGCGAAGACGGTGCTCCTCTACTCCCACTACGACGTGGTTCCGATGGGTGAAGAGGATGCGTGGAACACTCCCTGTTTCGAAGCCACCGAACAGGATGGTGCGATCTTCGGTCGTGGGACCGCCGACGCAAAGGGCAACCTCATCGCCCTCATCGGCGCGCTCCGTGCGTGGAACGGCAAGCCGCCCGTCAACATTCGCTTCGTCATCGAGGGACAAGAGGAGTTCGGCAGTCCCTTTGCGGTCTACCCGGCGAAGCATCCGGCAATGTTCCAAGCCGACGCGATGGTCATTGCCGATATGGGCAATGTGAGACCGGGGGAGCCGACGCTCACCGTGTCCCTTCGTGGAAGCGCGGCGATCACGCTCGAGGTGCGCACGCTGTCGGGACCCAAACACAGCGGTAGCTACGGCGGCGCCGCGCCCGATGCGCTCCTCGTCCTGATGCATGCGCTCGCGTCACTCCACAACGAAGCCGGCGATGTGATCGTGCCCGGTCTCCGTCGCGAGGAATGGACCGGCGCCTCGTACACCGAAGACGAGTTCCGTGCGCTCGCCGAAGTGAAACCGGGCCTTCCATTCATCGGTACAGGAGGCCTCGGCGATCGTGTCTGGTCCGGTCCGGCCATCACCATTACCGGCATCGACGCGCCGTCCGTGGAGAAGGCGATGAACGCGGTGAACGCCTACGCCCGAGCGAAGCTGAACCTGCGCGTCCATCCAGAGCAGAGCGTCGCCGAAGCACAGGCCGCCGTCATGCACCACTTGAAGGCGCTCCGGCCCTTCGGCGTTCCCATCAAGGTGACCGCCGGCGATGCGGGGCAGGGCTTTGCCGCGAGCGATGTGGGCCCCGCCTACGAGGCCGCGCGCATCGCCCTGGAGAAGGCTTGGGGCAAGAAGGCTTCGACGATGGCAGGTGGCGGATCCATTCCACTTGTCGCTTCTCTTCAAGAGGCAGTTCCCGACGCCGAGATCTTGTTGTTCGGGGCTTCGGACGGCTACGCGAACATCCACGCACCCAATGAACGTGTCCTCGTGGACGAGCTACAAAGGGCGACCGTCGCCATCGCCGAGTTCTTCGGCGAGTACGCCGCTCGAACCTAGCGAGCGGCTCACTGCAATGGTGGCTCCTCTGCCTGGTCGCGCGGAGGGCCACCCGCGGTCAGCTGCCGGCGCGCCGTCCAATCGACGGGCGCGTCCGACCAGAATGGATCCGTCTCGGGCAGGCCGAGGTGAACGAAGCCCGTCAGACAGACATAGAGCGATCCGCCCGTGTAGAACGACGGCTCGTCGGCTCGGGCGCCGTAGGTGGTCGGCTCGGGGTGCAGCCAGCCCTCGTCGTCGACGAGCGCCGAGTCGAAGATCCGGCGCGCGGCGGTCGTCACCGCGGCGCGTACAGCGCTCGGGGCGACAGAGGGATCGAGCTGACCATCGAGGGCACCATTGGACAGCTGAAAATACGCCGCGAACTTGTGGGCGGGTGAAGGCCCGGCTACCGGCAGCGTGGCGTCCGGCGAGATTCGACGCTCGAGGCTCGCCGTCGCGCGTCGTGTTCCCTCGAGCGCTTCGGGGAGGTAGGCAACGAGCCGGTTTCGCTTTCGTTGGGCGACCTGGAGGATCGTCACGAGCATCGGCTGGACCAGATAGCCTCGATAGTCGGCGTCGACGTTGGGGTCGAGACCGGCAGCGTCAGCTCCGGGGGCGCGGACGGGGAGGGTCGTGACGACGGCCTCCTCGATCACGTCGAGTTGGGCGTGGAGCCGCCCCTCGAGCTCCCAAACTGCGGCCTCGACCATTGCAGCATGAATCGGAGTGTCGCCCCCCTTTGCGCGGATCCGACGTGTCGTCTTGAGCGCGGCGATCACGCGCTTGCGTTGCGAGGCGTCGAGCGGCTCCCAGAGCTGATCCTTCGCTCGGAGGATCGCATAGGCGAGGCAAGCCGACTCCGCGAGGGGTTGGCTCTGCATCCTACCGAACCCGAGATAGTCGGGTGCGCTGGGATCGGTGGCGTTCACGAGCGCCTGACGCGCGAGCAGCGCGAAGCGTTGACGGAGCTGTCCCTCCGGCGTCTCGTCCGGACCGAGCGCGATCCACGGTGCCACGCCGGCGAGCGTGTGTGCGAACGCTTCGTAGTGCGTCCACGCCGAGCGCTGCTTGTCCCAGTCCTCTACGGCCATCCGGCGCTTGAGCTCGTTCCGGCTGAGCGCCACGAGGACCGGTTCGGCGACGCGGGTGAGCAGCGCTACGGAATACGCGCGGTCGGCGCTGCCTGTGGTGAGCGGGAGAGTCGCGCTGTCGGCCGGGGGAACGTGGATCGCCGGCGTCGCCGGAGCTCGTTCGATGGCCCGCGAGGGCATTGGCGCCCGGTCCGCATCGGCCGCATTGGAGGCATTCTGGTGCCGGGTGCACGCGGCGGTCAGCAGGATGCCGAGGCCGACGGTGAATGTTCTCATTGGAGATCCTCGCTCCGCATTGCACGAAACGCGCCGTCCTCAGAACCTGAGGCGCCAGACGACGTCGACCGCCGTGCTGCCCTGGTCGCCGAGCTCGGCCGAGACGGCCCAGCGTCGGACGAAGCGCCAGTCGAGCGTGATGCTCGAACGGTCGGGGTTGTCGCCCGGCCCCGGTGTCCCGACCTTTACGCCGAAGCGTGCGGTCACGCGACTGGTGATCTGGATCGCGACTTCGGGTTTCGGGTTTGCGGCGTCGGACGTGTCGACCCGGGTCGTGATGTCGGCCGTGGTCGTGTCGGCGATGATCTCATTCAGCCCTCGGGTAACGATGCCGCCCGCAGCGGTCACGCCCTGGGCGAGCTGGTCCGCCTGCTGACCGGTTCCGAGAGCACCGTCGGGCGAGCCGAACATGAGAAGCGCGATGATTTGGTCTTCTGTGAGAGCGGGATCGCTCCGCAGGGTGAGCTGTCCATCCTTCGGTGTGCCTCGGAAGTCCGCGAACACGCGGGTTCCCTCCGGTGCGTCCCAGTAGGCGGTCGCGACGACCAGCGGGTTCGCGGGGTCGTCCCCCACGAACGACACGGTGGCGTGGTCGATGGTGAACCGCTTGCCTTGAAGCTCGAGCTCGCCGCGAAGCACACGGACGCGACCGCTCACCCGCGTTTCGCCGTTGGTGTCGACCACGATCCGGCCCCGCACGTTGACATCGACCAGGCCGACCTTGCGCACGCGTGCGAGCTGGAGCTCGATGGCGACGCGCGTGTCGACCGGAGTGCGCTCGCGCGGCTTCTGGGGTCTCTCCAGCGCCACCGCGTGAAAGGTGCTTCCGCTACGAAAGCCGGTTCGGATGTGCTCGTCGGGCGCCAGCGGCTGCGGTGTGCCGCCCCTGCTCTTCGGCAGGTCGACCTCCAGGAGTGGGACGTCGATCTTGATGTCGAAGCGCTTCTTGTCGGGCGACATGCCGGCGCTTGCGATGGCGGTGCCGTGAGCGCGGCCCATCGGGACGCCCTCGACCGTGACCGGGATGCTCTCGCCGTCCTTGATGACCAGCTTTGCGCTGGCCGACCTCAGAGCGAGCCCGTCGAGCACGGCCTTTGCGCTCGCCGTGAGCCGACCCGTCGGCGCCTCTGCAGAGAAGTCGTCGAAGTTGAGCGTCCCCCACGGGCTCATGGTGATCTTGCCGCGGATCTTGCTGAACCGTTGGCCGATCTGCGGCGACGAGAAGACGCCGTCGCGGAGGACGATCGATCCTGTCATCTTTCCGTCCGAGGCTGCCTGCTTGTAGGTGGCTTTGACGTCGGCATCGACGCGCCCGTCGAGCGCATGGAGAGTTCCCCGCGTGAGCGGGCGGAACACGGCGAGCCTGAAGCTCTTCGCCATGAGGGTGAAGCTGATCGGCTGCGTCCGTGAAAGCCTCGGGATCACCCCTCCCGAGCCCTCGACGATCCCCGATGCGCGCACCTCGGCCCATCCATCGGGTTGCTGCAAGGCGAGCGACGCGTCGAGCTTGCCGTCCTGGAGCGAGACCCTCGCGTTTCCGCGGGGGAGCGGCGCGCCATCGATCGCCCCCTCGTCGAGATCGAGCACCGCCTCGACGGTGGGAGACCGCCCGAGGCTCGCCACGTCGATCTTTCCCGAGACGCCGCCGCGAAGCGGCTTTCGGACGATCGGCTGGAACACCTGGAGCGGGAGATTGGCAAGCCGGAGGTTTCCCGACGCTTCCCACGGCACCGCGCGTCGATCGATGACCGCTGGGAGATCGAGCTTCACGGTCGCGTTGCCGTCGAGGACGCCTCGCCCATGCGTTGAAGCAGCGAGCAGGATCTTTGCTTCGTGACCGTCGTACGCGAGATCGGCGCGGGCAGCGATCGGGTGATCGCAAGCTTGCTTGCCGGCCGAAAGGGAGAGATCGTACCCGCGCGCCGTGACGGCGAGGTCCGGTCTCTTCAGGGTTCCTTTGAGCGTCCCGCCGAGCTCGATCTCGCCCTCCAACGGAAGACCATCGATCACCTCGGTCAGGGTCGCTACCGAGCGGCGCGGGACGGTGACGGACACGTCGAGCTCGGCGTTCTCGGCGGTTCGGAGCGCATCGCGAGGTCGCTCGAGCATCGCTCGCAGCGGCAGATCTGCCGACGCGTCGACCGAGGCGAGGAGGCCGCGCTCGTCGCGCAACCGAGCCTCGAGGACCGTACGGCCGGTCTTTCCGGTCACGTCGAGCCGGAGGGCGCCGTCGAGGCCACGCTGCTTCCAAGCAGGCAACGGCGCAAGGACGGTCCCGTCGGGTCGCCGCGTCTCTTCGACCTTGGCTGCGAGCTCCAAGCCGACGCTGAGGACCTGCAGGTCGACGTCGGGAAGCTCGGATGCGTTGTCGCGTGACGCCCGCAGCTGGAACGAGACGCGGCCCGCGGCCGACGAGACCGGTCGCTTCTCTCTCGGGACGAACGCAAGGGCTCTGTCGAGCCGGACATTGGCTCTTGCGTCGAGGACGCCGGTGGCGCCGAGCCACGCACTTAGCTCCAGGAGGTTACCCCCGACTCGGATCGGCGACGCCGTCACCTCGAGACGCCCCGCATCGCCGAGCTTCGCCTCGGCCGATCCTCGCGCGCTTCGGCCGTCGACGACCGCCTCGAGCTGGCCCGTCAGCGTTCCGTAGCCGCGCGCCTCGAGCTCGGCGACCTCGAGGCTCAGCCTTCCTTTGGCGCGATCGTTGGACACCGTGAGGTCGGCGTCGAAGCCAACACTTCCCGCAACGCTCTCGCCACGTGGAATGAGCCTCGACACCCGGTCGAGCTCGAGGCGGGTGGTCGAAGCGCGGACAGTGAGCTGGCGACCGTCGAACTGAAGGTCGGCGGAGAGCGGTGCGCCCAGACCGTCGACCCGGGCGCCCTCGATATCGACCTTGCCGTCGCGAACGCGGAAGGCCTCCGCGCTCACGCGTGCCTCGACATCGGCTCGCCGCAATCCCAGGCGGACCGACTCGGCGACGAAGCCGTCGGTGATGCCGGCGCGTGCTGCCAGCGTCATGGACGGCGAGGCCTGATCGCCCGCGAGTTGCGCGTCGACATCGAAGAGCTCGGGGGTGCCTCGGGCGCGCGCCCGAAACCCGGCGAAGCCGTAGCCGTACGCCATGAGCGCGGCGCCGTTCAACGAGACATCGAGCGAGGGCGAGTCGAGCGGGCCCTCGGCGCGCGCGTCCAGCCTGGCGAAGCCGAGGCGTACCCCTCCGCCCTCGAGGTGCTCCACGTCGGCGGAGACACGCCCCAGGATGGTTCGCTTCGCCAGACTCAGCTGGCCGTTTACGAACAGCTCGACGCGGCCCCGTCCGAGATCCGGCAACCGGGTGACGTCGGCGAGATTCGGGATGACGGTGGCGACGCTGAAATGCACGTCTCCCTCGCCCCCCGCCTCGCGATGCATCGAGAGCGAGACCTGGGTCGGGGCGCCTGGCTCGGCGACATGACCGACCGCGATGATGGTCTCGTCGGTGAAGTCGCCATGCAAGTCGAGGGCAGGGATGCTCGTGCCTTCGATCTCGCCCGGTCGGGCCGCGAGCGCGAAGCTACCTCGCAGGCTTCCGCTCGCGCTCCGGAGCACGTCGGCTCGCAGCGTCGCCGACGCGCGTGTTCTCGGCGCTCGGCGATGGATCGCGCTGAGATCGACTCCCTTCGCTTCGAGGTCGGCGAGCGCGGTCAGATCCGAGCCGGCGCCACCGGGCAGGTCGATCCAGCCCTCCAGGGTGAGCTCACCGCTCGCGGCAAACGCTTGCGCGTCGATCCGGAGACGGGGCAGCTCGCCCTCGATGCGGGCGTGGGCGTGCAGGGTGTCGCGCGGCTCGATGCTCGGGAGCGACGCGTGCGCGGCAGCGGGAGTGGCCCGGGCATCGATGAAGGCGTGCACGGTGCCTCCGCTGACCGATCCGTCCACGGCGATCTCGATCCCACCGAGCGCGCCTTCGAACCCTGCCTCGGCGACCACGTCACCCGCATCATCGGGAGGGAGCAGCAACTGTAGGGAGAGCGTGCCTGACGGTTCGAGACCGCGGAGTCCCCGGCCTCGTATGGTGGCGCGCCGCACTTCGATGACGGTTCCGTCCCCGTCCTTGGCGAACGATCCTGAGACGCTGGTGGCGTCGGCGTCGAGGACGGTGGTCGGGGTCGGCTGCCCGTGAACCCAAACGTGACGAAGCTCGATCCGATCGATCGCAATCACGACGGGCCGCGCGCCCCGCCTCGACGCCTCGCGCGGCTCGAACGTGCGAGAGATGCGCAAGGCGCCCGAGGCATCCTTGTCGAGCACCACCTCACCCGCGTCGACGGTGATCTCGTCGATCGTCACTTCGAGCGCGCCGCTCGAGAACAACGAGCGGAGGAGAGCGACCGGGTCGATTCGCGCTCGTCCGCCGGCGAGGTTGATCACGCGCAGGCCCTCGGGGTCGCGTGCTTCGCCTTCGATGCCGTCGATGGAACCGAAGCGGACTCGCCCGAACCGGACGATCTCGATGGTGCCGCGGAACGAGGCGGTGAGCGCCTCGCTGATCCGGTGCCGCACGAAGTCGTGCGGGACCCGAAGCCCGAGGTGAACGAGCGAGCCGGCGGCGAGGGCCGCGACGAAGACCACGAGCAAGCCTGTGACCTTCGCGACGGTGGACAGAGCGCGGCGGAGGCGCATCAGAATGCCTCCCCGAGGCCGATGGCGATCGCGATGGGCGCGCCGAAGATCGTCCCCGGGTCGCCTTCCGTTCGAGGGTCGGTGCTGCTCGGGAACTGCGCGCCCGGGATTCGATAGCCGACATCGAGTCGGGCGGCGCCGATCGGCGTGTCGTATCTCAGCCCGAGGCCACACGAGAGGTGCGGGTGATCGAATCGGAACGTCGCCTGCTCGGCGGCCACGTCGCTCGCGTCGCAGAAGACGATTCCGCCGAGCGGCTCCATGATCGGATAGCGCATCTCGAGCGACAGCTCCCAAAGCGTGTGCCCGCCGAGCGGCACGGCGCACCGAGCGCTGTCGTAGTCGGGGCTGTCGGCGGCGCAGCCGGCGTACAGCTGCTGCGCGCTCAGGTAGGGGTTGAAGAACGGGACGGCGCCGTGGGGGCCGACGCCACGTGCGGGGTAGCCGCGATTCGAGCTCGGCCCACCCGAGAAGAAGCCGCGCAGGTAGGTGAGCTGGATATCGCGGACGTAGCGCGCCCGATCCAGATCCGCCGGGTCCGCGCCGCGTGCGACGGCTTCGGCCGCGCCCCCGTAGCTCAGCGGGAACAACAAGCCGACCGTCCAGCGCGCGGCCAGCGTCACCGGACGGCCGAGGGGAATGTATCCCCGGATCTCGGGCTGGATCCGGAAGTCGCGCGCGCTGCCCCCGATACCTGCAAACTGGGCGTCGGCTTGGATGAAGACGCCTTGGTGAGGCTTGATGTGACCTTCGCGCAAGTCGAGGTGCGCGAAGACCTCGATGTACGAGACGACGATGCCCTGCAGGTCTGGATCCAGCGCTCCCCGGTAGGCAAACGGCAGGTCGTATTGGAAGTTGTACGTCGGCGAGATCAAGACGCGGCCAAACGCGCGCTCGACGCCGGCCGCAGCCTTGTACTCGAAGTAGCCGATGACGGATGCGTCAGGATCGACGTCCGTCGAGACGAGCACCGGAAAGGTGTTGATCTGCTGCGACAGTACCCCGGTCATCCTCGCCTCGAGGAAGCTCGGTTGCCGGAGCGTCGCGGTGAAGCGCTCGCCCGGGAGGACATCGGTCGGCGCCACGAAGTTTCCGATTCGCGTCGGGTAGAGGTCGAGCGTGGGCCTGAGGTCGGCCAGGAAGTAGCGAAAGCCGCCGAAGAGGTTTCGGTGCTCGTATGCCGCTCGAAGGTGGGCCTGAAAGCGGACAGAGTCGAGCTGGAAGCCGCCGCCGAGGAGCAGGCTCTGGAGCACTTGCTCGCGCACCTCGACCTCGAGATCCACCACCGGTCGCTGCGGGATCGGCTCCGGCAACACCGGTTGGATGTCGACCGAGCCGAGCGCCCCGAGGCCGAGCAGCGCGCTTCGCGCTTCGTCGATTGTATCGGTCGAGTATTCGTCCCCGGGGTCGATATCGATCTGCGCCCGAATCACGTCGGCCGGGAGCTCTTTGAGCCCGGTGATTCGAATCGCACCGAACGTCGCCCGCGGTCCGACCCGGAGCGAAAACGAGAGCCTTGCGCGATGCGTGAGCAGATCTACGTCGGCGATGCGCGTGATCTTGGCCCACGCGAAGCCGCGGTCCGTCAGCGCGCGCTGCATGTCGCGCTCGGCCTCTCGGAAGGATTCCTCTTCGAGCGGATCGCCGATCTCGAGATGGAGATCGAGCGCGTCCCGGACCGCTTCGGCTTCGCGGGCCGTGAGCCCGTCCATGCCCACGATCGCGATCTCGCCGACGTGGGTCCGTGGGCCCTCCTCGACCTCGATGGTCACCTCGACATGATCCGTCTCGGTGTAGACCACACGGCCCGCGCGCGCCTTCGCCTCGTAATAGCCGCGCGCCTTGTAGTACCGCTCGACGCGCTCCAGATCGCGCTGAAGGACGCCCTGGTCGAAGAGGCTGTAGTCGAACACCACGCCTTGGAAGACTCCGAGGAACCTCTGCGACGGCTGCGTCGCAATCCGCTCCTCGATATCGGAGGCCGGAATCTCCTCGTTGCCCTCGATGTCTACGTCGTCCACGGACGCCATACCTTTGGGGATGGTGGAGCAGCCCGTGATCGCGAGGGCTGCGACCGCGAGCGCAAAGAGGAGCGAAGGGCCCAAGAGCTCGTGGGGCATCACCGTCTCCGGCTGCGCGATCCGAAGCGAGAGGAGTAGACCTGCGTGAGCTCGGCGCCGAACAGGAAGATCTGCGCCGCGTAGTAGACCCAGGCGAGCATGGCGATCATCGACGCTGCGACGCCGTACGCCGAAGTCCACCCGTAGCGGCCGAGGACGGCGCCGAGCACCGCCTGACCGACCGCCAAGGCGACCGCCGTCGTACCGGCCCCGAGCCACACGTCACGCCAAGTCACCGGCGCGGCCGGTACCATCTTGAAGAGCACCGCGAACGCCAACGCCAAGAGGGCGACCGATGCAATCGCGTGGACGAGAGAGAAGAGGAGCGGCCCGCCGGGGAGGAGCCCCGCCGCCCTGCCTGCGAGCGCCGAAGTCGCCGTCGAGATGCCCAGCTCGAGGAGCAAGAGCAAGGCGATGCCAATCAAGAGGCCGAGCGACGTCGCGCGCCGCGCCAACGCGGAACGGATGCCTCGCGACCGCTCGGCCCGCACCTTCCATATTGCGTCGAGTATTCGTTCGAGCTCCGCGAACACTTTCGAAGCGCCATAGAGCACGATTGCCATGCCGATTGGGGCGATAGCGGCGCCTGACGCCTTCAGTTGCGCCCCGCGCATCATCACCTCTGCGCTCTCGGCGGCCTCGGGGCCGACGTACAGCGCGACTTGTTCGACGATGCTGCTCCGCGCACTCTCGTTGCCGATCGCCCAGCCCGCGACTGCGACGACGACGAAGAGAACGGGCCCGAACGAGAGCACCGCATAGTAGGCGAGGGCCGCTGCGTGGCGCTGGGCCTCATCTTCGCGATAGTCACGGATTGCCTCGCGCAGGAACGACCATGCCTCGTACACCCCGCCTTCGGCACGCATCGTGCGCCGCGCTGCAAGTCATGCGCCGCGGCGGTCGCCGGCGGCGCCAGCGTGTCAGCGCTCTGGATCCTCCGTGAATCCAGCCGAAGAGATGGATCGCGGCATGCACCGAAGGAGAGCAGGAGAACACCAATGAGACGAATGAGGGACCTCTACGAGAACGCGCCTTCCGGGGCACACCGCCACCTGGACACCATTACCGTTGCGCTGGGATTGCTGATCGGCTTCGCCGGCATCTTCTCGGTGATCTACGCGTTCCGCGCCGGAGCCATCGTCCTGGTCATCGGCGGCTGCTCGCTGTTGATTGCCGGTCTGGTCGAGGTTGCCGAGGCGGTCGTCCACCGCGGCGAGAGAGAGCCTACGCGCGGCCTCTTGTCCGGCATCCTGCATGGCGTCGTCGGTGCGATGATCCTCTGGCGCCCCGAGTCGACGCTGCTCACGTTGACCTTGCTTCTCGGCGTCATGTTCTTCGCAGGTGGGCTCGGCCGGGTCTTTACGGCGTTCGCCACGCGCCATCCGGCGTGGGGCTGGGCGGTTGCGAGCGGTCTGCTCTCCGTCCTGCTCGGGATCTACGTGGTTGGGACCTGGCCGCTCTCCAGCTTTTGGCTGATCGGCACGCTCGTCGGGATCGAGCTCATGGGCACCAGCATGGCGCTCCTGGCAACCGGGTTCACCCTCAATCGGATCGAGCGCCATTTCGACCGAACCGCCGGCTCGCATCCGTAGGCGGTGGTCGGCGCGGCGACCTGCTTCCTTCTTCTTCCGTCAGCGCCCGGTGAGCTTCTTCACGGAGAGCAGCGCGTCCACCTCGTCTCGGGTCAGCCTTCCCGACGAGACGACCAGGTCCGCGACGCTCGCGTTGGTCGCGAGGGCCTGCGCCGCCAGCTTCGCCGCGGCGGCATAGCCGATATGCGGAATGAGCGCGGTCACCACGCCGACGAACGAATCGACCTGCCTGGCGAGGTGCGCCTCGTTCGCCGTGATGTCGCCCACACAGTTCACGCGCAGCGTGCCGATCGCCGCGGTGAGCCATTTGATGTTCTCGAGCAGCGAGTGGGCGATCACGGGGAGAAAGGCGTTGAGCTGGAGCTGCCCTGCTTCGGCCGCCATCGTAACCGCCACGTCGCCCCCCGCGACGACGAAGGCCACCTCGTTCACGACCTCTGGGATGATGGGGTTCACCTTCCCCGGCATGATGCTCGAGCCCGCCTGTTTCGGCGGCAGGTTGATTTCGCCGAACCCCGCCTGCGGCCCCGACGAGAGCAGGCGCAGATCGTTGCAGATCTTCGACAGCTTGATCGCGCTCCTCTTGAGCACGCTCGACAGGTCGACGAAGACACCCACGTCGCTCGTCGCTTCGATCAGATTGTCGGAGGTGTACAGGCGATAGCCCGTGATCTCTGCCAGGTGCGCGCGCGCGTGCTCCGCAAACTCGGGGTGGGCCGCAACGCCGGTACCGATGGCCGTAGCGCCCAGATTGATCTCGCCGAGCGCCGGGAACAGCGCGCCGAGGCTCGCGCGATCTTCGGCCAGCGTGGCCGCAAACCCGTCGAGCTCCTGGCCCAGCGTCATCGGGAGCGCGTCCTGGAGCTGGGTACGCCCGACCTTGACGACGTCGGCCAGCTCCTGACCCTTGCTGCGAAACGCGACGACGAGCTGCTCGAGCTCGTCGAGCAGGCGCTCGATGGCCAAGCAGAGCGAAATCTTGAGCGCCGTCGGATACGTGTCGTTCGTGCTCTGCCCCCGGTTCACGTGGTCGTTCGGGTCCAGGTGCTCGTACGCACCCTTCGGGTGGCCCCCGAGCTCCAAGCCGCGATTGGCGACGACCTCATTGACGTTCATGTTCGTCGAGGTGCCCGCGCCGCCTTGCATGATGTCGACGACGAACTGATCGTGGAGCTTGCCGTCCTTGATCTCCTCGCATGCGCGATCGATCAGCGCAGAGCGCCTGCCGTCCAGCTCCCCGAGGTCGCGATTTGCGCGTGCCGACGCTTGTTTGACGCATGCGTACGCGAAGACGAAATCGGGGTAGATGGATATCGGCCGGCCGCTGATGGGAAAGTTGTCGAGCGCCCGGCTCACGTTGATTCCCCAGTAGGCGTCGGCGGGGATCTGCCTGGAGCCGAGCCCGTCGGTCTCGATTCGCGTCGCAGCACCGCGCGGCCATTCGGCCGTGCGGATGCTGCGACGGAACGCCAGGTCCGCTCGCGCGTCGCTCACGAGAGGCCCCAGGGAAGACCGAGCAGGTGCCAGGCCGCCAGGAGCAGAGGCCAGACGGCGAAGAGGGCGATCACGTACGGCAGCATGAGTGCGACGACCGTCCCGACGCCCGCACCCTTCTGGTACTTCGCAGCGAACGTAACGATCAGCGCGAAGTATGCGTTCAGAGGAGAGATCGAGTTGATGGGCGAATCGCCGACGCGGTAGGCCGCGAGCACGGCCTCCGGGTCGACCCCGAGCCGCATGAGGAGGGGCACGAAGACCGGGGCGAAGATCGCCCACTTCGGAATGGCGCCCGTCATGATGAGGTCCAGAACTGCGACGACGAAGACGAATCCAATCAGCAGCACCAGGCCGGGGAGCCCGAGATTCTCGAGGAAGTCGCCGACCTTGACCGCCGCGAGCGTCGCCATGTTGCTGTAGGTGAACACGGCGAGGAACTGGCTGATGATGAAGAGCAGGAAGATCAGCCCGCCGAGCCCGGACACTGCCTTCTCCATCGCCCTGGTGACGTCGATTGTGCCCTTGATCGTCTTGGCGCCGATGCCGTAGGCCAACCCCGTGAACAGAAACAGCAGCGTCACGAAGACGATGAGCCCGTTCATGAACGGTGAGTCGCCGATCAGGGAGCCGGTCTCCGGATTGCGGAGCGGGGCGCCCGAGGGAAGAGCGAGGAGCGCAAACAGGGCGAGGGTCCCGAGGAGGGCGTAGAACGAATACCTCAGGCCCTTCGATTCGTCGGCCGATACTTCGCTGGTCTCCGTTGCCGCCGCGCCTTCGTAGGCGCCGAGCCGCGGCTCGACCAGCTTGTCCGTGACGACCGAGACGACGACCGTCAACAGGACGACCGACGCCATCGAGAACCACAGATTCGATGCGAGGCCGATCGACTGCGTCGGGTTGACCAGGTGAATCGCGTCGTTGGTCAGCCCGACCAGAATGCCGTCGAGCGGCTTGATCAGGATGTTGACGCTGAACACCGCCGCAACGCCCGCGAACGAGGCGGCCAAGCCGGCAATCGGATGCCTCCCGATTGTCAGGTACGCGCTCGCAGCGAGCGGAATCAAGACCAGGTATCCCGCATCCGCGGCGATGCTGGACACGATGCCGATGAACACCAGGATGTACGTCAGCAGCCTTGCTGGGGCCACGGCGACGAGCTTCCTGATCAGCGCCTTTACCAGGCCGGCTTCCTCGGCGACGCCGACCCCGAGCATGGCCACGATGATGACGCCGACGGCGTTGAAGTTCATGAAGTTCTGAACGACCTCGGCGTACATGAACCGAATGCCGTCCGCGCTGAGGAGACTCTGCGCCGTCGCAGTCGTCGTCTCGAGGACGTGTGTTTCGGGGTTCAGCGCTTCATAGGTGGCGCTCACGCCCATCAAGTACAGGATGTGAGACATCACGACTGCGGCGAGGATGAGCAGAACGAAGATGACCGCGGGGTGCGGCACCTTGTTGCCCACGCGCTCGATCGTGTCGAGCGCCCGCGCCATCCGGGACTTCTGCGGCCCCGCCGGCTTCTCCTTGCTCGGGGGAATGGTCTGATCCGCCTCATCGATGCTTGTGACGTGGCCCATGGTGGTTCGTTCCTCTACGGTGTGGCCTCTGCCATTCGTGCGTTCATCCCGTCGATTTCGTCTTTGCGCATCAAAGCCCATACCGGTCGGGCATGCCGATCGAGGCGCGGCGCATCGCGCTTCAGGATCTGGCGCACCAGCGCGGCTTGGGCGTGCAAGCGCGCCGCTCGCGCGCGGTCCAAATGGCCATACTCGGCGGCGTCATCGACGACCCGGTCGACCAGCGCCTCGGCGAGCTCGCGCGACTCTCGGTCGGTCGCGAGCAGCCCGACCTCTTGAGCGATCTCCAGTATGGCATCGAGCACTTCGGGCTCGCCGGCTCCCAGTCGCAGCGGTGTTTCGACACCGACCGAGATGAACTCACGCAGACCGGCACAGTTGACGGACACCCGAACGACGCCGTCCTCATCGATGACGTTCTGGTCGCCCAGCCGTCGCTTCATCAGGTGGCGCAACACGGAGCGCAGCTGCTGCATCGCCTGCTGCGCCGTGTACGGGTCACTGATTGCCAGCCCGAGCGAGCGAGTGGCCACGTCTGCGAGGATCCGGACCCCGTAGAGCGGGTCGTAGTCGAGCTCGCGGCTTCGCGCGATTCGAACACTGTTCGCCACCGCTCGCGCTGCCCGCTCGTCGACCGGCCCCCCGGTGCGCTCCGGCGCGGCCCACCCGATGATCTCCTCTTTGTCGACATAGTCGCCGGTGGCGCGGCAAATGCGGACTCGGAGCCCGGTGTTCCGCGCTCCCTCGACGAGCCCGTCGACGTCGATCTCGGCGAGATATCCGCCTCGGTGGGCACGAAGGGGCACCGCAGTCGGAGGAAGGACGAGCGTTGCGTTCGGTGCCAGCGTCAGGCCCCGCACGCTCTCCTGAAGGCGCTCGACCGCCTCCAGGGTGGCGCGCTTGACGAGGACGAGCACGCGCTCGACGCGCAGCATCGCGAACGTCTTGAACATCCCGGTGACCAGCGCCACGAACGTCGCGAGCAGCATGAAGAACGCAGCGCTGATCGCCGGGCGCGGCCGCGCGACCCCTTCCTCGACCAGCCCGAGCACCTTCACGGCGGCGATGGTGTACGCCGCCGAGAACGCGAACACCGGTATCGTTCGGCGAAGCGGCGCCCCCTTCAGGTAAAATGGGACGAGCCTCGGCGAGTACTGGTTCGCACTGGCCTGCAACGTCGACGAATTGAGGGAGAGCACGATGGTCATGACCGTGATCTGCAGGCCGAAGAGCGTCCCCAATGCAGCCCGCGTGTCGTCCGAGTTGCGCCGCCATGCCTCGCTGAAGAGGCCCGCGGCCCCCTCGTCGTGCTCTATGGATCCCAGCGCGACGCCGAGCGCGGCGCCGAAGACCACCGCCACCAGCAGCAGCAGCCACAGTGGGTTTCCAACGAAACGCCAGAAACGACGTGCGACCATGGTGGTGGCGGTGCTTCGGCAGGAGGGCGTCGCTCAGTGCGTCTGCGTCCTCGGTGGCGCGAACTCCATCAGAAAGTCGATGAGCAACCGGGCACCGAAGCCCGTTGCCCCCGCGGATCGCCACGCGTCACCAGCGTCGAGGTTCGCCGTGCCGGCGATGTCGATGTGAGCCCACGGTAGCCCGTCGACGAACTCTTCGAGGAAGAGGCCTGCTGTAATGGCACCGGCATCGACGCCACCGACGTTCTTCAAGTCGGCGATATCGGAGTCGAGCTCTTTGCGATATCGCCGTTCGAGCGGCAGCTGCCAGAGCGTCTCGTCGGTCCGATCACCAGCGACGCGGAGCTGGTCGACGAGCGCCTGGTTGTTGCCCATGACCCCCCCTCGCAACCTGCCGAGCGCCCGCTGGCAGGCTCCCGTGAGCGTGGCGATGTCCACGATTGCGTCAGGACGCGGCTTCTGCTCGGTGGCGAGCACCAAAGCATCCGCCATGACGAGGCGCCCCTCGGCGTCCGTGTTGATGACCTCGATCGTCTTTCCTCCGCGCGCCGTCAGGACGTCGCCGAGCTTCATCGCTTTACCCGAGGGCATGTTGTCCGTGCACATCAAGTAGCCGGTCACCGTCGTGTGACAGCCCAGCTCGCTCAAGGTCGACATGGCCGCCAGGATTGACGCGGCACCCGTCATGTCGCCCTTCATCGTCGCGTGAACCAGGTCGTTCGGCTTCAGTCCGATGCCGCCCGAGTCGTACATGATCCCCTTGCCGATCAGCGCAACGTTGCCGGCGGGCTTCCCGTTGCCGCCCTTGCCCGCCTTCGGCCGGTAGATCAGCTTGATCATGCGCGGCGGCTCGTCGCTGCCGGCGTTGACGCCAAGGAGGCCGCCGCAGCCCATCGCGTGGAGCTCTTTCTCTTCCACGATCTGGATCTCGAGGCCGGTCTCGCGTGCAATCTCTGTGGCAATCTCGGCCATTCTCCTCGCGGTGAGGAGCGTGCCCGGCGCGTTCGACAGGTCTCGGCTCAGCTCGGTGGCTCGCGCGGTTGCGAGCCCGCGTCGTGCTCCCCTCTCCAGGGCCGACAGCGCGTCGGCTTCGCCGACGACGGTGAGCTCGCCGAGTGCGGGCTCGTTCTTCGGAACGTGCTTCATGGAGCTGTACCTGTAGCGTCCAAGGAGCGCACCTTCGACCATGGCCTGTGCGACGCTCTCGGGCGAGAGGCCGTTGCCCGTCGGAGCCACCATGGCGAGGTGAGCGTGGCGAGCCGCTGCTCGTCCAAATGCCGCCGCCGCGTCGCGAACGCCATTGGCGTTCAGCTCACCATGGAGCCCTATCCCCACCGCGACGACGGCAGTCTTTCCAGGACGAGGAACGACGACCGTCTGTCCGATCTTTCCTTCAAAGCCCGCAGCGACGAGGGCTTGCCGGTCGATGCCGAGCTCTTTGGAGATCTCGCCGTCGGTCCCCACGGGAATTCCGACCGCTCCGGCGTTGCTCGGGGTCGACTTCGACGCGCTGGCCTTGGCCCTCGCCGCTTTGGCTCGTGAGGGCACGGGATCGACACGTTCCTGCGCGCTTGCGTGAAAACTCGGCATGATCTTGTTCCTTCCCCTCGATCGACTGGCAAATGATCAGGCAATGATCGCGCCGGTCAGTCCGCTCTAGGTTCCGACGCGAACAGATCGAGACCTAGGTATCGCGAGAGCTCTTTCGCCACGAGCTGTCCTTTGACGCTGTTTCCCACTGGGTCGAGGCGAGGCGCGAAGGTGCCGAGCCCACCTTTGCCAGGGGCAACCGTGACAATGCCGCCACCGATGCCGCTCTTTCCCGGCAGTCCGATCTCGTACAGCCAATCGCCTGAAGTCTCATAGAGCCCCGCCGTCGCCATCACGGCGAGGGTGTAGTGGCACACCGACGGGTCCACGACGCGGCGCTTGGTGAGCGGATTGACGCCACCATCCGCGAGCGTCGCGCCCATCACGGCCAGATCGGAGGCGCTCACGTCCAGCGCGCACTGCCTCGTGTACAGCTCGGTCGACTCGGCGGCGTCGCCGTAGATGCGACCCATGCTCTCGAGCATGCGAGCCAGCGCCTGGTTTCGCGAGTTGGTAGCGAGAGCAGACTCCAGCACCTCTTGGTTGATCGCGAGGTCGCGCCCGGCAAAGCTCGAGAGGCCTTGCTGCAGGAACCGCCATTTGTCCGTCGCGGTTCGCCCGGGTGCCAGGCTCGTCGTCGCGATCGCGCCGGCGTTGACCATGGGATTGGTCCGCCCATCGGCGTCGCGCTCGACGGCCGCTGCCGAATTGAATGGTAGCCCGGTGCTGTTTACGCCGATTCGGGCACGAACGACACCCGGGCCGAGCTCCTGGCAGACCAGCGCGAAGACGAAGGGCTTGGACACGCTCATGATCGAGAACCGGACGTCCGCGTCACCTGCGCGGTACATGGCGCCGTCGCATCCGGCGAAACAGATTCCGAAGAGGTCGCTGGGGACCGCTGCGAGGGCAGGGTAGACCTGCGAGACCTCTCCATCGTGATTCGACCTGAAGCGCGCGTGCGCGTCGGTCACGAGCTGCTGCACCTGATCGGCCGGGGGAAGGTGCCCGGTCGAGACGAACACCGCTTCCGAATGCTGAGTCATCGCCGTCCCCTCAGAACGCTACGGTGTAGCCGAGCGTGGTCCCCACCTGCACCGTGGTGCCGTCCTCGTCGAAGATGATCGGGACACGGACGGAGGGGGTGAGCACACCGTGGTGTGTGAAGACGATGTTGAGGCCCACCCGCGGGATCAGCTCGAAGTCGACGTTGTCCCAGTCGTAGCCGACGCCTGTACCGACGGCGAACAGCACGTACAGCTGCTTGACGATCTTCAGGTGGTAGCTCGGCTCGAGGATGAAGGCGAGGCTCCTGTCGAGCACCCGCTGATTCGTGTCCTCGTCCTCGGTGCTCTCCCATGACATGTTGAAGATCGCCGACACCTCGAATCGGTCGTAGAAGAAGTAGCCGACCGACGGTGACATCTCGACGGTGTATTCGTCCTTCTGCCACAGGAACGAGAATGCGCCGCCGACTTCCCAGCTGTTCCTCACGGCGTAGTCGTCCCCCTCCTCCTCGAGCTTCTTCCTCTCGGCCTCCTCTGCCTTCTTCTTCTCTTCCTCTGCCTTCTTCTCCGCTTCCTCCGCCGCTCTTCGGTCCGCGTCGCGCTTCATCTGGATTCGCATTGCGTCTTCGGTCGTGGCCTCTTGCGCGAGCGCGGGCCCCTTGGCGGCGCCCGCGACCACGAGCAATGTCGCTGCGATCCCCCATCGGCTGACTTGTCGAACGAGCATCGGCGCGGGCTCTGGCAACCGGCGTGCCCTTTGGACGGGCGCCTGATCACGGCAAGACTTGCGACGGAGCGCCGCGGGGGATCGCCCCAGCGGCGCGGATGCGCGACGCTCGATTGATTGCGGTCAATGTTGTGCGCGTTGCGCGCCGGCGCTCCGCGATTAGTCTCGAGCCGGGATGAGCTGGCGCGCGGTACTCATCGTCACGGCCGTCGGCCTGAGCACCATTCCCGGCCGACCTGCGAATGCCGATGCTCTTCCCGGCGTGCCCGGCCAGCCTCCGGCCAATGACGCCGCCGACGAGCCCCAAGAGCCCCCGGTCGATCCTGGGTCGCCGCGGGCGGCCGTCGAATCCTATCTCGCGCTCGCTCGGAGCGGAGAGTTCGACGAGGCCGCGGAGTATCTTCAGGTTCCGAAGGCTGACGTGAAGCGGGCGAGCGAGCTCGCGGAGCGCCTTCGCTTCGTGCTGGAGCGGCACGACGGTGCCGAGGTCGACGAGCTCTCCGCGAAGCCCGAAGGCGACGCAGACGACGGGCTCGCCGAAGGCGTAGAGCGCATAGCGGTCATCAAATCCTCTTCCGGCAAGGAAGAAGACCTGCTCCTCAAGCGCGTCACGACCCCGGAAGGCAAACGTTGGCTCTTTGCTCGCGACAGCGTGGCCCGGGTGGATGCCTGGTACGACGATCTCGAGGAGCGCTGGCTGCTTCAGCACATCCCCGAGCCCTTTCGCCGGGGTGGACCGCTCGGCATTCAGTGGTGGCAATGGGGAGCCTTCATCGTCCTCGCGGTCGTGGCGTGGCTGCTCGGCGCCATCCTGGGAAGGCTGACGACCCACGGTCTGAGGCTCGTCTTCAGCAAGAAGCGGAGCGAGCACCCGGCCCGAGTCATTGCGCGTAATCGAGGGCCCATCGCCCTCGTGTGGGCCACGATCGTGTGCTGGCTCTTGCTCCCGCTCCTCGACCTCTTTCCGGGGGCCGAGGCCACCGTGCGGTCCATTCTGCGGCTCACGGGGTTCGTCGCGCTCTTCTGGGCGCTCACAGCAGCTGCAGACATGTACGCGGCCAACGCCGCGCAGAGCAGCTGGGCCCGTCGCAACCCGGCTTCGAAGAACCTCATCCCACTCGGGACGCGACTGCTCAAGGTGCTCGTGCTCGCCGGAGCCGCGGTCGGCCTCATCGCCCACCTGGGATTCCCGGTCGGGAGCCTGATCGCAGGTCTCGGCATCGGCGGCCTCGCGTTGGCGCTCGCCGGACAGAAGACGATCGAGAACCTCTTCGGTGCGGTCGCCCTCGCAATCGATCAGCCGCTTCGAGAGGGCGATCTCGTGAGGGTCAACGAGGAGGTCGGCACCGTCGAAGCCATCGGACTCAGGTCCACACGGATCCGCACGCTCCACAGAACCGTCATTGCCATCCCGAACGGCAAGCTCGCCGAGATGACGATCGAGTCGCTTGCGGCACGCGACAGGAGGCGCTTCCAATGCAAGATCGCCCTGGCTTACGACACGCGGGTGGACCAAGTGCGCCGCGTCGTCCAAGGGGTGCGCGCGATCTTGGAAGCGCACCCCGTCGTGGAAGAGCAGTCGCTCGACGTCCACCTCGTCGGCTACGGCGAGTCCTCCCTGGAGATCGAGATCGACGCGTTCATCGGGACGACCGTGCTCGCCGAGTTCCTCGACGTCCGCCAAGAGCTCCTCCTGTCCTTCATGGGGGCCGTCGAGGCGAGCGGCACCACCTTCGCGCTGCCGACGCAGTCGCTCCACGTCGCCGCCGACGACCGAGGCGGCGCGGTGCTCGCACCGGCTCACCCCATCACATCGCCGCGAAAAGCGGCGCCCGACCAGGAGCACTAGCCTCCCGCCGGTTACCGTCCGCGGATACGGTTCGCGCGCTTCGAGGTGCGCATGCTCTTACCCCGCGTTGCCTTGCGCTTCGGGGTCGCCTTGCGTGCTCTGACGCTGCGAGCGATGGTCGTGCCGCTCTTCTGCCGGTTCGCAGAGCGCCGTGTCGACTTTCTCGACGGCCGCTTCTGCTTCGAATCCTCGAGCACGACGTTCATGCGACCCCGTCGTCGCTTGGTATTCCGCCGTGCGGTGTTCGGACCGCCCGCACGTCGGTCGGAAGCGCTCGTACCCGGTGCGGCCGTGTCGACGTACACGTCGCGCCGGAGCTTCTCGGGGCGCTCGAGCGCCTCTTCCAGGTTCGAGGTTCCTTGTCCGACGCGCCGTCCGACCAACGTTCGGGGCTCCGCCGGTGGGCGTCGTCGCGGTGCCTTGGTCCGCTTCGCTTTCAGCGTCGGCGACGGTGCGCGGCCGCCACGGCGTCCGACGAGCTTTCGCACGGCGCGCGTCACGCGAGGGACGGCGAGCGCGAAGGCGTGGTCCGGCGTCTCGCCGAGCTGTCGAACGACGACGCCCGGATCCGCGCCGTCCAGCAGCACCTTGATGGTGCACAAGGTGTCGACACCGCCGCGAGCACCATTGATGTCCTCGAAGCGGATGCTGACGCGGCGGACGCGCGTGCCAAACGGGTCCAAGGCACGTGCCATCCGCGCTCGGATCTTTGCCTCGAGCGCGAGATCGATTGGAACGTCGCCACGGATGTTCAAAGGCGTCCGCCCCGTGGCGGTTCGCCCAAGCTCAGACTTCATCGATCGCGGGTTTGCCACGGGGAGCTGGACCATACACGACTTGGCGGCACGTTCCGTGCCCGCGCGCTCGGCCTGAGTGTGCGCCAGCGTGGCTCGGTAGCTACGGCGATCGCTTGTCGGCGAGGATGTCTTTGTAGATGACGCCGTCCTTCATGATCACCTTGAAGCTCTGTTCGGGGCGCGTGATGAGCGTAATGTCGGCGATCGGATCGCCGTCGACGAGCAAGAGGTCGGCGAGCGCACCCTCTTTCACGACGCCGAGCTTGCCGGGATAGGGATTGCGCTTGCCGCTCAGCTCCAACAGCTCGGCATTGGTGCTGGTGGCCATGATCAGCGTCTCTGCCGGGGTGTACCAGCGCGTCAGGCTCGCCAAAATGGCGCCCTGTTTCTTTGCCAACGCGCTCGAGAACAGGATGTCGGTGCCGAATGCAGTCTTGAGGTGATGCTTCTTCGCCAGCTCGTAGGTGTGATCATTGCCTTCGAACACCTCCTCCGCCTTGGCGCGCTCGACCGAGCCCGGCGGGAATGCATCGGCCAGCTCGTCGGGGAAGGGTTGGATGCTCAGCCAGATCCCGCGGCTCGCCATCAAGCGGGCAGTCTCCTCGTCCATCAGGCTGCCATGCTCGATCACGGGCACGCCTGCGGCGACGGCCTGCGCGATCGCTTCCGGCGTGTATGCATGCACGGTCACATAGGTGCCCCAATTGGCTGCCGCTTCGACCGCGGCGCGCAGCTCCGCCGGCGTGAACGTGATCGCGTCCAAAGGGCTGTGCGGCGACGAAACACCACCACCGGCGCTGAGCTTGATCTGCGAGGCGCCGCGGGCGAGCTGTTCACGCGCGCGCATGCGCACCTCGTCGGGCGAATCGGCGATGGCGGTGTCGCCGTCGCGGTCGGAGGGCGAGCCGGGGGCGCCCAACGTGCGCGGCAACTCGGCTGCTCTGCGAAAGTCACCGTGTCCGCTCGTCACGCTGATCATCGCCCCCGATGGGTAGATTCGTGGCCCGGGCACCACGCCCTCGTCCACCGCGCGCTTGAGCGCGAAGCTGTTGCCGCCGACGTCCCGCACGGTGGTAAAGCCGCGCATGAGGGCGCGCTCGGCCTCGACTCCGGCGACGAGCGTCAGGTACCGCTGGTCGCCGTCCAAGAGCGCCGCCAGGCTGGGGCCGACCATCATGCTGTGCCAGTGCGCATCGATGAGGCCCGGCATGAGAACCCGCCCGCCTCCGTCGAGCACCCGGGTCGCCCGCTCGGGCTCCAAGCCGGCGCCGATGCGTTCGATCCGGTTGCCGCGCACGAGCACGTCGCTCGGACCGGTGATCTCAGCCGACTTGCCGTCGAAGACCCGCACGTTCTTGAACAGCACCGTCCCCGGCGGCTTTGCTGCGGACGCGCCGGTCGGAGGCGCCAGCGTCGTCGCTGCGGGCTGCCCGCCTGACGCGGCGTCGTGCGCACCGGAGCAACCTGAGAGCAAGCCACACCCGACGAGAGCGGCTGCCGCGATTGCGCGCGCCCCGAGCTCCCAGCCACCCAATTTTTCGACCGGCATGGGGGCCCAGGACAAGCACGCCGTGTTCCTCGGAGTCCTCTTCGGATACGGGCATTTCTGTGCGTGTCGAAGGTCGTGAGCAGGCGCCTGATCGCTCAGCGCTGTCGCGTGAGCCGCCACCAGAACCCCGAGGGCGCGCTGGTGCTCGTGCGGTAGCGCTGATCGCCGACGACGTCGCCCGAGAGCCACCCGACGACGTGCAGCGCATCGCCGGAGCGGACCAAGTCGTAGCCGAGCGCGTGATCCGCGGGCGTTCGTCCCGCGAGCGACGCCGTGAAGAGCGGCGTCTCGCTGGCGGGATCGATCCCGAGGACGACGGCCGCGTCGCTCCCGAACGTCGTCGTCGCACCTCCGAGATCCACCTCGATGGGTCCACCGTCCGACCAGATCTGAAGCAGCACGGCGAATCGATCCTCCTCGAGCGGTGCGAGGCCGAAGATGCGCCCTTCATGGCCGCCGCGAAGGAGGGTGGCACCGCGGAGCTTGCCCTTTTCGTCGAGGCGGATCACCTCCGCGACGCCAACCTCTTTCTTCGGGCGCTCGTCGGCGTCGCGTGAAGTAACGCCGACGAGCACGCCGCCGCTCGACTGCACCGCGAGCTCGAGGTGGTACGGCACCGCGGCATGGTCGCCCGTCTTTGCCGGGCGTGACCACGTCCAGACCATGCGCCCCCCAGGGCCCAACCTGCGGACGGTAATCACACGATCTTGGACCACGGCTTCGACGAAGCCCCCGGCTGGATGAGGGACGAGGCGCGTCGACGACGGAGGCCAGTCCACTTCCTTGCTCTCGAGCTCCGAGAGCGGAGCCGGGGGGGTTCCGAGAGCGAAGCGCACCTTTTGATCGACGAGGGCGGCGGCGACCTCTCCCTTCGGCGTCACCGCCGCAGCACGCAGCGACACCCTGCCCGGTGCGAGCACAGAGCGCGACCGCGGCGTCCCGTCGAGATCGAGCATGGCAACCGCGATCTCGCCGTCGTCGGGAGCGGACGGAGGAGGAAGCTGAAACGGCCCGGGGTCGCGCGCCGAAGCGAAGCCTGCGCCGGTTCGCGTGGTCGCGACCAAGTAGATCGTGTCCTTCGTCACGCCGAGGTACGGGTCCATCGCCGGCGCGCTGGTGCAGCCGAAGAACTTCGACGTTCCCCGATCGTCGAGGCGCGCCAGAAAGAGGCTGCCTCCCTCGCCGCAAGTCCGCGGCCGCCCGTCCGCGACGAAGGGCCCATCGACCGAGCCGGCGACGAGGACGTCGCCGTCGGGCAGCGGGACCAAGCGCCGCGCGACGACGCCCGTCGAGTCTTCGCGTCGCAACGTTTCGAAGACCGTCAGCTGGCTGGTGACCGTCTCGGTGTGGGCGCAGCCGGCCAGGAGCGCGGCGCAGAGAACCATCCTCACGCGGCGGAGCGTACACCCGATCGCGACCGTCGCTGTCGTGTACCCTCGGACGGCCGTCATGTCGCACACGCTCACGGCCCGCGAGGATCCCGCGCTGGTGCTCCGCATCGAGCGCAGAAGCGCCCTCCACTACGCCGGCGGCCCTTCGGAAGCCGAGGACAGACCGGCCTTCGTGCGCGCGGCGTCGGGCCTCGCGTGGTTCGGCGATGGTCTGGCGATCGTGCAGGACGACGCGAGCTTCATCGCGATGCGAGCGAGGGATGGGAAAGTGGGCGCGATACCCTTGCCCCGAGGAGAAGGAGACCGGCGCCGCTTCGAGGAGCACCTCGGCAATCGCCTCTCCAAGCTCGACCTCGAGTCCTGCGTCGCCGTGCAAGCGCCCGAAGGCGAGCGCTTGCTCGCGTTCGGCTCGGGGTCGCTTTCGGTGCGCGAGAGGATCGTCGTCGTTCGGAGCGACCGCTCCAGCGCGCCGGTCGTGATCGATGCCGCCGCGCTCTACACGAGGATCCGCATGGCGCTCGGCCTCGGCGGCACGCTCTCCAACCTCGAGGGCGCCGCCGTCGTAAGCGGTGCGCTGAGGCTCTTTCATCGTGGCACCGCCGCGGGCTCGGTGGACGTCGACCTCGCCGAGCTGATCGCGTGGCTCGATCGAAACGGCGCGGCGCCGGTTCCCGAGCCGTACGGCTCGAAGAGCTACGACCTCGGCGCCGAGCGCGGCGTTTCCTTCGGCTTCACGGATGCAGCGACGCTCGCGGATGGTCGTATCGTCTTTCTGGCAGCAGCCGAGGACACCGACGATCCGGTCCTCGACGGCGCGGTGCTCGGCTCGCGCTTCGGGGTGATCGAAGACGAGGGCATGCGCTTCGGCTCGATCCTGGACGAGCGCGGAGCTCGCTTCGCCGAGAAGGCCGAAGGCCTCGCGCCGGATCCGCACGATCCGCGAAGGCTGTTCCTCGTCGCGGATGCCGACGATCCTGATCGATCGGCCGAGCTGCTCGAAGCGACGGTCGAAGGTTTGTAGAGCCTGACCCAAGCTCGACATGCGCGCGCTGTCTCACCCCCGTGCGATCGGTTTTGCGTGCCGCGTCGCTGGCGTTTGCTCTTGCCGTGCTCGGCTTCCTGATGGTCGAGTCCTCGGGGTGCGTCACCCCTTCGCAGGGAAGCTACTTCCCGGAGGGAGCGGGTCCTGCACCCGCTCCGAGCTCGGGGCCGTTCGACGACGATCTGTCGATGTACTTCATGGTCGGCACCAAGTGCGCGACGATCTCGGTTCGTCGTTGGACCTACCGGCCGGGCACGCTGGTGGCGCCGCGTGAAGTGAAGGTCGAGGCCGCGGCGGACGAAGTCCCGTGACGAGCCGGAGCGCGGATCACCAGGTCACGTCGAGCGTCGCGCCGCCCAAGCCGGGAACCAGGGCCACGCGGCCCTTGGGAGCCTGCGACGGCTCCTGCTCGCCGATCGCCGCGAGCGTGAGGAACGTTCCGCCGGTGACCGCGAGGACCGAGCCGACGGCGAGCAGGGCGATCGCCGCGTCGCCTTGGGCCTCCGACTCCGCGACTTGATCGGGCGTCGGCGAGTAGCATCGCTCCGTCGCGCAGCCGTCCTTGTCGGGATCGTCGTGGGTGAGATCCGAGAGCGCGACGGCACCGAGGACCGACCCCACCGTGAGTGACGCGATACCGGCCGATCCTGCGGCGATGCCAATCCAGAAATAGGGAATCTCGTCCTTCGGTGGAGGGACCTTGTCGGCGGGCGGTGGCGGCGCCGGCGGTGCGCTCACGGGAACCGCTGCGTCCGGATGGGCTGCGGTACCGTCGAGCTCCGCGGCGCGCTTGCGCGCGATTGCGCCGCGCGCGGTCTGCCCGTCACGCGCCGCGAGCGCTGCGACCCGCTGGTATTCGGCGCGCGCCAGCTCGAGCTTGCCTTGCCGCTCGTGACACCGCGCCAGGTTGAGGAGCGTTCCGTTCGCGGGCTCGGCTGCCATGCTCTGCTCGAACGCGCGGCACGCATCGTCGATGCGTCCTTGGGCGAAGGCCTTGCGGCCCTCTTCGAAGAGCTGCTCCGCGCGACGCGACGGCGTAGCCTCCTCGGCCGCGGCGATCGACGGCAGCGCGCACAGTGCGATGCAGATGAGGAGGCGTCTCATCGGCGCGACCGGAAGACCGCCTCGACATCGGCTGGCTCACGATGGGCGCGCGGACGCAGCCCGGCAGGTCGCGTCACGCTGACGGCTGGGGCAGCTTCCGGGACCCTTGCGGGCGCGCCGGCGAGCGTCGCCTTCGCGCTCGCCGGCGGTCCGGCGTCGGGAACGCAATGCGGGAGGTCGGCCGGCGGCGGCGAGGCTTGCCGCGGAGCCGATCTCGTCGCGGTTTGCTCGGGGGGTGCAGACAACGCCGCGTCGGCGACTGCGTGCGCGCCGGCATCCCGCGCGACCGCAGCCGAAGCCACCGCCATGCCGATCCCCAACCCGCCGAGAAGGGCGAGGGCCGATGCGATGCGCTTGCCGCCCGTGCTGCGGATGGTGAACGCTTCGGCGAGACGCGATGCCGTTCGCCGTGCCGTTCCGCGTGTCCTCCGAACGTGGACCAGCGGGGTGCCGGACGATCGCAACGTCGGTCCCACCGTGCGAACGACGAGCGTCCGCCGGCGGGTCGGGGCCGCGGCGAGCTCGGACGGCTGGCTCGCCAGCTCGAGCGCCTCGCGCATGGCCGTCGCGTCTTCGAACCGATCCTCGGGCTCGAACGAGAGCGCTTCGTCGATGACCGAGGCCAGCCAGCCAGGCGCGGTCGAGAGACGCGCGTGAACGGGAAGGGCCGGCATGAGCAGCGTCAATCGAATGAGCTTGTCCGCGGACGACGCCTCGTGGACCGGCGCGCCGGTGAGCAGGCGGAAGAGCGTCGCGCCCACCGACCACACGTCCGACCGCGGCCCGACGCGCGACCAGTTCCCCGCCGCCTGCTCGGGCGGCATGTAGCCGGGCGTCCCCATCGTGACGCCGTAACGAGTCTTGGCGCAGCGTGCGTCGTCGTCGAGCGGAGGCGTGCGTGCGATGCCGAAGTCGAGCAGCTTGATGGTGCCGCTCGTGGTCAGAAAGAGATTCTGGGGCTTGATGTCACGGTGCACGATGCCCGCCTTGTGCGCAGCACCCAGCACGTCGAGCAGCGACATCCCGATCTCGAAGACGCGCTGGGGAGACAGGCGGCCCTCGCGCTCGAGAACTGCGTCGAGCGTCTGGCCCTCGAGGAGCTCCATGACGAAGAACGGTGTGTTGTCCTCGGTCACGTCGTCGTCCAGAACGCGCACCACACCTGGGTGATCGATGCGGCTGGCGACGAGACCCTCGTAGAAGAAGCGCTCGCGCGCCTCCAAGTTGTGCTTGAGGTCGGCGTTGAGCAGCTTGAGCGCGCCGCGCAGACCATTCCGGTGCGTCGCGGCGTAGACGCGCGCCGTGCCACCTACGCCGAGCAAGCTGTCGAGCCGCCACTTGCCGCGGAGCCAATGTCCGATGCGCGGGTCGTATACGCGCGGGGGGGCGACGGTGCCGGGGATGAACGTCGATGCGAGGGCCGAGGAGGACATGGTCGAAGCTTCCGACCGTCGAGCGAGCGGCGTGCCAAGCGCTCTCCCCTTTCTCGCCGCTCAGTGTTGTGGCGGCGGGCCCCACGCCCGTGTGCCCTCGTGGTATCCCTGCGGCGTGAATCGTTTCTTCGCCCCCGCTCTCGTCGCCTCATGTGTCGTCGTTGCCGGGTGCGGCGGTGGAGGGACGACGCCGTCCGATCCTGGAGCCTCCGCGCCGCCCTCGAGCGGCGACGTCGACGCGGGATCCGAGTGCATCGCGCTCGCCAACGCGCCTCACGCGAAGCGTGCTGGCGAGCCGGAGACGATCATGGTGAGCCACGTGCTGGTGAAGCACACGGGCTCCAAGAACCCTCCCGACGGCGTCACGCGATCACGGGGCGAGGCGTGCATGCGCGCGATGGAAGCGCGTGACAAGCTTCGAGGCGGCGCCGACTTCGGCGAGGTCGTGAAGGCGTACAGCGACGAGCCCGGTGCGGCGACGCGCGCCGGTTCGCTCGGTCAGGTGAAGCGCAGCGACCTGCTCGCGCCCTTCGCCGACGCCGCGTTCGAGCTCGATCGCGCGCAGCTCAGCGACCTCGTGGAGACCGAGTTCGGCTTCCACGTGATCCTTCGCACAGAATGACCTGACACGTTCCGTCCATCCGGGGACGTCCTTCCCTGTGGATTCACCCCCCTTCCCCCCTCACTTCGTGAGGGGGAGATCGGTTGACGGTGTTCCCCCCTCACGAAGTGAGGGGGGCTAGGGGGGTGAAACCATGACGACCGCGTCATCAAGCAAATCGACGTCCCCAG
>JBGTSH010000005.1:0-78330 GCA_041940405.1 Polyangiaceae bacterium
TCCGGCTCCACCGTGCGCTCGACGGCGTCGCCGAGGCTCGTCTCGACGACCGGGAGCTCGTAGGCCTGTTCGCGAGCCACCGTCTTGGTCTTGCGGGCGGCGCCGCCGTCCGAGGCCCTGCCGAGCTCCGACGACGAGAGGTTCTTCGACAGCGTGCAGACGAGCGCGTCGCCCTCGCGTGCGATGAGGTGCTTGGCGCCGGGGGCGCGGTCGATGTCGACGACCACGACGTCGGTCGCGCCCTGCTTCTGGAACGTCGAGACGGCACGGACCGTGCCACCGAACGCGGCGACGTCGAGCGTGCGCTGGAGCGACTTCGGCAGGCGAGCACCCTGAATCTCGATGCGCAAGCCGCTCTTGGTGCGGCTCTCGGTGAACTTGGCGTCGGCCGCACCGTCGATGACGATGCGGTCACGGTCGGACGCGAAGCCGTAGCGGACGTCGCGGATGCTCGCCGAGTCCTTCGCCGGTCGCGTCTCGGCGGCCTTCGTCGGCTCCTTGCGGACCGCGGCGGCCGGGGCGGTCTTCTCGGCCTGGGCGAGATCGAGCACGAGGCCCGTGTCGGTCGCGCTGATCGAGTAGCTCGCGTTCTTGGCGAGCTGGACGAGGATCCGCGTGGTCGAGGATTCCTTGTACGCCTGCGTCATGACGCCTGCGACGACGTCGTTACCCTCGACGATCGCGGCCGGTGCACCGGCCACCGAGGCCCCCGACAGATCGATGATGATGCGCTTGCCGCCGTCCGCGATGCGGGCCGTGTAGGTCGGCCGGGCGCTCGTGCGCACGACGACCTGCGCAGACCCTGCCTTCGCCGAGGAGAGCGCAACGTCTGTGACCCTGACCGCGCCTGGTTGGGCGGACGCCGAAACGGCAACGAAGACCGTAAGGATCCACACTCCAAGAGCGGCGGTGGCCCGCCGGATCTTGCGACGGAGCGCGCCGCGTCGCGCGCTTTCCGTGCACCTTCGCACCCAATGAGTACGCATTGCCCCTCGACGTTAGGACCCGAGCGACAATCGGGCCCAATTCGCTGCGAACAAAAATGCAGGTGCGAGCAAAATGCAAAAGCCCCCCTCACGGAGTGAGGGGGGTTTGGGGGGTGAATCGATAGGAACGGGCGCGACGAGCGGCGTTGGCTCTCAGGCTCGGATCGACGTCACTCTTTGGGAGCCGCTCCGCTCTTCTTGGGCTTCCCGCCGGCGTCGCCGTCGACGTTGTCCTCGGGTCGCGAGCCGCGGATGCCGGTGCGGATCTCGGGCTTCATCTCGTCACGCGTGCGAAGCGACAAGACGCGCGTCGTCGCCTGCACGTCGGGACGCGAAGGGTCCTCGCGAACGAACACGATGTCGTTCTCGCGGATGCGGTCGACGCGCCAGTTGACGGCCACGTCGCCGCCGGTCGTTCCGCCGCTCTGCAGCACCTCGGACTTTCCGACGAAGTCTCCGACCCGCAGGATCCAACCGAGGCCGCTCGGATCGGTCACCATCGCCCGCGGCGTTCCGCCGGTGATGATGCCGTTCACCTTCAGCTCTTCGAGCGCGTACTTGCCGACCAAGACCTCGCGGGTGACCTTCGACGCGTCGACGGTCGCCGCCTTGACCACGAACTGATCGGCGTAGTTGCGGAACGGATCGCGGCTCGTCGGCGACTCCAAGAAGTCACGCTCTTGGATGTCGCGAACCGGAAGCGGCGGGAGGTTCGACGGCACGGCTGCCGCCTGCGGGCCACCGGGCTTACCCGGCTGAGCACCCGGACGCGGAGCGCCAGGCTGGGGCGGCGCGCCGGGCTGCGGTCCGCCGGCGGGGAGGGTCTCGTCACCGCAGCCCGCAAGGACCGCCGCGAGCGCGACGCCGATCATCAACTTCTTCATCTCAGTTCCTCCTCCTGCCGGAGGGCGCGCCGCCAGCGTCGGTATCGCGCTTGGCGCGGAATGCCGTCGCGAGACACCTGACCTCGAGGATGACTTCGTCCGGGCTCGCGTTCGCATCGGTGATGAGCTTCATCTCGATGTCTTCGATGTTGATGACACGGTCGAGCTGACCGACGCCGTAGAAGAAGCGCGCGATCTGGTGGAACCGCCCGCGCAGCGAGAGCGACATCGGGACGCGCACGTAGAACTCTTCGGGCGTCTCGTCTTCGGGCTTGTACGAGACGAGGTTCACGCCCGACACGGTCGCGACTTGCTGCACGGCGGCGAGGAAGGCGGGCATTTCGGGATCGTCGGGGAGGACCTTCTTCTGCTCGCGCTCGAGCGCTTGCTTGCGGGTCTTCTCCTCGACGTCCTTCTGGAAGGCGTCCTTGGCTTCTTCTGCCTTGGCGAGCTCTGCTTGAAGCGACGCCTGCTGGCCTTGCGCTTGCGAGATCTGCCCGTCGATGTCGGCGAAGAAGACGACGAAGTAGAGGGCCGCGACGACGACCGCGAGCACCAAGCCGAAGACGAACTTGGCCGGCAGCGAGAGCCGCCCGAGAACGCCGGTACCGGTTGCGCGGGGTGCCATCAGTACCTCACCTTCAGCTCCATGCCGAAGGCCACCATGCCGGTTTCTTTGGCGGTGTCCTTCTTACCGGGGAGCAGTCGAACGTCGTAGAAGTACGAAGAGGCGCGCAGGCGGAGGGCGAGCTCGGAGACGTCCTGCGAGTCGCGCGCGAGGCCTTCGACCTGGACGACGCGGTTGGTCTCCTTGAAGCTGACCAGCCACACGCGGCGCGTATCCCAGCCCGTGTTGTAGGCCTTGAGCGGATCCTTCTGGATCTTGGAGATCATGTCCGCGTCGACCGTCGGACCTTTGCCCGGCGTGAGCAGCTGCGAGAGCTCGAGCAGCGCGGCGGTCGGTCCGGTTCGCGCAGCTTCGAGCTTCGCGATCGCGCCTTCGCGAGCGCGCAGGACCTCGAGCTCTTTTTTGACCTGCTCGTGCTGCGTCACCAGCTGCCGGATGCTTCCGATCTGGCCGGTGAGCTCTGCGTTCTTGCGCTCCTGAACCTCGAGCTCGCCCACCTTGGTCTGGTGGAAGAGCACGAGGCCGATCACTTCGAACAGCAGCACGCCGAGCACCACCAAGAGCCAACGCTGGCTGGTGCTCGGCTCGAGCGCGATGCGCTCGGCCTTCTTCTTTTGCGGGAGGAGGTTGACGCGAATCACAGGCGCCTCTCTCTATCTTTGCGCATGGCGAGCCCGAGCGCGACACACAGCTGTCCAGCCCGGGTTTGAAGCAGTTGAGCGTTCACGTCTTTGCCCTCGACGGCAATTTTCTCGAGAGGCGGAATCAGCTCGACGCCGACGCGCGCGCGCCGCGCGATGGCGTTCATGAGCTGCGGCAGGTTCGACGAGCCTCCGGTCAGGAAGATGCGATGCATCTCGGCCTCGCCGCTCGTCGCGTGGAAAAAGTCGAGGCTTCGCTGGATTTCGCCGGCGATCGAGTCGCACACGCCATCGATGATCTGACTTACTTGAGGCGTGACGCCGGCGCCGCCCATCGCCGCCGCGCACTTGAACTCCTCGGCCTGTTCGAACGGGACACCGAGCTGCTTCTGGATCTGCTCCGTGATGTAATTTCCGCCGTTCGCGATGTCGCGCGTGAAGGCGCTCACGCCCTTCGACACGATGTTGATCGACGCGAGGCTCGCTCCGACGTTGATGATCGCGAACGTCATGTCGGGGGGCAACCCGCGGTTGAACTCGAAGAGGTTCTGGACGGTGAACGCGTCGATGTCGACGACGACCGGACGGAGCCGCGCCTGGCGCGCGATCTCGGTGTAGTCGTTCACCTCTTCACGCTTCGCTGCGACGAGCAAGAGGTCCATCTGCCCCGCTTCCGGACGGCGACGCAGGACCTCGTAGTCGACGTGAACGTCCTTGATGTCGAAGGGGATGTGCTGCTCCGCTTCCCATTGAATCTGCTCGTCGAGCTCGGCCGCCGTCATCATCGGGACGGTGATCTTGCGGATGATGACCGCCTGGCCGCTGATGCTGATGGCGATGTCGCGCGACTTGATCTTCGCCTCGCCGAAGGCGCGCTCGAGCGCCTCGATGACCGCCTGCGAGTTGAGGACGTGACCGTCGACGATGGTCTGCCGCGGCAGGGGCGTGAAGCCCAGCTTCACGAGCCGCGGCCCGCGGCGCGTCTCCTTCAGCTGGACGACCTTGATCGAGCTCGTCCCGATGTCGACGCCGACCAGGTTGTTGCCTTCCGACATGGCGAAAATGGTCGCAGAGGGGGAAGGGTTCGGCCAACAAAGACATCAGAAGAAGGACGTGGCTGAGGATGGGAGGGGTGATGTGGGGGGGCCACAGACGGGAGCCCGAGCTTCGTTTCGGCAAACGGCGGACGGCAGACGCCCGAACGGCACACGGGGACCGGGCGGCTGCCGCCTGACGCGATAACCGTTCATTCGAACCGTTTGCCGTCTGCCATCTGCCGTCTGCCGTCTGCCGTTTGCGAATCAAACGTCTCGGTTTACCTCGACCGCCAGGCTGAACGGATATGCTCCGTACAAAAGCCACGAGTCTCATCAGACCTAGTATCGGCAATGCTTATGGTAGTTCAGGTAGCCAACGGCGGTTTCTAATACGATCTTAGTGGCCGAAGCTCGCCAGGAGGTCTCTATTGACCTGCCATCTCCGCCAACGCCTTCATCGTTCCTGCGCTCCCTTTCAGTGGCCGATCCAACCCCACCAACGCCGTCGTCTCGAACGGCCCGGGCTTCTCGGTGCTCATCCACGACTCTCGGTCGGCTCCGCGATCGAGACCGAGCACGAGCTTGCAACCCATGCTGCGGAGGACGGTGGCCGTGGCTTCGTGGCTGTCGAAGGTCGCCTGGGCGAGCAGCGCGCCCCCGGAAACGACGCAAAGGTCAGCGCGGAGCTGCCGGGGTCCCCTTCTGCGGGCGTCGGTCGTCAGCTCGCCGTCCTCGACCGTGACCGGCAGCTCGGTCCCGTCGTCTTGGGGCTCGCCCGCCGGACGGTCGGTTCCCAAGAGGGTGAGCTTGCCCGGAGCGAGGAGGAGGAGCCCTCCTTCGTTGCGGAAGCGGTGTCCGGTCGAGCCGTCGATGCGCATGCCGCCCGGCGAGCGGCGCTTGCCCACCCCGAGCCCGATGGCGATCTTCGCGCGCTCTCGATCGGCGCCGGCGAGCTCCTCCGGAAAGTCTCCGCCCATGCGGTGCGAGCGCTCGTCGGTGCCGGCGCGTATCGTCCAGTCGAAGCGCGCGGGATCGATCCACGTCACCTCGACCGTCGTCCCGAGAACTTCGGTCTTCGACGAGCGCACCGCGGGCAGCCACGCGGGCGTGGGCTGTCCCAACGCGAGCGTGGCCCATTGTCCCGACGGAGCAGGCGCGGCGGGACCATAACGGGCGCGAACCGCGACGATCGTCGGCGCGTCGAGCACGCGCGTAGCCCAATCGATACCGTCGGATTCGAAGCCGAGTACGTGCATTGGCCCCTCGCCCATTGCACCCGATATGCAATGGGACCATTGCGAGCCCGAAGTATCGGAGACCCCCAATCCCACGAGCAGGTGGCCCCCGGCGGTCGCACAGAGAGCCCAGGCCGGCATTGCACCGTCGGCGGCCCGGACTTCGACGCCGAGCAACGCATTGGCCGAGATCACGCCGGGAGCGTTCCAATCATCGAATGGCCATGCGCCCACGAGCAGCCGACCCTCTCGAGAAACGGCAATCGCAGGCGTGCCTTGCGCCAGCTGCGCCGACCATGCGCCCGACTTGAACGACGGGGCGCCCTTCACCGCGGGCAGCGCAATGGCAGCGATCACGCCGCGGTCGACGAGCGACTTCGGGATCGCCCCGCCGCTCACCCAACCGGTCTGCGTCCCGGGGGCCTCGGTCCCGTCGACGAGGTGGAGCTCGACCTGACGCCCGTCGAACGCGACGATCCTCCCCGGCCCGTCGGATACCTCGACGACCGCAGGCGGATCGCCCGACGCGCGAGGTGTCGCGCCCGCCGGCGGGAAGACCTCCGCATCGCCATCCTGCTTCTCTTCCATCGCCCGCGCAGCGAGCGCCGGCGTCACCGTCGACCCTTCTTCGGTCCAGCGCACACCGCCGGCAGCAACTGTCGGCCCCGCGTCCCACGCGAGCGACGCTGCTCCTGACGGGAGCGCCAGGACGAGCGCGTCGGGCGCGGCCTCGCGCTCGACGGTCTCGACCGGCGCCGGGAGCGCGACGCGACGCGACGATCCGCTCTCGAGATCGAGGACGCCGACCGACTGGACCTTGCCCTGAAACCGCGTGAGGTAGAGGGCGCGGCCGCCGACGATCTCCAACGCTTCCTCGTCGCCGAGCGTCGTTCGTGTGACGGGCTCTGCGCTGCGCACGAAGAGCGGCTGACCGCCCCGCGTCAGGTGGACTTCCGCGCGGTAGAGGTCGCGCGGCTCGCCCTCCTTCGCCCGGCCGAGGAACAGCACGGTGCGACCGCGGAAGAGATCGGCGAACGTGCCGCCCGAGGGAGCCCACACGTACTCCGAAGGCGCGACCTCGACTCTCGCCTCCCTCGCGAGCAGCGCCGCGACCCCGGCCTCGGTCTTCTCGGGAAGCGCCTGGGTGATCAAGAGGACGAGAAGCGCGAGCGCACCTGCCGCGATCGCGCTTACGCGCGTCCTGGCGCTGATGCGCGGTGCAGGCTTCTCGTCTTCCACGTCACGCTCGAGCGGCGAGGCCCAGCAGATGCCTTGCGCGCTCGGGCATCGCCGGCTCGCGCCCGATGCTCTTCGCAAAGGCCGCCGCTCGTGCGACGAGCGGCGAGCTGCCTTCGGCGAGGACGCCCTTCTCGAGGTAGATGTTGTCCTCGAGCCCGACGCGCACGTGGCCGCCCATGGTCATCGCGAGCTCGGTCATCGGCTTTTGGTGCCGACCGACGGCCGCGCATCCCCACGTACTGTTCGGAGGCAGCTGGCTGACGAGGAACCGCAGCACGTCCTCGCGAGCGCCGATTCCACCGGCAATACCGAGCACGAACTGGAAATGGAGCGGATTGGAAATGGCACCCTCTTTCAAGAGCACCAATGCCTCGTCGATATGGCTCACGTCATAGCATTCGAGCTCGGGGACGCTGCCGGCGGCGCGGATGCGCTTGGCGAGATCCCGAATGAGCGGACGCGGGTTTTCGAACACCTCGTCGCCGAAGTTGATGGTGCCGCAATTGAGCGTCGCCATTTCCGGCTTGCAGCCGAGGGGCCCGGCGCGCTCGTCGACGCTCATGCCGACCGCGCCGCCGGTCGACGTTTGAACGATGACGTCGGTCCGCTTTCGAATGGCGTCGATCGCCGCCTGAAAGAGCTCGGTGGACTGGGAGGGGCGCCCGTCCGGATGCCGCACGTGGAGGTGAATGACAGCAGCCCCTGCATCGCGGCACTTCGCGGCCTCGACGGCGATCTCGTCGGCGGTGATCGGCAGGTGCGGGGTCTGCTCGCGGGTGACCTCGGCCCCGACGATCGCCGCCGTCAGGATCACGTCGCTGGGCGGCGGGGTCACGATGACGTTCGGCGGCGGCGTGATGATCGGGTGCGGCTCGGGCAGCTTGGCGAAGTCGGGGGCGTGGCTCGTGAGCGAGGGCAGCACGAGGCGCGGCCTGCGCTGCAGCTCGCGCGGCACGACGCAAGTACCGATGGCGCGGCAGACGACGACCGGCACGGCGAGCGCGTCGGCCGCCGAGGCGGCGAGCTCCGGCTTGCGAGCGTTCTCGACGACCTTCCGAGCCTCGAACGCGATGGTCCGGCTGGTGGTGCCGACGCGGGTGACGACGCCTGTGGCCTCGATGAAGTCGCCGGAGCGTACCGGGGCGAGGAACTCCACCATCTCGTAGGCACGGAAGAGCCCCTCGTCGCCGTCGAGGCGGGTCAGGATCTCGGTCGCGACGTCGCCGAACAAACCGAGCATCCGCGCCCCATCGACCAGCTCGCCGGCGTAGTGGGCATCATGCGAGCCCAGCCGCAGGCGCAAGGTCACCGTGAGTCCAACTCCGTACGTCATGCTCGTCGCAGTTGACACGGCGCCGAGGGGGAAGGAATGCCTTTCGCCGAATGACCTGGGTCGAGGCGCGGGATCTACCCCGCCACGTCGGCATCATCATGGACGGCAACGGCCGCTGGGCTACGTTGCGCGGCGAACGCCGTGAGGCCGGGCACAAGGCGGGCAGCGCGGCCGTGCGGCGCGTCGTGCGCGCGGCGCGCCGGCTCGGCATCGGGGCCCTCACCCTCTACGCGTTCAGCGAGCAGAACTGGGCCCGGCCCGGCGGCGAGGTCGACGCGCTGATGGGCCTCCTCGAAGAGTTCTTGCGGAGCGAGCGGGGCGAGATCTTGAACAACGGGATCCGGCTGGTCGGCATCGGCGACCTCTCGCGGCTTCCCGACTTCGTCCGTCAGGCGCTCGATCCGCTCGCGCAGGACTCCTCGCAGAACCGCGGCATGACGCTCGCGCTCGCCCTCTCCTACGGCGCGCGCGAAGAGATCGCCGACGTGGCGAGACGCCTTGCGCAGGACGCCAAAGAGGGGCGCATCGACCCGGCCGCGATCGACGCCGACGTGATCGCCTCGCGCATGCCGAGCCTCAGCGTGGGCGACCCGGATGTCATTCTCCGCACGGGTGGTGAGCAACGCCTCTCGAACTTCCTCTTGTACGGTGCAGCCAACGCCGAGCTGGTCTTCTCCGAGAAGCTGTGGCCAGACTTCGACGAAAGCGATCTCTTCGAGGCGATTCGAGTGGTACAGGAGCGCAGGAAGAGCCAAGTCCCTTGAGCGAAGGCACTGAGACAGAAAAGAAGCCGGCACCTTCGAACCTGACGATCCGCCTGCTCACCGCCGCGGTGGCGGCGCCGCTGATCCTGCTCCTGCTCTTTCTTGGGCCGGTCTGGGCGTGGCTGACGTTCATCGCGCTCGCGGCGGCGATCGGTGCGTTCGAGCTCTTCGGCATGACGCACGCGGGCGACCGCGTCGCGCAGGTGATCGGCGTGCTCCTCGTCGAGGGCGTCGCCTTCCTCCTCTTTCACTTCGGCTTCGAGCCGCGCGTGCTCGTCACGATGATCCTGGTGCTCCCGATCGTGGCGCAGCTCCTCGCGCTCTGGCGCCTCGGCGACATGTCGACCGCAGCGATGCGCATGATGGCGACCGTCTTCGGTCCGCTCTATCTCGGCGGCGGCATGGCGGCGATCGTCCTCCTCAAGCGCGACGCCGGAGGCGACGGCCCCGGGTTCGTTCTCCTCGCCTTGATGCTCTCTTGGCTGAGCGACACCGGCGCGTACTTCGCGGGGCGGTTCCTCGGCAAGCGGAAGCTCTATCCCGCCGTAAGCCCGAAGAAGACGATCGCCGGCGCCTTCGGCGGCCTCGGCGGCGCGATCGCAGGCTCCCTCCTCGCGAGCTTCTTCTACTTGAAGAGCCTACCGGTCATGCACGGCATCGGCCTCGCGATCGTCGGCGGCGCGCTCGGGCAGCTCGGCGATCTCGGCGAGTCGCTGCTCAAGCGATCGGTCGGCGTAAAGGACTCCGGAGGCATCGTCCCCGGGCACGGCGGGATCCTCGATCGCGTCGACGCGCTCCTGGTGACCGCAACCGTGCTCTACCTGTACGTCCTCTTCGTTCGCTGACAAAAATGGCCGTTTGACGCAGCGCGCGATGCATCGGGTCGTTGTAGGGATCGCGAGTCCGGGCTAGAAGCGTGGCCTCATGAGCGAAGGTTCTTCCGCCCAAAGTGCCGCTCCCCCTGCGCCTCCTTCGATGAAGGCGCTTCCGCCGTTGAAGTACGACTTCTTCGGCGTCGTCCAGTCGTACCTCGACCAAGCGTCGAACGTCATCAAGCTGCCGGATTACGTCCGCGTGATCCTGAGCCAGCCGAAGAACGAGCTCATCGTTCATTTCCCGGTCCGGATGGACTCGGGCGAGATCCGCCTCTTCAAGGGCTACCGCATCCAGCACTCCAACGTGCTCGGTCCCTACAAGGGCGGCATCCGCTACCACCACGACGTCGGCCTCGACGACGTAAAGGCGCTCGCCGCGATGATGACGTGGAAGTGCGCCCTGATGAACCTGCCCTACGGCGGCGGCAAAGGCGGCGTGAAGTTCGATCCGCGCGCGGTCTCGCGCCCGGAGCTGCAGCGCATCACGCGCCGCTTCTTCCACGCGCTCGGCGACAACATCGGTCCGGACATCGACATCCCGGCGCCGGACGTCGGCACCAACGCGCAGACGATGGCGTGGGCCATGGACACGTACATGAACATGTCGGGCGGCAAGGGTCGCCAGGCCGTGCGCGGCGTCGTCACCGGCAAGCCGGTCGCGTCGGGCGGCACGCTCGGCCGCGAGAAGGCGACCGGCCAGGGCCTCGTCCACTGCATCACCTACTGGGCCGAGGAGAAGAGCTTCAACCTCGAAGGGTCGACCATGACCGTTCAAGGCTTCGGCAACGTCGGGTCTAACGCATCTGTCATCTTGGCCAAGATGGGCGTGTCGACGGTCGCGATCGGCGATCACAGCGGCTACCTCCACAACCCCGAGGGCTTCAACCCGCACAAGCTGCAGGAGTACGTGAAGAAGACCGGCGCGATCGCCGGCTACCCTGCGGGCAAGCCGATCAGCCGCGAGGAGTTCTTCAAGATCAAAGCCGACATCTTCGCTCCCTGCGCGCTGGAGAATCAGATCGGCGTCGAAGAGGCGAAGAGCCTGCAGTGCCGCGTCGTCGCCGAAGGCGCAAACGGCCCCTGCTCCCCCGAGGGCGAGAAGGTCCTCCTCGAGCGCGGCATCGACATCCTGCCCGACGTCCTCGCGAACGCCGGCGGCGTGACGGTGAGCTACTTCGAGTGGGTCCAGAACAAGCGCAGCGAGAGCTGGTCGCTCGAAGAGGTCGACGAGCGGCTCGAGCGCTCGATGCGCCGCGCCTACCGTGAGGTCGTCGACATGGCCCGCCAGAAGGGCGTGAGCCTCCGCATCGCGGCCTACGCGGTTGCGCTGCAGCGCATCGCGCAGGTGTACGTGGAGCGAGAGATTTTCCCCTGAGATCGGGCACGGGCACGGGCACGGGCACGGGCACGACTCGGGATACGAAAACGAAGAACGGGAAACGGGTACGGTTCGCGCCGTACCCGTTTTTCGTTTGTCCTGCCCGTTCCCCGAATCGTGCCCGTGCCCGTGCCCGTGCCCGTGGCCGATCTCTTACTCGGACTTCACCTCGAGCAGGTGCGTGACCGTCGCCTTCGCGTTTCCGATCAGCACCTCCGTCTCCGCCCGCGCCTGCTTGTACTTCACCCACCCCAAAGCCAGGTGCTGTCCGGGGCTGCGCAGCGCCCTCGTCGTGACCTTGCCAATCTCGGTCCCGTCGGCGAGCGCGATCTTGTCGCCTGCTCTCACCTCACCGCTGGCGAGGAGCTGAACGAGGCGCTTTTTCACGTGTCCTCGGTTCTCGAGCATGAACACCGTCTCTTGGCCCAAGTAGCAGCCCTTGGTGAAGGAGACGCCGTCGCGCTCGAGGCTCGCCTCTTGCGGATAGTTGCTGTCGTCGAAATCGACACCGAACTCGGGGATCCCGTGCTCGACACGGACGCGCTCCCAGCCTTGCGGCGTCGCGATCATCGAAGGCGCGGCCGACGACGTGACGGCTTCGATCGCCGCGGTCGCGACGGCAGGGGGCGCGGCGACGATCGCCGCCGGTAGCCCGCCCCGTGACGAGAGGCCCGCGCGAGCGCCGGCCTCACGCGCAGCATGAACCGCGGCCTTGGCGCGCGGTCCGAGAGCAAGGAGCCACGTCGGTGCGGGCTCGGGAACCTCGAGCTCGGCCTCTTCCATGATGAGGTGGCGGTCGAGCTCCGCCGAAATGTCGGCGGTGCGACTCGCGTAGACACCGAGCCACAGGTCGTCGTCACCGAAGAGCGCGTAGAGCTCGGTCTGGATCTTCCCCGCCTTGCTCACGATGAGGCCGTACGCGGCGTCGCCGCTCGTCTTCTTCGCGACCTCACACGTGACCATGCCGTTGAGCCAGGACACGCGGTCCTTGCCGGAGACGACGATCGTGCCGAGCGAGAGCGGTCTGACGATCGCGCCCATCTGCGCGCAATCGACCTCTGCTTCCATGTCGAGCGGTCCGTCGTTCACGGCTGGTCCCTTCACTTCTCCCCCTCCACGAAGTGGAGGGGGCCGGGGGGAGGAATCCACGGGGAGGCGGCTTCAGCCGGCATCTGCACGAGTAGGCTTAGCATCAGATGACCGAAGTCTCTCCGGTGGCGGCGCGCTCTCCTTCGGCGACGACGTTGATCCACACAGCGGACTGGTCGCCTTCGTAGCAAATCGCCCCCTCGTGGCGGAACTCGAAGCTGTACCGAACCATGTGGCGCGTCCGGCCGATGCGCTTCTTGGTTGCGACGCACGTCGCCTCGATCGGCGTGCCCGGCTCCACGAGCTTGCGGAACACGACGCGATGGATGTGCGTGCCGTAGCCGATCCAACCTTCTGCGTGACGCACGCCGAGGAGGTAGTACGCGTGCACGAAGCCGAGCATGCCCGTTGCGTGCACCATCACGGCGCCCGCCACGTGCCTCGGGTGGCGAACCGGATGCACGCGCTGCGAAGCGGTGAGCGGAAGGGGCACGTCCGTCGGCATGCTGCAGCGGACCAGGCTGCGCTCCGCATCGAGCTCCAAGATCTTGTCGAAGAAGAGGACGTCCGGGGCGTAGGGCAGGTCGGCGAGGAAGGCGGCGTCGAAGGTCGAGCCGGGCGGGGGAAGCGGCGTCACACCGAGGGCGTTACCAGGCCCGAGAGCCGCCAGCAAAGGCCGAGAAGGGCCATCGTGGCTTGTCGCTTTGCCTCCCGACCCCCGCGCGGTAAGACGACAAGCCTTGGAGACGCGGGATCCGTTCGACCTCTGCGGCGTCACGATCGACGCGAAGTACCGCGTCGCGTCCGTGGTGGGCGACGGCGGCTTCGGCGTCGTCTACCGGGGCGTCCACAAGGGCTTCGGCGAGCTGATCGCCATCAAGTGCCTCAAGATCCCCGGCGATCTGGATGACGCTGCCCGAGCGGAGCTGCTCGAAAAGCTCCAGGACGAGGGCCGCCTCCTTCATCGGCTCTCCAAGGCGACGAGCGGGATCGTGCAGGCCCTCGACGTCGGCGCGATGACCACGCCCGGCGGCTCTTGGGTGCCTTACCTGGTGCTCGAGTGGCTCGAGGGCGAGACGCTCGCCGAGTTCCTGAAAGCGCGGCTGGCTGCCGGTGACGCCGGGATGGACCTCGCCGACGCCATCCAGCTCCTCGATCCCGTCGCCAAGGCGCTCGCGGTCGCGCACGCGCAAAAGGTCGCGCACCGCGACGTGAAGCCGGCCAACATCTTCCTGACCGAGGTCGGGGGAACCCGGACGGCCAAGGTGCTCGACTTCGGAATCGCGAAGGTCCTGTCGGATCATCGCGGGTACACGACGGCGCTCGAGTCGACCAACATGACGCCCGCGGCGTTCACGCCGCGCTACGGCGCGCCGGAGCAGTTCAACAAGCAACGCGGCGCTACCGGCCCGTGGACCGACGTCTTCGCGCTCGCGCTCGTCTTGGTCGAATGCGTGAGCGGACGAAAGGGTCTCGAGGGCGACGATCCCACGCAGCTCTACATCGCATCGGCCGATCCCAACCTCCGGCCCACGCTCGCCGCGCGCGGCGTCACGGTGCCCGACGCCGTCGATCGCGTGCTCGCCAAGGCGCTCGAGGTCGAGGCGAAGAACCGCTACACCGACGCCGGAGCCTTCTGGAGCGCGCTCCGCGACGCGTCCGGCCTCGACGTTGCCGACACCATCGCAGGCGGCCGCGCTTCCTCGCCGCGCGAAAGCCGCCCGAAGCTGGACCTCGCACAGAGCAGCGACAGGCGATCGTCCGGCTCGGTCGGCGCCCCCACGATGCCGGTCGAGTCGCTCAAGCCGAAGCGCGAGTCCAAGCCGCGCGTCCGCGACGAGATGGAGGAGACGCCCGCGGGCGAGCGCGCCAGATCGGATACGCGCGGGCGGCGCAGCTCCGGCGACGCGCTCACGCAAGAGAGCGCGGCGACCGATGCGCGCCGAGAAGGCGGCTCGAGCGGGACGCTCATCTTCACGCTGATCGCGCTCGCCATCTTCGTCGGCGGCGGCGCGTTCGCGTACTACACGTTCACGACCGCCCCGAGCGCCACCGGGAGCGCGAGCGGTTCCGCGGTCGGCTCGAACAAGCCCAGCCAGAAGCCTACCTCTCGCCCGAGCGTGTCGGTAAAACCGAGCGCGCAACCTTCGGCGAGCAGCTCGGCGAGCGCCCAGATGTCGGCGAGCGCCGCGCCTTCGTCCAGCGCAGGTCCTTCCGAGCCGCCGCCGGAAGGCATGGTGCTCGTCGCCGGCGCGACGGTCACGACCGGCGCAAAAGAGGTGGCGATCCCGAGCTTCTATCTCGATCGCGACGAGGCGACCGTCGCCAACTACAAGGCCTGCATCAACGCAGGAAAATGCGGCGGGGGCGACGTCGTGCGCGGGATGGACGCTGCCGACGAGGCCACGTGGAACCCGAAGTGCAACCTCAAGCGCGGCGAAGGCCAAGCGCCGATCAACTGCGTCACCGCAAAGGAGGCCGAAGCCTTCTGCGCCTGGCGCGGCGGGCGCCTCCCGTCGGAAGCCGAGTGGGAGCTCGCGGCGCGCGGGCCGCGCGCCAAGAAGTACGTTTGGGGCGCGGGTGCGCCGACGTGCGATCTCGCCTGCTGGGGCAAGAACGACAGCTGCCTCGACGCCTCGAAAGAAATCCTGTCCTGCACCATCGGCTCCTTCAGCGAGGACACGACCGATCTGGGCATCCGCGACATGGCCGGCAACGTCGCCGAGTGGACGTCGACTGGCGGCGCCGAGCGCGTCACCCGCGGCGGGAGCTTCTTCAAGGACGCCGAAGCGCTCATCGCCACCCACGCCGAGCCGAGGGCCGCGACGAGCGCCCACCCGACGGTCGGATTTCGGTGCGCGAAAGACGCGCCCGCACCTTGAGCTCAGCGCCCGCCGAAGCGGAACACCATCAACACGAGCGTGACGAGCTTGAGCGCGTGCGTGATGCCCGCGAGCATCGCGATGCGACCCGCCAGCGGGCGCAGCTCGCGACCGTCGCCGGTGCCGAGCGCGTCGCCGAGCCGGAGGCTCGCAGGCTTGAGGAGCATGATCTCGATCGCCAGCGTGAGGATCGCCAGCCCGAAGCCCGCGTGGATCCGCGGCCCGACGGCGCCGAAACCTCCGAGGCCGAAGACCATTCCGAGCCCGGAGCCGATCGTGACGACCGCGGCGATCGCCCCAATGTTGAGCGCTCTGGAGATGCGGCCGACCAGGATCTCCGTATGCGGCTTACCGCGCGCGATGGTCTTGCGCACGTCGCCGGCGATGCCGAGCGCGCCCGCGAACCACACGGCCATGCCGAGGAAGTGGATGAGCCGCAGGGCGTAGAGCAGGTTGGGGTTCATCGGATCTCGGGCGCGCCGTCGCGCCAACCGAAGGTGCTCTCTCTCGCGGCGAGGCAAGCTTCGCTCGCCATCGGAAAGACCCTGCAGTTGTGCGGCCTGCAATCATAGACGAAGCATTTGTTGTCGGGCGCGAGGTTCTGACAGCGGCCGTTCTTCAAGAACCGGAGGGTGATCTTCCCGTCTCTCGACCGCTTGATGTAGGACCGCGTCGTCATCTCGGGACGGCCGGCCCGCCGGAAGCGCTCGAGATCGGTGTCGTAGAGGATGACGTTCGCCTCGTGGCAACAGGCGCCACACTCGAGGCAGTCGAGCTTCAGCTTGCGCGTCGCGCGCGGATGCACCGAGTCCCGCTCGCACCAGTCGAGCGTGGCCGACTCGGCGTGCTCGTCGACGCGAGCCAAGACGAGGCCGGCCGCAGGCCCATCCTTGAGCTTCTTTCGTCGCTCTTGCTCGAGCGCGAGGATCGACCAGAGCGCTGCCTCGGTGATTCGACCCCGCTCGTCGACGCCGAGGAGCATGTCGAGCTTGCCACCCTCGCGAACGACGAGGGCATGACCGCCCGAACGGACCCACGCGGCGGCGCGTGCGAGGAAGCGTTCTTCGAACCGGCGCCAAACGGGCCGGGACAACGTGACTGCCGGCATTCGGTGGCAGTCACTTAGTTTGGGCCCACCTGCTTCGTCAAGCCGGTCGCAAGATCGACCCTACGAAGAACCCGGATCCGAGGACCCGCGGTGCGCTCCGTCCATCCGGAGGTAGCCGCCGGCAAGGAATCGAAACAGCTCCTCTACGATCTCTTCACGCGGCCGGGGACGCTCGCTCGTGCTCGCCTCGAGGAGCACCTCTTTCATGATGCCGAGCGAGACGCTCGCGAAGAAGTCCGCGTCGCCCTCGGCGACGATGCCCATCCGCTGTCCTTCCTCGAGGGCCGAGCGAAGCATCGTGCGCACGCCGGAGTAAAACGATCCGATCTTGCGCACGAACGCCGGGTCGAGACCGGCAGCGTAAGAGAGGAGAATCCGCGTGAGCGCCGGATCGTCGAGGAACACGGCGACGATCGCCCGGATGTTGTGCTGGACCTGCCCGCGCACGTCGCGCGCGACGTCGACCCGAAGGATGGCTGTCGCGATCCGACCGAAGAGGCCGTCGACCAGCTCCTCGAGGACGGCTCGCTTGTCCTTGAAGTAGAGGTAGTAGGTCCCCTTGGCGACGTTCGCCGCGACGCAGATGTCGTCGACCTTCGCGTCGTGGTAGCCCTTGCTCGAGAACACGTCGCGCGCAGCCGAGAGGAGCGCTTGCCGGCGCGCTTTCTTGTCGATTCGTTCGGCGGTCGCCACGTCTTGGCGAGAGTGTCCCCGGACGAGACTCGCCGGTCAATCCGTACGAACGACGATCTGGTGTGCGCCGCCGCCGATGTCGATGTCGAGCCTGTCGTCGGCGGTCTCGTAGCCCGGCGAAGACCACTTCGTCTCGCCGCCTACGGCGCCGAGCGAGAGCGTGTCGAGCTCGAGCTTGTGCGAGCCCGACCCGATCCGCACTCGGACCGGAACCGACGCCGGACGTGTGATGCGGATCCCGTCTGCACCGCCGCCGATGCGCACCTGCGCGGTGCCTTCGACGGCCCCGAGGGCGAGCTCGACGTGGTGGGCGCCTCCGGGAACGTCGATCCCCCGGAACGTTCCCGAACGTAGATCGGCGCGTACGTTCGAGATGCCCCCGCGAACCACGAAGGCCCAAGAGACCGCCTGGTTGAGCGTGATCGCGCCGGCGCGACGTCGCCAGTCGAAGAGCCTCAGCGCGGAGCGCTTGTAGTCGACGGTCACGTGGCCTCCGGCGACGGAGATGCGCGGCGGCTCCCCGTCGAAGCGAGCACGATAGAGATCCGAGCCCGCGGTCGTGTCGATCGAGAGCTCCGCGGCGCCTCGAACGAACTCGAGCGTGCCTCGTTGGACGTCGGCGAGCGGCGATGCGATCTCGCCGGCGACGACGGGTGCGGCGACGGGCTCGCTTCTCCCCTCGTCGCGAACCCGCGCCGTCTGCTCGCTGCAGAGATCGATCGCTCGGGTGAGGTACTCGCGCACGAGCGTGAGCTCATCGACGGTGTACTTCTCGAGCAGCTTTTCCCACGCCGCGCGGAAGTCCGCAAAGATCGCCTCGAGAGGCTCGAGCCGCTCGTGCATCACGCGGATGAGCACCTGACGGCGATCGCTCTCGTCCTTCTCTCGGCGGATGAAGCCCGCGCGCTCGAGGCGGTCGAGCACGCCGGTAATCGCGCCCGTGGTGAGGCCCGTCATCTCCGCGAGCTTGCCGGCGGTCAGCGGCCCGTTCGAGCGCACCGCGATGTCGAGGCACTTGGACTCTGTCGCGCTCAGGCCGACCCGCGCCGCGACCGCGTCGTGGAAGAGCACCGTGCGGGCGCTCAGCTCCCGGCCCAGGACGACCAGGTCGCCGACCACCTTCTCGCGTTCGTCCGGCTCCTTCGCTCGGGCCATGAAATTCCTTATTCACTAAGACATTTCCGGCTGCCGCACCAGCATCTCCTCAGAATTCGCCGCGATTCTAACTACTTCATGGCATCGAATATTTTATCTTGCGATCTAAAATAACTGTCTTATAGGGTGAGCCAATGCTGACCGCCCCGACCGAATCGCCCTCTCCGTCCGCGGACGCGAGCCTCATTCGCATCCGCGGCCTCTCCAAGTCCTACGCCCGCGCCGGCGAGACGCTGACGATCCTGAACGGTCTCGACCTCGACGTACCGCGCGGGTCCTTCGAGGCGCTGATGGGGCCTTCGGGATCGGGCAAGTCGACGCTGCTCAACCTGATCGCCGGCCTCGACCGCCCGACCCACGGCTCGGTCGTCGTCGGCACGGCCAGGCTCGATTCGATGAGCGACGCGGCGCTCGCCGCCTGGCGCGCGCGGTCGCTCGGCATCGTCTTCCAGACCTACAACCTCTTGCCGGTGCTGAGCGCCGTCGAGAACGTGGCGCTCCCGCTCCTCCTCGCCGGCCTCCCCGCGAGCGATCATCGTAAGCGTGCCGAGACCGCGCTGCGGATCGTCGGCCTCGGCGACCGCATGGATCACAAGCCGAAGCAACTCTCCGGCGGTCAGGAGCAGCGCGTCGCGATCGCGCGCGCGATCGTCAACGACCCGGTGCTCATCGTCGCCGACGAGCCGACGGGCGATCTCGACAGGCAGAGCGCGGACGACATCCTCGCGCTGCTCGAAACGCTCAATCGCGACCTCGGCAAGACGATCATGATGGTCACGCACGATCCCGCAGCGGCCGAGCGCGCCGCGGTCATCCACCACCTCGACAAGGGAGCGTTGCGCGCATGACGCTCGCCGGGCTCGCCGCGAAGAACCTCCTCCGCAACAAGGTGCGAACCATCCTCACCGCGCTCGGCGTGGCGATGGCGGTCATCACCTTCTTGCTGCTGCGCACCGTCGTCTCGGCGTGGACGCAGGCCGTCGAGCACGCGGCCAAGGATCGGCTCGTGATCCGGCACAAGGTCACGCTCATCCAGCCGATCCCGAAGCGCTACATCGACATCGTCCGCGAGCAGCCGGGCATCAAGGACGCCAGCTTCGCCAACTGGTTCGGCGGCAAAGATCCGGCGCACGACAAAGAGTTCTTCGCAACCTTCGCGGTAGAGGCGAAGAGCTACTTCGAGGTCATGCCCGAGCTCATCATCCCGCAGGAACAGCTCGCGGCCTTCAAAGAGGACAAGACGGGCGCGATCGTCGGCGACGTCCTCGCCCAGAAGCTCGGGTGGCAGGTCGGCAGCAAGGTGACCCTCGAGAGCCCGATCTATCCCGCGCAGTTCGAGAAGACCTGGACGTTCACCATTCGCGGCATCTACACGGCGACCGCGCGCAACGTCGACCGCTCCAGCTTCCTCTTCCACTGGGACTACCTCAACGAGGAATTGCCAGAGACGCGTAAGGACGAGATCGGCTGGGTGATGGCCCGGGTCGACGATCCATCCAAGACCGCTGCGATGGGCGTCGCGATCGACAAGGTCTTCGAGGAAAAAGACATCCAGACGCTGAGCCAGGACGAGGCGACGTTCCAGCAGTCCTTCCTGGCCGGCTTCTCGGCGATCCTCGACGCGATGGACATCGTGTCGGTCGTCATCCTCATCATCATGATGCTGGTCCTCGGCAACACGATCGCGATGGGCGTCCGCGAGCGAACGAGCGAGTTCGCGACCATGCGTGCGATCGGGTTCCTCCCGAAGCACGTGTGGTGGTTCATCCTCGGTGAGGCGGCGTTCCTCGGCGCGATCGGCGGCGGCCTCGGCCTCGCGATCGGTCTTCCCTTCGTCCAGGGCGGCCTCGGCCGCTGGCTCGAGGAAAACATGGGCGCGTTCTTCCCGTTCTTCCGCGTCCCGCCGATCTGGGCTGCGGCCGGCTTCCTCCTCGCGATCGGCCTCGGCGTCATCGCGGCGATCATCCCGGCTTGGGGTGCGGTGCGGGTCAAGGTGACCGATGGTCTGCGGAGGCTCGCGTAAGCATGCTCGTACCGCTCAAATACAACCTTCGCAGCCTCTTCGTTCGCAAGGTCACGACCTTCGTTGCGGCCTTCGGCATCGCGATGGTCGTCTTCGTGCTCGCGTCGAGCTTCATGCTCTCCGAGGGCATCAAGCGGACGATGGGATCGGCCGGCCGGCCCGACGTCGCCATCGTCATGCGCAAAGGCAGCGATGCCGAGCTCGCGAGCGGGATCGACGATCCCCAGGTGGGCGTCATCAAGGCGATGCCCGGCGTCAAACGCGACGGCGAGTCGGCGCTCGGCTTCGGCGAGATCGTCATCGTCGCCGCGATGGAGAAGCTCGGCGCCAACGGCGTGAGCAACGTGCAGCTGCGCGGCGTCACGCCGGATGTCGACAAGCTCCGCCCGAACGTCAAGGTCATCCGCGGCCGCAAACCGACCCCGGGCGCCGACGAGGTCATGGTCGGGCGCGGGATCGAGGGTCGTTTCCGCGGCCTCGCGCTCAATCAATCCTTCGAGATCAAGAAGAACCGGCCGGTCACCGTCGTCGGCATCTTCGAGGACAACGGCTCCGCGCACGAGTCGGAGGTTTGGGTCGATCTCCAAGTGATGAAGACCTCGTTCGGGCGCGAAGGCGTCGTCTCGAGCGTGCGCGTCGTGCTCGACTCGCCCGCCGCCTTCGACGCGTTCCAGGCAGCGGTCGAGTCCGACAAGCGCGCGGGCTTCATGGCTCTCCGCGAAACGGACTATTACGAGAAGCAGTCCCAGGGAACGAGCATCTTCATCCAGGTGCTCTTCGGGCTCATCGCCGTGTTCGTCGCCATCGGCGCGATCATCGGCGCCACGATCACGATGTACGCGACCGTCGCGAATCGCCAGCGCGAGATCGGAACGCTCCGCGCCCTGGGCTTCTCGCGATTCGGCATCTTGCTCTCGTTCCTCTTCGAGTCGGTCGTCCTCGCCCTCATGGGCGGCGCGATGGGCTCGGTGGCGGCGCTCGCGATGAGCTTCGTCAAGCTACCCATCGTCAACTTCGCCTCGTTCTCCGAGATGGTCTTCACCTTCGAGCCCACGCCCGGGATCATGCTCACCTCTCTGATCTTCGCGCTCGGCATGGGCATCATCGGCGGCTTCCTCCCCGCGGTTCGCGCCGCCGGCGTCTCGCCTCTGGCTGCGCTCAAGGGATAGCGTCACGGCTGCGCTCGCCGACGGTGAGCGCAGCCCCCTGACTGCCGCGCCGGCCTCGAACGCGCCTGCCCGCCGAGCGCGCCTGCCCGCCGAGCGCGCCTGCCCGCCGAGCGCGCCTGCCCGCCGAGCGCGCCTGCCCGCCGAGCGCGCCTGCCCGCCGAGTTTCATTGAAACAAAACGTTTCAGTGAAACGCGCTTGGGCGGTCATTGCCGTCGGATGAAACCGTACGTCGCGTCGAGCGGAGACGGTCGGGCCAGCCCCGCCAACCCGCGATCGCGCTCGGGGCATTGTTGTTATCCACCCGCTTTCGATCGCCTACCGCGGGCGGGAGCGCGCCGCCCCGCGAGGTCGCTTCATTGAAACCACGCGCCGATGGTGCGCCATCCGCCGCGAACGTCCCCGCACGTCTCGTTGAGCGCACTTGGCACTGCCTTCCGCCGCGAACGTCCCCCCACGGCTCGTTGGGCGCGGATGGCCCTCCCTTCCGCCGCGAACGTCCCCCCACGGCTCGTTGGGCGCGGATGGCCCTCCCTTCCGCCGCGAACGTCCCCCCACGTCTCGTTGAGCGCGGATGGCCCTCCCTTCCGCCGCGAACGTCCCCCCACGTCTCGTCGAGCGCGGATGGCCCTGCCTTCCGCCGCCAACGTCCCCGCACGGCTCGTCGAGCGCAGATGGCCCTCCCTTCCGCCGCGAACGTCCCCGTACGGCTCGTCGAGCGCGGATGGCCCTGCCGTCGGCGGCCAGTGTCCCCCTTTGGAGCTCTTTGGGCGGATATGGCGCTGCCATCGGCGGCCGATGTCCCTTTGTACCGTCGCCTCCGCAACTCCCGTGGCCCCATTGCGCTCCCAACGCGCGTTCATTGAAGCCGGACGTTTCAGTGAACGCCACTTGACGCGCCTAGCCCCGCCGAATGCATCGTCTTGTTTCACTGAGACGCGCTTGGCTGGCCGCCGGCCACCGCGCATCACTCGCCGCGGGCCACCACGCTTCAATCACCGCGGCGCGAAGACAGAAAGCCCCCTCCGCCTTTCGGCGAAGGGGGCCGATCCGTTCGTCGTCGCTACGACGTCAGTCGCTCTGCGGACCGCCGAGCGGACCGTAGCCGAGGCGATGACCGATCTGCCTCGTCGCGTCGAGCAGACCAACGTACCGAGCGAGCTCGCCGATGCGGCCGTTCGCCTTTTCGATGGGGAAGCCGTCGGCGTCGAGCACGAGCTCGGGCCGACCGAAGGCGCCGATGACCGGATTGCCTGCTTCATCCTCCACGACCTCGTACGACGCTGCGATGAGGGCGTTGGCGTGCTGGAGCATGCGAGAGGCGATGCCCTTGTCGATCGTCTTGCCATCCACGACGTCGTCCCCGTAGAGCCGCGCAACGTAGGTGTAGCCGCTCGCAGGGTCGTAGAAGTGGACCTGTTGCGCCTCGGGGACCTCGATCGACGAGTCGTGACCGAGGAGCCAGAGCCGCAGCTTGTTGGCGAGCTGCATGTCGCTGCCGACGCGCGAGTAGAGGTTGGCGAAGACGACCACGCCGAGCTGCTGCTTGTAGCCCACGTTCGGGAACAGGACGCGCGCATCCTCGGGGCGCCTCGGGTCCTCGGACTTGCCGAGGTCGAGCAGCTGGGGAATGGGCGTCACTTCGTCCTTCGGGACCCACATGCCGATCGCTTCCCAATCCTCTGCGAGGAGGCCACCGACCAGACGGTCCATGGCGAGCGGCATGTCGGATCGGAAGTTGATCTTGTTGTCGCGTCCGTCGAGGTAGTTCTCACGGCTGATCGTGGAGAGCGTGGGGCGAGCGTCGGCGAGCGCCATTGCGGCGAACGTCTTTTCTACGCCGAAGCCCGCGTGGACCATCCAGTGGGTGTAGTCCCAGGAGCCGCCGCCTTCGGGTGAGCTGTCGAAGTCCTCTTCGATGAAGCGACCATCGACCGCGCCGATCTCGAAGCCCTTGCCGCCGATGTCCCAGATCTGGCGAGTCGAATCGACAGGCTGCTGCATCGGTGCGTACTGTCCCGGCTGAGGCATGAGGAGGATGCGGGCCAGGGTCGCGAAGTTCTCGGTCTCGGCCATGATCTGTGGCCTGTGCCAATCGTCGCTGCCGGCGATTTCGTCGAACGTCGCCTGGCCGAAGCTCCGGAAGAACGCGTTGTTCTTGGCGGTGCTCCAGTGGTACGAGCGGAGCCTTTCGAGGGTGCCGTTCGCGATGGCGAACGGGATGGTCTCCCAGAAGTACTCGCGGTTCTGACGGCGGAAGTAGGTCCACGGGTACATCGCGTCGAACTTCCGGATCGTGTTGACGGTGACCTCGTACGGGTCGGCACCTGCGTCACCCGGGTTGGTGTGGAAGTACGAGTTGCTCGAGGAGCCGAACCGGTAGAACCACCGAACCAGGCCGCCGCCGGTCGGGGCATTGGCCTTCGTGTGCCAGGTCGCCGCCTCGACCGTGTCGTCCTCCTGCGTGGGCCCGCTCTCGAAGTCGATCCACGCGGCGTGGTCCTTCGGCGCGGGAGCGCAGACCCTGCCGTGAACCAGGCGCCAGCCGGCGATCGCTCTCTCCTCGGGCGTGGCTTCGCGGCAGCGCGACGGGTCGAAGACGCCCATCAGGCGCGCGACCTCGGTGTAGTGGGTCGGCTTGGCGAAAGTCTGACCTTGGAATGGTGCCGTGCTCCGAACGACGCGATCCGAGTCGATGAGCTGAGAGATCATCCGCGGCGCGAAGCTGGCTTGAGCGTCGCGCGAAAGCCCGCCACGCCCCTCTTCTTCGAAGGTCTCCAGGACGCGACCATAGAGCGCCTTCATCGCGTGAGCGTCGTATTGGCCGAGACCGATCGTCTCGCCGAAGCGCTCGGACGAGTACTCCATGACCGACGTCTGGGCGTAGTAGTCGATGCCCGGCCGCGACTCGCCGGCGAGCCCTTGCTCGTCGTCCGTCGCCGGGTCGAGGTAGCGGGGTCCCATGCACGAGTCGAGCGTTGCATCACCCGTGTTGCCGGAGCGCGGCGTCCCATCGCACGAGGCCGTCGCCATGCCCTCTTGCGTGCGAAGCTGCCAGTATCCGGGGTGGAAGTTCGGCGAGTCCCAGGAGGACGTGAAGTTGTGGAGGAGGCCGAGCGAGTGGCCGATCTCGTGGATCGCGATGCCCTTGAACGCCTCGATCCAGAGGTCCCTGTAGATCGCTTCGCCGCGGCTGATCGCGTCGTACTCGCCGTCGGGGTACCGCTCCTTGAAGTAGCGGGCGAGCCCTTGGAGATCGACGCTCCCGTAGATCGGCGCCTCGGTGTCGTGGAAGCACATCCCTCGCATCCCGACGAGGGTCGAGATGTCGTGACGAAGGGCGCGCATGCTGCCCGGGTCCATTCCGCGCAGCGGCGAGAGCGCCTCGAGCGCGGCCTCTTCCCCGCCGGTGTCGGGCGCCATGCCGGCCGCGCCGACGACCCAGTGGTTGTCGACGAGCTGCGCCTCCCACGGAGTGCCTTTGAGCACGGACGCGTGCGCGTCGAGCTCGAGCTGCGCAGCCTGGATGCCCTCGGTCGCGAGCGTCGCTTCCTTCTGCATGGCAAAGAGGTTCGCCGTCTTCTCGGCGATCGTGGCGCCGGCGATCGCCGCGGGTCCAATCGCTTGGACCGCGTGCTCGGCGTCGATCGACGTCATGCGCTCTTGGATCTCCTGCTCGGAGAGGGCAGGAGGCAAGTGGCCGTTCTGCAGCTGATGCGCGTAGTTCTTCGCAGGAACGCCGGCGGTGATGTCCTCGATCGAGGTATCCCCGAGCGCCACCTGGATGATGTCGCGCTGCATCGCCGCAGCGCGTGTAGCGCTCGCGCCCATGACCATCGCGGCGGCGCCGCGGATCTCGCCGGTGACCGGATCGGCGCCCCAGTTTCCGATGCCGCCCCAGGGCGCGCGCGAGTGATGCGGCCAGTAGGCGAAGAAGTTCTTCCGGATGTCGCCGAGGCGGGCGACCGCTCCGGTCTCGCCGCAGACCTCATGGTCGTCGTACTCACGGACGGGGTTGTGACAGAGCGTCAGCACCGGCGTCTCGTCGGCCGCGCGATCGACCAGCCAGCTTCCGTAGACGAGCATCTCTTTCTCGGCGGCAAAGAACTCGGCGGAGCAACCGTCTCGATCGCCGCCCGTCCGTCGGCACTCGACCTCGCGCGATCGCGCGAGCGCCCCGCGAAGGAGCTGGTCCCATGCGTGAATCATCTGCTCGGCAGCGCCCTCACCGAGGCGTTCGCCCTCCTCGGAGACGGGGTCCTGGAGCTCGTCGGGCATCTCGGTGTTGACCCAGTAGCCGGTCGTACGGATTTCGCGGTCGCGGTACGGGATCGTGCAGAGCTTGCTCGCGAGATCGCACTGCGAGCCCTCCGCGCCGTCGTACCCGGTGACGGCGTTCTCGCACTCGTCGGCAGAGCCGTTGAGATCGACGTCGTCGTTCGAGCCGCACGAAGCGTCCTGGTGGCTCTGCTTCCACAGGTTGTGGATGTGCGCGTAGCGGTGGAAGAGCTCGTCGGTAAAGCCGTAGCCGGGATCCCAGCCTTGCTTTATGCCGGCCTGCAGGCCGACGAGCAAGCTTCCGATCCGGATGCCGGACGGGTTGCCGACGACGTCGAGAGGAGCCTTCGTCATCTCCAGCGGTTCGAAGTCGCGTGTCGGATCGACCTTCACGAACGAGCTTCGAATCGTCGCCTCTTGATCGTCGCATTCGTACGTCGTCGACCCGGTGTAGAGGCCGACCACGACGCACGTCGGCATCCCCGGGATCAGGCTGCTCTGCGTAGGCTTGACGTAGTACCGCGTCGTGATGTCGAAGTAGCCGTCCTCGAAGTCGAAGTGCGGGCGGTCGGGATGCGATTCGTCGCTCACGTCGTAGGACGCGGCGGTGACCTCGATGTCGCCGAAGATCCGCCCGATGAAGAGGTCGTCCCACTTGGGGGTCTCGACGAGGTTCGTCGACCAGTCGACGCGCATGTATTTGCGATTTTGCCACTCCCGGTCGCGCGTGTTCTCCTCGATGACGTTCGTCTCCTCGCCGGTCGTGGGGTTGTAGCTGCGACGAATGTCGAAGTGGCTCTTGATGGCGAACGCGGCGACGACGGTTCCGTCAGGAATCGCCTTGGGGTCCGCCTTGGCGTCCTCACCCTCGGCGATCTGGTACGCCTTGCGGGCGATCAGCATGTCCTCCGAGATTTCCCAACGGATGCGATCGACGCCGCTCCAGGAGCCGACGCCGATGAGAGACTGCGACGCCGACCCGTCCACGACATAGTTGCGCCAGTAGAACTCGGGATCGTCCTCGGGTCCGGAGAGGTTCTCGCCCACGAAGAACGCCTTCGAGAGGACGCCTGCCTGAACCAAGTTGATGGGGGGGCGCTCCTCCATACAAGAGGTCGAGGCGATGGAAAGCGCAAGGAGGCCCATCCCGAGACGGGCTCGTCGGAAAGCTCGCATGTGTACCTCGAGCGTCGCTCGGCGAGCGACGCGTCACGGGGCTTACGGAGAGCGCGCCCAAGCGCGCGCCGAGGGCGGCTCTACGCAACGCGAGTGCCATATGAAGAACAGCGCTGGAAACCCGCTCGCAAAGCCTCTTTCGTCACGGGCGTGACGGCGCAGGGTGTTAACGCGCTGGCTCTCGAGACCGTTTCTCTTTGAGGAAGCTTGAGTCCGGGCCGCTTCCGACTAGGCTGCGCCCGCCCCATGCACGTCGAGCAGCACCTTGCCGAGGCCTTCGGTAAAGCTTCGCCTGAGCAATTCTTCTGGCAAACGCGCCACCCCATCGTCTCGGAGCGCGAGCGACTCTTGGTCGAGCGTGCGTTCCTTCCGCTCGGGAAGCGAATCCTCGACGTCGGCTGCGGCGAGGGGGCGACGTTCCACCACCTCGGCGCGCCCCGCGGCGCGGTAGGCATCGACCTCTTCGAGGCCAAGGTCGCCTTCGCCCGCTCGCAGATGCCCGAGTGCAAGTTCGAGCGCGCATCGGTCTACGAGCTGCCGTTCGAGAACGCGAGCTTCGACCAGGTCATCGTGCGCGACTTGATCCACCACCTCGACGAGCCGGCGCGCGCGATCGACGAGGTTCGCAGGGTGCTCGCTCCGGGCGGGCGCCTCGACGTGCTCGAGCCCATCGGCAGGAACCCGCTGGTCTTGCTCCACGCGATGGTCGAGCCGTCCGAGCGCGGCGAGCTGCGGTCGACGCGGCGCTACCTCGAGGGGCTCGTCGGTCGCTGCTTCTCGATCATTTCTTCGGACTCCCTCCAGCCCTTGCCGATCCACCGCCTCGTCTACCACCGGAGGGTGGGCCGCCCCGAGCTCTCCGAGAGCGCGTTCGCGCGCAGGAGCGTGGACGTGATGGAGCAGGCCGCCGAGCGGCTCTTGCCCGAGTTCCTCTGGGCGTACCTGCACATTCGCGCGAAGAGGTAACGCGCGCTCGGCGGAGAGCGTGGCGCGCCTGCTCATCATCCTCGATCTCGACGAGACGCTCGTGCACGTGAGCGAGCATCCGCTCGCGTGGAACCCGCACTTCACGGTTCGAGGCTTCGCCGGTTATCGGAGGCCGCACCTCGATGCGTTCCTCGATGAGCTGCGAGGGCGGTACGACGTTGCAGTTTGGACCACGTCGGAGCAGGACTACGCAGACGCCGTCCTCGCCGAGATCATCCCGTGGCGCGCCGAGCTCACGTTTGTGTGGAGTCGGAACACCATCAAGCGCATCCAGGACGTCGAGGCATGTGGCCATGACCCGGGAAGAGCCCTGTTCGTCGACGACTCACCGGAAAAGTACCTTCACGACTACGACAACCTCATCCACGTCGAGCCCTTTCTCGGTGATCCGTCCGACGACGAGCTGCCGGCCGTCGCTCGGTACATCCACTCACTGGAGGATGAGCCCAATGTCCGAGCGATCGAGAAGCGCTATTGGCGAAGCGGCAACCGCTGAGCCCTTTTCCGTTGCGGAGCTCGCTGCGCTGGATGAGCTCCCCGACTTCCTCTTCTTCTGGGGGCACACACCGAAGGGGCCGCGGCTGGGAAGCGAATGCCTGAGCCAGTGGTATCCCGCGTCGTTCATCGTGAACGGCATCCGTTTCGCCACCGCCGAGCACTACATGATGTGGAGCAAGGCAGAGCTCTTCGATGACGGCGATGTCGCCCAGCAGATTGTCGAAACGCGCGAGCCCGCGCAGGCCAAAGCACTCGGCCGCAGCGTTCGCAAGTTCGACCAGCGTACGTGGGAGCGCGAACGGTTCCGGATAGTGGTCGAAGGCAGCGCGGCGAAGTTCACCCAGAACACCGAGCTAGGCGCGTTCTTGCTCGGCACGAAGAACAACGTGCTCGTCGAAGCCAGCCCGCGCGACACCATCTGGGGCATCGGCCTCGGCGCCGCCAACCCCAACGCACGCATTCCGTCGCGCTGGCGTGGGCTGAACCTGCTCGGCTTCGCGTTGATGAAAACGAGGGCGGCCCTACGCGATCACTCGTAGCTGCACGTCGCGCCGTACGACGGCAAGAGCCAGTGCCACTGCTGGAAGTTGATGCGCGGGTAGTACGAGACGAAGTTGAAGCACATCTCGTCCTGCGTGCCCTCACCGAAGCCGACGGGGCTGCCGGTGGTGTTGTCCCAGGTGCATTTGGTGGTGACCCTGTCGCCGACGTCGAGCTTGGTGTTGACCGGATAGGTGACCTGGTACTCGAAGTCGTAGTTGGGGACGTTGGCGAGCGGGACGACCTCACCCCCGGCCTTGGTGATGTACGTGTCCATGGCGCGCCCGAGCTGGTGCATGTGGGGCCACGCCTGGAAGACGGTCACCGGGAAGAGGAAGTCGGCTTCTGCAGGCACCGTCATGTCACACGCGAGCGTGGTGCTCTGGTTGACCCCGAGCTCGAAGTCGGTCCCGCCGAAGGCCATGACGTCGGCATCATTTTCCCGAAGCTGATCGGTGGTGCAGAGCCCCATGCCGGTCTGATCCGTCTCGCCGGCGAGACCCATGACATTGTTGTAATGCATCTGGAGGACGAAGTGCCCCGGCTCATCGGGCCCGATCGGGAAGCCCGCCTCTTGCGGGAGGACGAGCGGCGGCGTGCCCGGACCCCAGGCGTAGATGAGCTTCCAATCGAGGTTCACGAAGTCGCAGGGCTCGCCTTGCGCCGAGACCGCGGTGGGCGCCTGGAGCAAGAGGATGTGGTGGAGGATCGTCTCGTTGTCGATGTCCGGTGCGATCGCGGTGATGTGGCGCGCGATGTCGCTCGGCGCTTCGACGCCGAAGCAGACGTACTCGTCGAGGCTCTGCTGCGGCATCTCGTACGGCGCCGCGGGCTTGAGAATCACGTCGGGCGTGCACGGCAGATCGTAGCCGCCGCCCTGCCCGCCGCCGCCGTCGCCCGCGCATGTGTCGGAGCTCTCGGGCGCGCCGGCTTGGATGTACGCGCGGAGCGTCGCCTTCTGCGCGTCGCTCAGCGGCAGATTCGGCGGCGGAGGCATCGGCGACTCGGCGCTGTCGATGCGGGAGAGGATCGCCTCGCCGACGGTGGCGAACGTGCCCTTCGCCGTGCCGGCCGGCGCCGCCAAGAGATCGTCTCGATCCATCAGCGGCATGGCCGCGCCGTACTTCGGCGGATCGGTGTGACAGGTCCAGCAGTTCTCCTGGAGGATCGTCTTGACGTCGCAGGGCAGGCCGGCGCCCGGCGTACCGCTGCCCGTCGTCGCGCTGCCGGCGCCGGCAGCACCGGCGCCTGAGCCGTCGTCGGCGTCGTCCGAGCACGCGAAGGCCGCGAGCGGCGCGAGGAACACGACGACCATCCAACGGGGCAGCGCGCGCTGGTGCATCGCCGGAGAGAATAAGTCAGCCGCCAGGCTTCGCGCCGCGGTGTTCGTGCTCGCGTTCCGGGTGATGGACACACGATCCACCTACATCGGCGCTATCCACCTACTCGAACCCCCACCATAACGATAATTCGTCAATAATTTCAGCACGAACTAGGGTGGCCCATTGTGTGCTTAGAGGCGCGACCATGCGACTCCTCCAACTTGCCAAGTCGATCCTCTGCGCCTCGGTACTCAGCATCGCTGCCCTCGGCTGCGAGAGCCCCGAGAGCGACGCGCAGGACATCACCGACGTGCCGCAGACCGACGTCGAGCGTCAGTCGATCGGCAACTGCTGGCTGTACGCGACGGCCTCGTGGGTGGAGTCGATGCACCTCTCGGCGACGGGAGAGAAGTTCGACATCTCGCAGTCGTACTGGACCTACTGGCACTGGTACGACGAAATCACGCAGTTCCGCGGCAGCGAGATCGAGACCGGCGGCAGCGAGTCGGTGAGCTTCGAGATCATTCGCCAGCGCGGCCTCATGTCCGAAGCCGACTTCCTCGCGGAGGACTCGGTGAGTGAGATGTCGAGCCGCCAGGCTTCGGCGCTCGCCAAGATGAACGAGGAGCTGAAGAGCGGTCGCCTCAAGACGTCGAAGGCGCGCGGCAACCACAAGCTCGTTCGCCAGGTGCTCAACGACGCGTGGGGCCTCAATTCGGACGTGAAGGCGCAGCTCGACAAGGCCTTCGGCACGACCGGCAAGAAGAAGTTCAACACCACGGCGAGCTCGTTCGGCACCAAGATCATCGAGGCCGGCGACTTCGCCGTTCGTTACACCGAGCGCCAGACCGACCCGAACGCGCCGACCACCGTCGACACGACGCTCGCAGAGGCCGTCGACGCTTGGAGCACCGAGTTCTACCCGTTCGACGCGTCGTCGCGCCGCCAGTACCAAATCCGCGTTCAGAAGGCGCTGCACGATCGCCAGCCGGTCATCATGACCTGGTCGGTCGACTTCAACGCGATGGAGGGCGCGCCCGGCCCGATGCAGGGCAGCTTCAACCTCGACACGCTCAAGGCTGCTGGCGGGCCGGGTCGCCAGGGCGGCCACATGGTCGTGATGGAGGATTACCAAGCCGTCACGAAGGACTTCGGCACGCTCAAGGCGGGCGTCACGCTCGACCCGACGAAGGCCACCGACAAGGCGAAGCTCGACGCGGCTCTCAAGACCGACACGAAAATCGAGTTCTGGCGCATCAAGAACTCGTGGGGCGCCTTCCGTGACGACCGCTCGAGCGCGCCCGGTTTCCCCGGCTACCACGACCTCTACCAGACGTACCTCGACGGTCCGATCACCTGGTGCCCGAGCGTCGAGGAGACGAAGACCGAGGACAACTGCTTCGGCTCCACCGAGCCCTTCGAGAACACGATCCTTCCGCCCGGCTACTGATCGAGCCGCGGCTCGGCTTTCCTGATTCCTTCCTTCGACGAAGCTTCCAAGAGCGAGCGACCTCACGGTCGCTCGCTCTTTCGTTTTCCGGAAAATTCCCTTGGCGAAAACCGGAAGGTCATCGAGAGTTGCGCTCTCCCCTCGTGTCGACCGATTCGGCCCCGAAGCCCGCAGAAGCCCTGGATCCCGAGATCTTCGGCGCCGACTCCCCTTGTTTCGGGTGCAGCCCGCGCCACCCGATCGGGTTCAAGCTTCGGTTCGAGCGTTCGGGCGAGATCATCTCGACGACCTTCGTCCCGGACGATCGACTTCAGGGTCCGCCAGGTGTCATGCACGGCGGGCTGGTGACGACGCTCGCCGACGAGATCGCCGCATGGACGGTCATCGGCCAAAAAGAGCGGTTCGGGTTTACCGCGGCGCTGAGCGCGAAGCTTCATCGGCCGATCCGCATCGGCATCCCGGTGTTGGGCGAAGGCCGCATCGTCGCCGACAAGACGCGCGTCCTGACCATCGAAGTGACGCTCGCACAATCCGGCGAGCGAGCATTCTCGGGCGAGTTCACGTTCGTCCTGCTCGACGCCGCGGGCGCCGAACGACTGCTCGGCGGCCCGTTGCCCGAGGCTTGGACGAAGTTTGCCCGAGGGAGCGCCTGAATCCCGTGCCCAGAAAAGCCGCGGCAGCCCAGCCAAAAGAAGAGCGCGGATCGGACCTGACGCCTATCGTCGGGAAAAACCTGAAGCGCTTCCGCGCCGAGCGGGGCCTCTCCCTCGAGGCGCTCGCGCGCGCGTCGGGCGTGAGCCGTGCGATGCTCGGCCAGATCGAGCTCGGCCAGAGCACGCCGACGATCAACGTCGTCTGGAAGATCGCACGAGCGCTGGACGTCCCCTTCTCCGCGTTGATCTCGAGCGAAGCGACCAGCGCCGCCTGGGTCCTGCCGCGCGCGAAGGCGCGGATCCTCACGTCCAAAGACGGCGCGTTCACGTCGCGGGCACTGTTTCCCATGGATAGGCCGCGGACCGTCGAGTTCTACGAGCTGCGGCTCGGCCCCGGGGGACGTGAGGACGCCGAGCCACACCCCCCCGGTACCACCGAAAACCTCGTCGTGTCCGAGGGGCGCTTGGCTCTCTCGATCGACGGCGATCGCCGCCTTCTCGAGCCTGGCGACGCGATCTTCTTCGAAGCCGACGTGCCTCACGCGTACGAGAACGTCGATCCTTCGTCCGAAACCGTGATGTTCCTCGTGATGACGTACGCGCAAAGAGTCTGAGGCGGCCCACCAGTAAAAAACCTCGCTCACCCTTGCGCGAGCGCAGGCTCTCTGTGAGCCTCGTTGAGTCCCGCGGGGTGAGGACGTGAGCTTCGACTGGTACGCCTTCGCCGCTGAGTGTCCTGTTCCGATCGTCGCCCTTCGGGATGACGGCTCGATCGGCTTTGCCAACCGCGCGATCGGGCGGCTCGTCGGCCTCGGGCTCGGCGCGATCGAAGCAGGCGGGATGGCGTCGCTCGTGCCGGCGCGCCTTCGCCCGATCACCGGAGGCTGGGTCGAGCGCGTGACGTCGCTCCTCGAGGGGCGCGACAAGAGCCGGCTTCTGCCCCTGCTTCATTCGGGCGGCGCGGAGATCGAAGCGGAATGGACGGTGTTCCCTGGTCACGATCCGACGGGGCGCTCGATCCTGGTCATCGCCTTCTTCCAGCGTAAAGCAGAGCTCGAAGCGCCGATCAGCTCCAAGGGGACGCCGCTCGCGCAGCTGCACGCGATCATCTTCGAGCACGCGCCGGTCGCGATCTTCCACACCGACGAGCGCGGGGTCATCACCGCTTGCAACGAGCGGTTCGTCGAGCTCATCGGGTCGAGCCGCCGCCACCTCATCGGCCTCAACACGCGGACACTTCCGAACCGCGCGATCGTGCAGGCCATCGAGCTCGCGCTGGGCGGGCACCGATCGAACTACGAGGGCGAGTACCACTCGGTCACCGGCAACAAGAAGAGCTTCGTGCGCGTGCTCATCGAGCCGATCGGCGGTCCGGCGGGAATGTCCGGCGCGGTCGGTATGGTCGAGGACGTGACCGAGCAGCGAAAGGCCGAGGAGCTGGCGTCGCGCTCGGAGCGTCTCGCGTCACTGGGAACGCTCGCCGCTGGCGTCGTTCACGAGGTCCAGAACCCGCTCTCGTTCGTCACGACGAGCGTCGACCTCGCGCTGAGGCAGCTCGACGACGAGGGCCAGAAGCCGGACGACATCCGTCGCACGCTCATGAACGCACGCGAAGGCGCGATGCGAGTCGCGGCGATCGCGCGCGACCTCAAGATGTTCGCCGGAAGCGACGAAGCGCGGCGCGATCCCGCCGACGTCGTCGCGTCGATGGAGGCCGCGCTGCTCCTCGTGCAAGCGCAGCTCGACGCACGCGCTCGCACCGAGCTCCGGATCATGCCGGTGCCCCCTGTCCGAGCATCGGAGCCGCGCCTCGTACAGCTCTTTGCGAACCTCCTCATCAACGCCGCCGAGGCGATCCCGGAAGGCGACGCTGCCAACCATCGCGTCCGCGTCTCGATCCGTCCCGAGGGCGAGCTCGTCCGCATCGAGGTCGAAGACACCGGTCGCGGCATCGCGCCCTCGGACTCCGAGCGGGTGTTCGAGCCGTTCTGGACCAATCGACCTTCGGCCATGGGGCTCGGCCTGTCGACCTGCCATGGCATCGTGACCGGCGCCGGGGGCAAGATCTTCGTCGACCCCGACCACGCCAGAGAGCAGAAGGGCGCGAAGCTCGTCGTCCTCTTGCCCGCCGATCGCGAGGGCGAAGCGGCGGTGGCGCGGCACTCGTTGCCGCCCGGAGCGCCCACCTCGACCAACGGCGTTCGCGGTCGCATCCTCATCGTCGACGACGAGGAGCGGCTCGCGACGACCCTCAAGCTGGCGCTCGCGCATGCCCACGACGTCGACATCGCGACGCGCGGCAAGCGCGCCGTCGAGATGCTCACCGACGACGGCGTCTCGTACGACGCGGTGCTGTGCGACCTGATGCTGCCGGACCTCTCCGGGATCGACGTCTACATGGAAGCGACTCGGCACAACCCCGAGCTCGCCGCGCGCTTCGTGTTCCTGACCGGAGGAGCGTTCCAGGATCGCGCGCGCGACTTCTTGCAGTCGGTCGACAACCCGCGCCTCGACAAGCCGTTCGACCTCGAAGCGCTCGAGCGCATCGTCGCGAGCCGCGTCGCCGCCGCGCGCGCGTAGAGCCCCGCCCGAGCATCGCCGGATCGATCAGCCGATCGACGCGGCAACCCGCTCTGCCGATCGCACGGCCGCGTCGATACCCGCGCCGTGATAGTGCGATCCCGCAAGGAAGACGCCCGCCGGATTCAGCACCGCCTCGGCGCCGGCGACGATCGCGCGATAGGCGTCGTCGTAGACCGGGAGCGCGCGCGGCCAGACCGAGGCCCAGCTGCGGAGCGGCGGTCCGGAGATGCGCAGCGCATCGCTCGTATGGCGCACGGCGAGATCGATCCACGCCTCGTGCGATCGATCGCGCGCGTCGTCGTCGCTCGGCCGGAAGAACGCCCGAAGCAGCACGGTGCCATCGGGGACCGGTCTCGCGAGCTTGATGCTCGCGTAGCTGGTCGCTCGAAACCCGCCAGTCTGCTCGTCCTGCGGGACGATGAAGCCGCTGCCCTCGAGCTTGCGGCCGATCTGCCTGAGCTCGTAGAGCATCGACACCGACGCGCTCGACATCGTGCGGCCGCGATCGAGCAGGGCGGCAGGCTCGCCGAATGCCGTGCCGACGATGCCGGCAGCTGCTCGCGACGGAACGGTCAGGACGACCGCGCTCGCGTCGATCGATCCCCCCATCTCGATCGTCACCCGCGCCCCCGCTGCGCGACGATCGACGCCCAGGACGCGCTCGCCCGAACGGATCCGTGCCCGACCGGCGAGCGCACGCTCGAGCGCATCGACGACCTCTCCCATTCCCCCGCGAAGCGATCGGATTCCACGCCCGAGCTCCTCTTTCGGGACCTGGAAGCCCAGCAGCGATGCTGCCTCGCCCGGCGGTAGCTCGACCAACTCGCCGCGCGTGAAGGCATACGTGGTCGTCGTCGTCTGATCGATCAGCCTATCGCCGATGCCGAGGTCGTTGCAGAGACGCGGCACGGCCTCGCTGCGCGCGACGAAGCCTTCGGCGCCGAGCTCGACGCAAATGCCTTCCGGGCGTGCGGTGTAGATCTGGCCGCCCAGGCGGGGGTCACTCTCGATGACGGTTACGTCGGCGCCGCGCTCGACCAGACGCAGCGCGGCGACGAGCCCCGTAAGCCCACCGCCGACGACGACCACCGAGATCGGAGCCATCAGGGTGCGAATGATAGACGAGAGTCAGGTGCCGATGCGCTCGAGCCAGCCCGCGAACTCTTGATCGACGTGGATCAAGCCACGAGCTTTTTGGATGATCCCGCTCGCGCCCCACTCGAGCGCCTTGGCGTCGAGCGCAGAGGCCGACAGCGCCGAGACGAGGACGATCGGAGCACCGCCGAAAGCCGGCATCGTGCGGAGCGCGTGCACGAACCGCGGCCCGTCCATGCCCGGGATCAGCACGTCGAGGAAGCCGACGATCGGCTGCGGCGAGGGATCGAGCATCGAGACGAGCCCCAACGCTTCGCTCGGCGTCTTCGCGAGGAGGATCTCGACCGGGTGCTTGGAGAGCAGACGCTCGAACGTCCGGAGCGAAGCGTCGTCGTCATCGACGACCAGCGCGAACTTGCGAGCTTGCCCGGGCACGCGGTGCCGCTGCGATCCGGGGGCGGACGCCGGAGCGACCGCCGGGACCACGCCGGAACGAGGCCGGCCTCCGGGTGCAGAAGGCTCGCCTCCAAACCGGGTGGAGTAAGGTTTCCCCATCGCATGCTCGTCGTACGACGAGCCGGTTCGGCGGGCAAGGCCGGAAAACATGGCTCGGCCGGAGAAATGTCCTGAAATGCGGCTGGTAGACGCCCTATCTCGCGGCGACTAACGTCGAGCTCATGGAGTCGCCGAACAACTCCAAGGCCCCGAGCGCGCGCGCGATTCTGGGCTATCTCGCGATGATCGCGGGTGGGATCGGCGTCTTTCTCTTCCTCCGCGATCGAGGCAGCCAGCTCAGCGCACCCCCGCCCCCACCCGGTGCGGCGGTCTTCGAGCCGGGGAGCGACGCGTCCGATCCACATGTTCTGCTTCATATTTTGCTCGCGCTCGCGGTGGTGATCGTCGTCGCCCGCGCGGTGGGAGCGCTCTTCAAGCGCTTCCGCCAGCCTGCGGTGATCGGCGAGGTCGTCGCGGGCCTGGTGCTCGGTCCGAGCCTCTTGGGTCGGGTATCCCCCGAGGTCTCGGAGTACCTCTTGCCCAAGACGGTCGCCCCGTTCCTCGGCAACATCGCCCAGGTCGGGGTGGTCCTTTTCATGTTCCTGGTCGGGCTCGAGCTCGACACCAGCCTCCTCCGCCAGCGGACGCGCGCCTCGGTCGCCGTGTCGCACGCGAGCATCGTGACCCCGTTCGTCCTCGGCGGTCTCCTCGCGTTCGTCCTCTATCCGGTCCTCTCGACGAGCGACGTCCCCTTCTTCGTCTTTGCGCTGTTCATGGGGATCTCGATGTCGGTGACGGCGTTCCCGGTGCTCGCCAGGATCCTCACCGACGAGAGGCTCCAGCGGACGAAGCTCGGCGTCGTCGCGCTCACCTGCGCGGCGGTCGACGACGTCTCGGCCTGGTGCCTGCTCGCGTTGGTCGTCTCGATCGCACGCTCGCACGCGTCGAGCGCGCTCATCACCGTCGCCATGTCGGCGGCGTTCGTCGCCGTCATGCTGCTCGTCGTCCGGCCGCTCCTCGCGCGGTTCGTCCGCGCTCGGGCCGGAAGGAACCTCACGCAAGGCCACGTGGCAGTCGTCCTCGTCGGCCTGTTGCTCTCCGCCCTCGCCACCGAGGCGATCGGCATCCACGCGCTGTTCGGCGCGTTCGTCTTCGGTGCCATCATCCCGCACGACTCGGACCTGGCGCGCGACGTCGCGGACAAGCTCACCGATGTCGTCGTCGTGCTGCTCCTCCCCGCGTTCTTCGCGTTCACCGGTATGCGGACCGAGATCGGCCTGGTGAGCGGCGCGGGGAACTGGCTGCTCTGCGGGCTCATCATCCTCGTCGCTACGGCGGGCAAGTTCGGGGGGAGCTTCATCGCCGCGCGGCTGACCGGGCTCGACTCGCGCGAGTCGGCCGCCCTCGGGGTCTTGATGAATACGCGCGGGCTGATGGAGCTCATCGTGCTCAACATCGGTCTCGACCTGCGGGTCATCTCCCCCACCCTCTTCACGATGCTCGTCATCATGGCCGTGGTCACGACGTTCGCGACCACGCCGATCCTTCACCTCGTCCTCGGCCGCGAGCCGGGCAAAGCCTTTGCTCCCGACTCCGCGCGACAGTCCACTCCGCTATGAAGACCACGCTCTCCGAAGAGTCCACGCGCAGCATCGTCTCGAAGCTCAAGGACGCCAACGCCGGGTTCACCCGCGCGTTCCCCGGCGAGCCCGAAGAGCGGCAACCGATTCATACCGTGTACGGCGGCGCCCAGCTCTTTCGCGCCGACATGGCGCAGCGGCTCGGCGCAGGAGCGAAGAAGGCGCTCGACGAGCACGGTCCCGACTTCGTCACGTTCGCGCGTGGCGTGGGCCTCCCCGGAGCGGCGTCGCTCCCGAGCGAGCTGTCCGATATCGCCGCGCTCGAGGCGGCACTGGCCAAGGATCCGATGGCGGTTCGCGCCGCGAGCCCGGCGGCGTGGCTCGCGAACACCATCTACGCTCGCGTGCGATCGAAGCTCGAGCGCGAGCCGGTCGAGGACTTCCGCATCGACTTCGAGGACGGGTTCGGAACCAGGCCGGACGCCGAAGAGGACGAGACCGCGGTGCGCTGCGCAAAGGAGCTCGCCAAGGGCGACAAGGAGCGCACGCTCCCTCCGTTTTACGGCATCCGCATCAAGTCGTTCGCCGAAGAGACCCGCGTCCGCGGGATGCGCACGCTCGACATCTTTCTGACGACGCTCGTCGGCGAGCTCGGCCGCGTGCCCGAAGGGTTCCGGGTGACCTTGCCCAAGGTCACCATTTTCGAGCACGTCGCGGCGCTGGTAGAGCTCTTCGAGCTCCTGGAGAAGGGCCTCGGGCTCGCCGCCGGGTCGCTCAAGCTCGAGCTGATGATGGAGATGACGCAGTCGGTGATCGACGAGCACGGCTCGATCAACCTGCCCAAGCTCCTCCGAGCGGCGAAGGGCCGATGCATCGGCGTCCACTTCGGAACGTACGACTACACGGCCGGCTGCAACATCACCGCCGCGCACCAGGTCATGACGCACCCGTCATGCTCTTTCGCCCGGCACGCGATGCAGGTCTCCCTCTCGCGCACCGGGGTGTTCCTGTCGGACGGCGCGACGAACGTCATGCCGGTACCGGTCCACCGCGCCGAGGACGGCGCGACCTTGTCGACCTCGCAGCTCGCCGAGAACCGCGCGAGCGTGCACGCTGCCTGGCGCCTCCAGTACGAGCACGTGCAGGACTCGCTCATGCGCGGCTTCTACCAGGGCTGGGACCTTCACCCGGCGCAGCTCCCGGTGCGCTACGCGTCGGTGTATGCGTTCTTCCTCTCGGGCTTCGACGCCGCTGCGGACCGGCTGCGGAACTTCGTCGCGAAGGCGGCGCAGGCGACGCTCCTCGGCGACGTGTTCGACGACGCTGCGACCGGCCAGGGCCTGCTCAACTACTTCCTTCGTGGGATCAACTCTGGGGCCGTCTCCGAGGAAGAGGTGCTGAGCCGCACCGGCCTGACGCTCGAAGAAGTGCAGCTCAGGAGCTTCGCCAGGATCCTGGAGCACCGCCGGCAGGGGTAAGCGGCCGGGCCAGTCAGCCAAGCCAAGGCGGAATGAATATTCGTTTCTCCGCCTAGCTTGGCCCGCGCTTTCGAATGCTTAGACGAAAATTCTTAAGTTGTAATTTCAAATAGTTATATCCAAGCCGGGGGTTTGCGCCCTTGACAAGCCAGCTCTCGAAACGCATGGTCGCGCCTCCAGAATGAATGAGCGTTCATTCTCAACTACCCGCTTGGGGAGCCGGATCATGACTTTCTCGCGCGTTTCTTTCCTCCTCGCTGCTGCTTCCGTCGCGTTCGTGGCCGCCGCTTGCGATACCGCCACCGAGTCCGAGAACCCGCCGGTCGCCGAAGGCGGCGTGACGTACCAGGCCGGCATCAAAGCGGTGATCGATCAGAAGTGCGCGAACTGCCACCAAGCCGGTGGGATCGGCCCCTTCTCTCTCGAGACCTACGAGGACGTGAGCGCCCACATCAACGCGGTGCGCTCCGCGATCGAGAGCGGCAGCATGCCGCCGTGGCCGGTGAAGGACGACTGCAACGACTACAAGAACGACAGGTCGCTCGCCCCGGCCGACAAGGAGAAGCTGCTCGCCTGGATCGACGCCGGCGCGCCGGAAGGCTCGACGCCTGAGGCCGAGGAGGGCGAGAGCGCGGCGGGATTGAGCCGCGTCGATCGCACGCTAGAGATGCCGGTCGATTACACGCCCGTCATGGCGCCCGACGACTACCGGTGCTTCTTGCTCGACTGGAACGAGGCCGAGACGACGTACGTAACGGGCTTCCGCGCGAACCCGGGCAACGCGTCGACCGTGCACCACGTCATCGCGTACCTCATCCCGCCGTCGCAGGTGGCGAAGTACCAGGCGCTCGACGCCCAAGAAGAGGCCGCGGGCTACACGTGCTTCGGGGGCCCTGGTGGCGGCATCGATCAGGAGACGCGGTTCGTCGGCTCGTGGGCGCCGGGCACACCCGGCGGCGATCTTCCCGACGGCACCGGCATTCGCGTCGAGCCGGGATCGAAGATCGCGCTGCAAGTTCACTACAACACTTCGCACGGCTCCGGGCCGGATCGGACGTCGATCGATCTCAAGATCGACTCGTCGGTGGAGCACGAGGGCGTGTGGCAGTTCTTCACCAACGTCGAGTGGCTCTTCGGCGCAGGGATGGAGATCCCTCCGATGACCAGCGACGTGAAGCACGAGTACGCGATGGATCCGACAGGCTTCGTCAGCGCCGGCAAGTCGTTCGTCATCCACTCGGTCGGCCTGCACATGCACACGCTCGGTCAGTCGATCCGGCTCTCGGTGGAGCGTCCTCAGACCGACGCAGAGGCGTGCCTCCTCGACATCCCGCAGTGGGACTTCCACTGGCAGGGCAGCTACGACCTCGAACAGCCGCTCGTCTTCCAGCCCGGAGAGCGGCTCAAGATCTCGTGCACCTGGGACAACCCGACGGACAAGACAGTGCGTTGGGGAGAAGGCACCGGCGACGAGATGTGCCTCGGCCTCATCTACTACACGGTCCCCTGAAGCTCTCAGGAGCCGCGGTACGTCGAGTAGCCGAACGGGCTGAGCAAGAGGGGCACGTGGTAGTGCTCCGCCGCCTCGCGGATCTCGAAGACGATCGAGACCTCTGGATAGAAGCCCTCGACGCCGCTTCCCGCATAGTACGCCCCGGTCTGGAACGTCAGCCTGTACACGCCGGGGCGAATCGCCTCACCGTCTTTGAGGAGATCGCGGACGCGCCCGTCGGCGTCGGTGACGCCGTGCGCGAGATCGTCGAATTGCTTCTCCTCATCGCGACGAGCGAGCGTCACGTGGACGCCCGCCGCCGGCTTGCCGCGGGAGATGTCGAGGATGTGAGTCGTGATCGGGCTCATGGCTGAAGGAGCTTTCCCAAACGGATCTTCGTGATCGCGAGGAGCTCGACCGCTGCGGTCTCGAGCTCTTTCTCCTGTGAATTCTGTAGTCGTCCCTCGGCTATCGCAAGGAGCTCCTCGGCGCTCTTGCCCGTCGCACAGACGATGTACGTGAAGCCGAAGCGCGCTTCGTAGAGGCGGTTTGCCTCGCTCATCTTCGCGCGCACCTCGGCCGATGCGGCGCGCATCCCCGCTTGCTCCTTCGCCGACCAACCGGTCTGGCTGCCCGCCTCTTTCGGAGCCGCTGACTCGCCGATGCGCGGGTGCGCCGCGATCGCTTGCTTCCAATCGTCGGGTCCGAGCTGCGACCAGGCCCGCTCGGCCGTCTCGTACACGCGCGCGGCAGAGCCGAACGGTCGCGCGGCGAGCATCGCCTCGACCCACCGGGAGGATGCTGCGCAAGCCGTGAGGTCCGCGCGAGCGAGCTCCGAGGGCAAGGCGTCCAGGCGACGAACGCCGAGGGCGGCGCGGGCGTCGTCGCCGAGTGTGCCCCAAACGCGCAGCCGACTGACGCCACCGTCAGGATAGACGGACAGACGCACGTGCGACGACGGTCCGAGCTGCGCGAGCTCGCTCTCGAAGAAATGGCGCGTGTGCGCTTGAAGCTTCGTCCGCGGAAGGAGGGGCTTCCAGCTGCCTTCGGGCGGCACGGCGTCGCCCGCCTCGGGCGCGAGGCACGCCTCGATGGAGCAGGTATCGGGGAAGTTGCCTTTGAAGTGGTTGGTGTCGACCTCGATCCGGGTGATCTCGCCGGGGGCAGCGAGGCGAACGACGGACCAGTCGTGGCCCGGACCTCGGCGGCGGCGCGTCTCCCACCCGTCGCTCATGTTCACGGCGCGACCGGGCATGATCAGGTTCCGCCGCTCGCCGAAGAACATGTCGCTGCACGCGACGACGTCGCCGCGGCTCTCGGCCGCGGCGAGATCGATCTCGCCGCGAGCGTGGCCGTGCCGGCGAAAGTGCGGAACGACGTCGCCGTAGACGCGAAGACGCGCGACGCCGCCATCGGGGTAGATGACCAGCTTGAGGTGCGTGAACGCGTAGGGACAGTCGACCGCGAAGAGGTTCTTGGTGTTGCCCTGCAGCTCGGTGCGCGCGAGCACCGGCGTCCAGACGGCGTCCGGAGCGTCGATCACCTCGATCGGTGCGTCGATCGGCGCGGCGCTTCCGAAGATGGCGCACGACTCGGGGAAGTTGCCGCGGAACCAGCTCGTGTCGACACAGACGCCGCGTACGATCCCCGGGAGGCCCAGGCGCACGATGCACCAATCGTGAAAATCGGGATGGAGCTTGGTGTCGGCGGTGCCGTCGGGGTGGCGCTTGCGACGGCTCTCCCAGCCATCCATCCATTTGCCGCGGTCGGTGTACTCGTGCTCCTTCCACACGGCGTCGTGGCGGAGAAGGAGGTTCTCTTTCTCCGCGAAGAAGTCGTCGCTGGCGGCCAGGACCGTGGCGCCGAGGCGCAGCGAAGCGAGATCGAACCGATCGACGAATGCGCTCAAAGCCTTCCTCCTCGGAGCCAGGACCCGTGCGGGCGCTCGGCGAAGCCGGCATGACCGGACGCCTGACGTTCGAATGCGCGCTCGCCGCGCAGATAGGTAGCGACGACGGCGCCCGACAGCGTCTCGCCGTCGTACGGGGTGAGCTTGTGCCGGTGCTCGATGCGTGATGCCTCGACCTTGGTCGCCGCGTCCGGATCGAAGAAGACGAAATCGGCGTCTGCACCTGAAACGAGGCTCCCCTTCTTTCCGGTGAGCCCGGCGTGCCTCGCGGGCGATGCGCTCATCCAGCGCGCGACGTCGGAGAGCGTGAAGCCGCGGGCCTTTGCCTCGGTCCAGATCGCCGAGAGGCTGAACTGGACGCCGGCGATCCCGCCCCAAGCACCCATGAAGTCGCCTTCGGCGGTGCGCTTGAGATCCGGGATGCAGGGCGAGTGATCCGAGACGATCATGTCGATCGATCCGCGCCGGACGGCTTCCCACAAGCGTTCGCGGTTCGCCTTCTCACGGATCGGCGGCGCGCACTTGAACCACGTCGCGCCGTCGGGGATCGTCTCGGCCTCGAAGTGGAGATAGTGCGGCGCCGTCTCTGCGCTGAGCGGCACGCCTTCGTCTCGCGCGCGCTCCAGCGTCTCGAGCGCTCCGGCCGACGAGAGATGCACGATGTGGATCGGGACGCGGGTCTTCTTCGCCAGCTCGTAGAGGAGCAGCGCGGCTCGATCTTCCGCCGACGGCGGGCGCGACCGGAGGTACGTCTGGTATCGCTTCGGATCGGCGCCTTCTTTCGCGAGCTCCTCGGCGGCGCGGTCGATCGGCTCCGGTAGCTCGGCGTGCACCATGAGCGCCACGCCGGTGCCGGCGAGCTGCGCGAGCGCCGCTTCGACGTCCGCCGTTTGCACGTACGGGAACTCGTCGACCCCCGAGGGAACCAGGAAGCATTTGAACCCGCGCGCGCCCTCGGCCAGAAGCTCGCGGAGGCCGGTGCTCTTACCGGTGGTGTTCTCGGGAATGGCGCCGCCCCAGAGCCCGACGTCGATCGCGATCCGGCCGTCGGTGATCGCTGCCTTCTCTGCCACGCCGCGCGGCGTCGTCGCCGGCGGGATGCTGTTGAGCGGCATGTCGACGATCGTGGTGATGCCGCCGGCGGCTGCGGCGCGCGTCGCCGTCTCGAACCCCTCCCACTCGGTGCGGCCCGGCTCGTTGACGTGGACGTGCGTATCGACGACGCCTGGAAGGATCGCCGCGGGCCCTGCGTCGATGACAAAAGCACCATCGGGAACGTCGTCGAACGCGGCGATGCGCGCGATCTTGCCGCCCTTCACGTGGATGGAAGCGGGCCGGATCCCGTCGGGCAATACGACGCGCTCGGCGCGAAAGATCGAGCCGGTCACGGGCCCTTGGCTCCTTGCGCGATCCAGGCGCGCAGCGTCTCGCGCTCGACGGGCGTCATCTTCGTCACGTTGGCGAGCGGCATGTTCTTGGTCTTCACGGCGCGCTCTTCGATCTTCGGGGCCATCGTCACGATCTGATCGGCGGTGTCGAAGGTGATCCCGTTCGGCGGAAGCTTGTAGGTGTCGTCGGTCGGCGTCTCCGAATGACAGGGCGTGCAGCGGTTGTGGACGATCTCGGCGACCTCGGCGAAGGCGACAGGCGTCGTCCGCTTGTTGCCCGGCGTGAGGAGCTCGGTATCTGAGATGAGCACGAGCACGAGACCGAAGCTCGCGAGCGCCGCGAAGCCTGTGGGCCACATCCACATCGGCTGGGTGAAGCGCATGTTCATCCCGAGACGGATGAAGGCGCTGCCCGCCGCGAGAACGAGGAGGACGAGCCAGCTCTGCGGGTGCCCGTAGGTGGACGGGAAGTGTCCCGAGAGCATGATGAAGAGGAGCGGGAACGTGAAGTAGTTGTTGTGAACCGAGCGCTGCTTCGCCTGGTAGCCGATCGCCGGATCCTGCTCGCGACCCTCCTTCGTCGCCGCGATGAGCTCGCGCTGCGAAGGCATGATGACCATCCACACGTTGCCCGTCATCAGCGTGCCGACGAGAACGCCGACGTGCATGTACGCGGCGCGGCCGCTGAAGAACCGGAAGTACACCGCCGAAGCGGCGACGACGATGGTGAGGGTCAGAACTGTCGCGAGGGTGACGTTCTTTCCGATGCCGGTCCGCCAGACGAGGTCGTACGCGAGGAACGCGAGAGGCAGCGACGCGACGCTGATGAGCACGGCCGTACGAGGGGTGATCTCCGCGATGTCGGGGTCGACCATCATCGACGCCGCGCTCATGTAGTAGAGCAGGACGAGGAGCGAGATCCCACTCAGCCAGGTGATGCCGTTCTGCCACTTGAACCAGTGGAGGGTCTTGGGCATCGCGCTCGGCTCGAGGAACTTCTTCTCGACCTGGTAGAAGCCGCCCGAGTGCACCATCCAGATCTCGCCGACGAGACCGGGCTTCGACCCTTCTGGCTTCTCGAGGTTTCGATCGAGCCAGTTGAACAGCATCGAGTTGCCGATCCACATGATGCCGGCGATGAGGTGGACCCATCGCGCGACGAGTTGGACCAGCTCGGTGAAGTGGTCGAGCATCGGGCGCGCAGCATACGACGATAAGGCCGCGGCTGGATCGGGACGGTCAGGGCGCGGCGTCGGCTCGGGCCGCGAGCGCGAGCACCTCGGCCGAAAGCTCGGCCGGAGCCTCGAGCGGAGAGAAGTGGCCGACGTCCTCGAGGCGCACGAAACGCGCATCGGGAAGCGCCCGAGCGAGGCGCTCGCCGATGGTGGGGATGGCGACTGGGTCGCGCCCGCCCCAAACGACGGAGGTCGGCCTGTCGAGCCCATCGAGGTGCCCGACCCAGCGCTCGGCGAAGCGATAGCGCTCGCTCACGTAGCCGATGAGCTTCGGGAGCACCTCGCGCCCGCCCGAAGCGACCATCAGCTCGAACATGTCGCGGAGCGCCTCTTCCGAGAGTCGACGACCGGAGATGCGGTTGATCTGCGCGCGGAAGGTCGCAAAACGAGCCGCGCGCGCGAACGCCGGGCCTACGACAGGAAGGCGGAGCAGCTTCTGCGAGGGGGTGAGCTGCGAGAGCTCGATGAAGACGCTCCCGTTGGTGAAGAGGACCCCGCCGATGTCGAACGACAAGAGACCGAGCCGGCGGCGCGCGCAGAGCTCGAGGGCGACCGTGGTGCCCATGTCGTGCGCGACCAGGTCGCAGGCGCGGATCCCGCGGCAGCGCAGCACGACCTCGACGAGATCGGCGTGCTCGAACAGCGACAGTCCCATCTCGGCCGGCTTGTCAGAGAGGCCGAAGCCGAGGAGATCGAGCGCGAGGACCCTGCGGTGCTCGCCGACGCGATCGAACATGGCTGCGAAATCGAAGGCCGAGCCGGGAAAGCCGTGGATGAAGACCACCGGCCGGGCCCCGGGAGACTTCGCGCGGGAAGCGTCATCGATGACGAACACACGGTGGCCGTCGTAATCGACCAGCTCACCCCGTGTAGCGAAGTCGCGGAGCCCTGCGGATGCGCGTTCGGGGACCAAGGGCTTCATCGGATCAGGCTCCCGGCCACTCGACGCCTCGAAGCGTGACGAGCGCGTCATGTTTCTCCCCGGAGGAGAGGTGCTCTTGGATCACCCGGGCGAGCGTGGCGGCCAAGAGGCTCAGCAGAGGCAGGTGAGCGCCGCCTTCGCACGTGGCTTGCCCCTCGTGATCCTCGGCGTCGGGCTGGAAGCGCTCGTCCCAACGGACCATCCCGAACGTGCCGTCGCCGCTCACGCCCGCGTGCACGAGGGCCAGACCCGTCGCGCGAGCGTGCTCCGAAAGAACCACGCGGCTCTTCGCGTTGTCGAACGCGTCGACGACGAGGTCGGCACCGTCGAGGAGCGTGCGCACGTTGTCGGGACCGAGCCGGACGCCGAACGCCTCGGCCTGGACGCTGTGGAAATTGAGGAGCTGCAGCTTCAAGGCGTCGGCCTTGTTCTTGCCGACGCTCGGCTTCACGAAAGCTTGTGAGGCGAGGTTCTTCGATTCCACGCGGTCGAAATCGACGAAGACCAGGCGGGCGTCGAGGTTGCGGCAGAGCACGGCGGCGTTCGAGCCGATCGCTCCGACACCGGCGAAGACGATGCGCTTCGGCTTCACTGCCGGCGCCCCTGAGACTTGCATCGCGCCATCATAGACGCTCGAGGGCTGCGCGCATCGCGTCCGGAATGGCGACAGGCTTTCGCGTCGTCCGATCGACGAACACGTGGACGAAATGCCCCTCGGCGATCGCTTCTTCGGCGGAGGGACGAAAGACCGCGATGCCGTAGCGCACTGCGCGGGTTCTGAGCTCGTCGACGCGGACGCCGACCTCTACCGGGTCGGGATATGCGACCGGCTCGTGATACCGGCAGCCGCTCTCGACAACGACGCCGATCACCGGGCTCGTGTGGATGTCGAGCCCGCCCTCGTGGACGAGGTAGTGGTTCGCGGCCGTGTCGAACCAGCTGTAGTAGGTGACGTTGTTGACGTGCCCGTACGCGTCGTTGTCCATCCACCGCGTCGTGATGGTGACGAAGTATTTGTACGCCGCGCGAAGCGCGCGAGCTTTGTCGGTCATGCCCTCGTTCCTTCGAGCGCGGAAGAAAACAGCGCTGTCAGCTCGCCTTCGCCGATCGGGATCGGCGCATTGGAGAGGAGCCGCTTCTGCGGCAGCGTGCCGGCGACCAGATCGGCGACGTCGGCAACGCCATATCCCAGCGCCGAGAGCCCGCTCGGCATTCCGGTGTCCTTCAGCAAGCGGTCGAGCGTGAGCGCGAGAATGTCGCCACCGTCGTCGGATGACGCGCCACGCACGTCGCCGCCGAGGAGCGCCGCCGCCTCGAGGTGCCTCTCGGGCGAGGTCGCCGCGGTGAGCCGAAACACGGCGGGCGCATTCACGATGACCGACATGCCGTGAGGCACCATGGGCTCGTCCTTGGGATAGCCGTCGGGGAAGAACGTGCCCTTGTGGGCGAGCCCGGCGACGGCGTACGCCATTGCGTGGGGAACGTGGACGCCTGCATTGCCGAAGGCGATGCCTGCGAGCGTCGCCGCCCACATCACCTCGGTCCGCGCCTCGACGTCGGTCGCGTCGCGGACCGCGCGTACGAGATGACGACCGAGCAGCTCGAGCGCCTCGCGGCAGCCGACGTCGCTGTGCGGGTTGGCGCCCTGGCTCATCGGTCGAAGCGCGGCGCGCGGCCGTCGGACGTAGGGCAGCGCGGTGTACGACTCGAGCGCGTGGGCGAGGACGTCCATGCCGCTCGAAGCGACGACCGGCGCGGGGAGGGTCTCGGTCGCGGCAGGATCGACGATCGCCTCGGTGGGACGCAGCGCAGGATCGGCGATCCCTGTCTTCGCATGGAGCGACGGCAGATCGAAGATCGCGATGCCCGTCACCTCGCTGCCGGTGCCGCTCGTCGTCGGACACGCGATGTGAGGACGGAGCGGGCCTTTTACGGGACGCCCGGCGCCGACCGGCGCGTTGACGTAGTCGAGGATCGGCGCCGGGTGCGTGAAAAGGAGGTTCGCGGCCTTTGCTGTGTCGATCACCGACCCGCCGCCGACCGAGACGAAGCCGTCGAACGCGCCGGTCGAGGCGAACCGCGCAGCCTCCTCGAGCGACGGCGCGGTCGGCTCGACGCGACACTGGTCGAAGAGCCCTACGTCGAGGCCGGCTGCCGCGAGCGACGCGCGCGCCGCCGCGACGATCGGGAGCGACACGAGGCGCGCGTCGGTGAAGAGCCCGATGCGGCGCATCCCGCGTGCGCGGCAGCGATCGCCGAGCTCGGCGATCGAGCCGCGCCCGAAGGTCACCCGTGAAGCCTCGATGGTGAACGCGGTCTCGTGAGCCGCGTCGTCGAGCGCAAGCGCGAGGTAGTGACCGCAGCCCATCGGAGACAGCACATCACAGGCCCACAGGTCTGCGTCAACGGCGGTCCCGCGCCTCGTCGACTACCCCGTTGCGAGGTAGCGATAGAGGGTGCGGAGGCTTATGCCGAGCGCAACGGCCGCGCGCCGCCGATCGCCGCCGTGCCTCAGGATGGCCTCTGTGATGTAGTGCTGCGCGAAGCCGCGCAGCGCGACGGCCAGGGGTCGATCCGGACCGAGCGCTGCTCGCGCGCGCCTCCGCGCGCGATGCGCGCGGAGGATGCTCGCGGAGCCGCGGCGCATCACGACCCCTTGAGGATCTTGTCGGCCTCCTTCTTCACGTCCGCGCTCTCGTCCTTGCTCAGCTTCTTGGCGAGCGCCTTGCCGGCGGTCTTGTCGCACGCGTTGACCGCACGCAGTGCTTCGGCCCGCGACATCCAGCTCTTGCTCGTTTCGGCGACGTCCTCGGCCATCGCCTGCGCGCGCTTCTTTTGGTCCGGGTTGCCTTTGGCGCAGACCTCGGAGAGGACCTTCGGGTACGTGACCGAGAAGAGGGGCTTCTGCGCCTTGTCGACCGCGCCGAGGAACGCGTCGAAGCTCGCCGGGCATTTCGAGGCGCCGCGATCGAGCGCGGCCTCGACCACGTCGGACTTCGGATCGGCTGCACCCTTGGCCCACGCCGCGCAGATCGGATCGCTGACGTCGAACCACATGAGCCCGCGCATTACGGCTGCGCGAAGCGCGTTGTCCGAGGACGTGGCGGCGGCGAGCGTCATGTCGCGGAGCGCCGTCTCGATGGCTTGGTCGTCACGGTTCGAGAAGCCGACGTTGGCGAAGAAGGGCGCGCGCAGCTTCGGCGAGGCGCCGTCCTTCATCAGCGCCTTGGTGCGATCGAGGAGCTTCGTCTTGCCGAAGTCGATCCGGGCGATGACCTCACCGAGCTCGCCGAGGACGAAGTCGTCGGACTCCTTTTCGGCAAACGCGATGATCTCTTCGGCGAGGCCCGGATCGGTTTTGTACTTCTCGCCGGATCCGGAGAGCGACGCGGCGCCGAGGTAGCGCATGGCAGGCCGCTCGTCGCCGAGCAGGCTCACCAGATCGGCGTCGGCCTTTCCGTCATCACGCTGCTCCTCACGCTTGTCACCCCACTCGTCGTAGACCTTGCAATCGCTGTCGAACCAGCCGCGCTCCCATTTGCACTCTTTGACGACCTTCTCGGCGAGCTGGACGACCGGTGAAGCGGCGTTCTTTTCGCGCTTCGGCTTCTTCGACGCGGCCGAGCTCGACGCCTTCGCCGAGCCCTCTTCCTTGTCGTCGTCCTTCTTTTCGTTCGAGCCCTTCTTGTCGCAACCGAAGAAAGCAATACCGAGCGCCAGCGCGAGCGGCGCGAGCCTGTGCGAGTTCATTGGATCCTTCCTTGGGACGGCGAAAGGCTCGTCCCGGCGGACGGGCGCATTGCAACGCGCTTGCCAGGTCAGGCTTCGCCGGAATCGGCGTGAATCGAGGGGCGACTGCCAAACGTGACATCGGGGCGATGTCACCGCTGGCAACGCGGTGTCAGCTTTGTCCGAGGTAGCGGTAGAGCGAGCGGACGCTGATGCCGAGCGACTCCGCGGCGCGCTGCCGATCGCCGGCGCACCGGTCGAGGACGGCGCGGACGTAGCGGGTGACGAAGTCTCGCTGGGCTTCGTCGAGCGGCCGATCGAACGCGCCCAGACCGGGATCGACCGCAGCGGCGGCGGGGCCTGCCGGCGGCGTGCTCCCGCCCGCGGCTACCGGGAGGCCGAGATCGAGCGCGTGAACTTCGGCGCCGTCGGCGAGGACGGCCGCCCGGCGCATGGTCGCGCGAAGCTCGCGAACGTTTCCCGGCCAGGTATGCCTCCGAAGAGCGCGTTCGGCGTCCGGCGCGATCCGCCGCGGTCCGGTGACGAGCTCTTGCTCCGTCTGACGGAGAAAGAGCTCGGCGAGGACCACGATGTCGTCGCCGCGGGTCGCGAGGGCCGGCAGGCGCAGCGTCATCTCGGCGACGCGGAACAAGAGGTCTTCGCGGAAACGGCCGGCGGCAACTTCCGCCGTCAGATCGCGGTGCGTGGCGGCAACCAGACGAAAGTCGACCTTCCTCGTCACCGTATCGCCGACTCGAACGACCTCACGAAGCTCCAGCGCGCGGAGCAGCGCCGCCTGCATCGCTGCCGGCATGTCGCCGATCTCGTCGAGGAATAACGTCCCGCCATGCGCGTCTTCGATGCGCCCGGCGCGATCGGTGAGCGCCCCGGTGAACGATCCCTTCTTGTGACCAAAGAGCTCCGACGCCAGCAGGCTCTCGGGGACCGCGGAGCAATTGATCGCGACGAACGGCCCCGCAGCGCGTTTGCCCGCACGGTGAAGGGCGCGCGCTGCCACCTCTTTGCCGGAACCTGTGGGGCCGAGCACGAGCACCGATAGATCGCTCGGCGCGATGCGCTCGATCAGGCGACGCACCTCGACCATCGACTCGTGGTCGCCGAACAGATCGTCGGCGGCGCGCACAGGGACGGCGCGCTTCTTTCGGAGCTGGACGAGCAGCGGCACCGCCATGGTTGCAACGACCGCCAGGTCGCCGGCGACCCGACCCGACAGCGCGGCCGCGCCGCGCGATCCGAGGAACAGCGCACCGATCGGCGCGCCGTACGAAACGAGCGGCACGCAAGCGACCGAGCCGAGGCGCATCGCGACGACCGACGGGACGGACGCGTACGAAGCGTCGGCGCGGACATCGGGGACGACGACCGCCTCGACGCGGTCGAGGACGGCGCGAACGATCGAGTCCGAGAGGAGCGAAGCCGCACCTTCGAGGGGCCCGCCACCGGCCTGCCGCGAGACGGCGACTCGGTATCCCTCGCCTTCGCGCAGCAGGAGCGCACCGCCGTCGGCGCCCGAGGCACGGACGACCTCTTCGACGAGTCCTTCGAGCGCCTGCTCGGGCCCGTTGGCCTCACCCAAAAGATCCGAAAGTCGGCCGAGAGGGAGGCCGGCGGCGGGCTCGGCCGTAGCAGACACGGTGACGACGAGCCCCCCGTGCCGGACCGGTCTGCCGGTGACCAAGGTCACGGTCTCGCCCGAGGCGAGGACGCGCAGGACCCAGTCCGGGCCCGATCGCGTCACGACCCCCCACTGGCCAGGCAGCCCGGCGATGCGAATGTCGGCTGCCGGATCCGAGCCGAGCGTCGTCACGAGCCCGCTGAGCGAGCCGCGAACGGTGGCCGCTCCCGGACCGGCGACGATGGCAATCTCGAAGGTGCCGCTCTGCATAAGCTCGCGCCGACGTTACCTCTTCGCGAAGGCCGGTGCGCCGTGCGAGTGTAGCCGCGTTCTGCCATGACGACGCCGGGTACGAGCCTGATCGGAGACCGCTACGAGGTCGTCTCGACCCTCGGCGAGGGCGGTGCCGGCCGGGTGCTGCGGGCCCGGGCGCTCGACAACTCGGCAGGTGGCGGGGCCGACGTGGCCATCAAGGTGCTGACCGCGGGGCCAGAGGCGCAGGATGCCGCCGCAATCGCGCGCTTCGCCCGCGAGATCGAGTCGCTCAAGCTCCTTCACCACCCGAACATCGTCCAGCTCTTGGATCACGGCGTCGACGAAAAGCTCGGCCCGTTCGTCGTCATGCCGCTCGTCGAAGGCCAGACGCTGCGTTCGCTGCTGGAGCGAGAGCGCACGCTCTTGCCCGAGGTCGCCTGGGCCATCGTCGCCGAGATCGCCGACGCGCTTGCCTTCGTCCACGCACACGGATGGGTGCACCGCGACGTCAAGCCCGAGAACGTGATGATCGGCGGCGATGGTCGCGTGACGCTGCTCGACTTCGGGCTCGCGCTCGCGGAGAAGCGCTCGCGCCACACGACACCGGGAATGATCGCGGGGTCCATTCCGTACATGGCCCCGGAGCCCATCGAAGGGCGCGACGTCGGTCCCTCGTGCGACGTCTGGTCGCTCGGCGTCGTCTTCTGGGAGCTCTTGGCCGGCGAGCGGCCGCACCAGCGCGCCGGCATGCAAGAAGAGGTCGCCGCGATCTTGGCGGGCGCGAGGGTGCACGCGAAAAAGCTCGGTCGCGGCCGTGTCGCTGCGAGCGTCGCGGAGCTGCTGGAGCGATGTCTGGCGCTGGAGCCGGCGGCCCGCCCGACCGCCGAAGAGATCGCGACGATCGCGCGCCGCGCCGCCGGCGCCGATTCGAAGGAGGCGATCGCGGCCGAGCTCGCGCTCTTCCTGGCGGCCCCGGCGCCCTACCGCACGCGCACCGCGGCACGTAGGGCCGCCGAGCAGACGGCGCTCGCGAAGGAGCGCCTCGCTGCCGCGGACACCTTCGGTGCGCTCGAAGCGATCGAGATCGGCCTCGCCTACAAGCCCGACGACGCAGGGCTGACCGAGCTCCTCGGGCGCGCGTCGGCAGCGCCGCCCTCGCCGGCACCTGCCGTGGTCGCGGTGCGGACGGGCGATGCCGCCGCTCCGCCCAAACGGACCCTCTTGCTCGCGATCGTGGCGGCAATCGGGTTCTTCGCATTGGGAGCCGGCGGCGTCGGCTACGCGATGTGGACGCGCTTGCCCGCATCGTCGCGAGCCGCCGACGAGCCCAAGGAGCGCGAAACGCGCTCGAGCGCACCGAGCGCCTCAGCGTCGGCTTCGGCGAACGCAGCAGCGGCCTCGGACCAACCGCGAATGCCGTTCCCCGAGGTGCCCCCGCTCGTTCTGTCCGAGCTCTCGAATGGAGATACGCCCAAGCCGAAGGTCGTGCCGAAGCCCGGAGAGCCGATTCTTCCACGCGACATGTTCGAGTCGCCGGGCCCCGAAGGCTGGCTCGCCGAATACGAAGCAACCCTGAAGAAGAACCCCGACGACGTACCGTCGCACCTCGGCAAGGCGCTCGCGCTCCTCGCTCTCGGCAAGACCGACGCAGGGCTCGCCGTCCTCGACGAGACCGAGAAGCGTTTCCCGAAAGAGGCGCTCGTCGTCTCGACCCGCGGGGTCGTCGCCGGGAAACAGGGCGATCTCGAGAAGGCCGAGAAGCTCTTCACGCGCGCGGTCGAGCTCGACTCGAAGGACGCCTCGAACTGGCGGAACCTCGGGATCACCCGAAGCCAACGCGGCAAGACGCGCGATGCCTACGTCGCGCTCCTCGAGGCTCTGAATCGCGACCAGGACGACCTCGAGGCGATCAAGGAGCTCGCCGCCATTTACGGGCGCGTCGGCAAGACGCAAGACGGAGCGCCGATCGTGCGGCGCATCGCGCAGAAGACGCCGCGCGATCCCAACGTGTGGGTCGATCTGTCGATCGCCGAGAGCGACATCGAGAAGTCACTCGAGGCGGTACGCCGCGCGCTCGCGCTTGCGCCCGAGATGCCGCGGGCGCACGTGCGCCTCTGCGTCGCGCTCTCCAAGAAGAAGGCCCCCGAAGCCGTCGGCGCGTGCACGCGCGCGCTCGAGCTCTCGCCCAAGGACGAGGACGTCTACAACGCGCGTGGGCTCGCGCACTTCGCGGCAGGCAACGACACCGCCGCGATCGCCGACCTCGACGAGGCCATCCGACTCGCTCCCAAGGTCGCCATCCACTACAAAAACCGCTACATCGTGCGCTCGCACGCCGGCAAGCTGGCCGAGGCGAAAGCCGATCTCACGAAGGCGTGCGAGCTCGGCGAAAAAGAGGCTTGCGACGAGCTCGCCAAGAACTGAGGTCGCCGGAATGAGCCCGGGCGCTGTAGCGTTGGCTGCTCTCCGATGAGACTTCGCCTCGTCGCGTTCTTGGCGCTTCTCTCGGCGTGCGCCGACAATCCGACGGCCGCGTCTGCCACGTCTGCTTCTGCGAGCGCCCCGACGTTCGTACCGCTCGCGCCCAAGCCGACGTCGAAGACCTCGGCGAGCGCTCCGAGGAGCGCGGCGGTGGCGCTACCTCCGGAGCCGGGACCGTACTCGCCTCGACCGGACACGAGCGCAGCCATAGCTCCCAGCGCAGCGCCAGCCGAGCCGCCGAAGGCGATCGGGACCCACAAGGATTGGGTCGCGAGGTACCAAGGGTCCGGCGTGGCGGAGACGCACGCGCCTCCGCAGCTCGGCGTGCTCGGCGACTTACCCGACCTACCCAAAGGCGCGGTCGTCTTCGTCCGCTCGCAGCAGCTCATCCGGACCGATCTGCCCCTCGGACGCGAGACGCCGCTGACGAAGGGACCTGCCTCGAATACGCGACCGCGCTTCACGCGCGACGCGGCATGGCTCTACTTCCAGAGCAACCGCGACGGCGCAGCCGACCGCGTCTTTCGCATGCGACCCGACGGCAGCAACGTCGAGCCGGTGACCGAGAAGCTGCGCAGCGGCTTCGACACGAGCTGGGATGTCTCGGACGACGGGGCGCGCGTTGCGTACATCGAGAGGGTCGACGAAAAGGGCACGACGGCGCTCCATGTAGTCGACGTCGGCACGAAAGAAGATCGCGAGGTCTTCCGCGGCGTCGGGGCTTCGTACGCGAGCTTCTCGCGCGATGGAAAGTCGCTGTACTTCGTCGACGGCTTCTACGAGTTTGGGCCGGACGCCGAGCACCCCAAATCGATTCATCGGATCGATCTCGCGACCGGTGAGCGACAGCGCTTACCGAATGGCGGCTACACCGAGATCACACAGCCATGGGATCTCGGCGACGATCGGTTGCTCTTCGGAGCATCGATCGACTTTTCGATGGTCGGACGGTCGCCCCGCGTCTTCTCGATGCCGGCGAAGGGCGGCGCGTGGTCCAAGGTCGGCTCGATCGAAGCGCCGGTGGGCTACGTCCACTTCGAGCCTTCGCTCGACAAGAAGAAGCTCGCCGTCGCTACCTCGATGCGGCAAGGCGGCTTCGGGGCCGACTGGGTCGTCGACATCAACATCGAGCCGATGGAGGGCGGCACGGCGCGACGTCTGACGCCCGGCTTTCCGCGGCCCTTCTATACGGCCGACTCGCCGAGCTGGGCGCCCGACAGTCGTCACCTCGCATTCGTGCTGACGCTCTGCCCATACATGGGCTGCGAGCCGACGATTCGGAGCGTGGTGATGGTCGACACCGATGCGAAGGAGCCGAAGCTCGCGTTCATCGGCTATGGGGGCGATCCGGTGGTCGCCCCCGTCGCACGAGGGCTAGGGCCAGCAAAGGACGCGCGCTGAGCGCGCCCAATCCGTCGCCGACCGTCTAGGCAACTGCGCCGAAGGGGACCTTCGGTCGCAGGTAGATCCGCGGCTCGCCACGGCCGCGAACGAAGCGGTCGACCACGTAGTGGTCGAACGCACGGTTGTCGAGGTTCGGGAACGACATGCCGCGCACGCCGCCCGCACGCACGACCTCGATCGCGATACGACGCACGTCGTCGTCCGAGAGGTGCGCGTGACCCTCGAGCGGAAAGTCCGCCGACACGCCGCCATAGGTGATGTTCAGGATCGCCACATTTACCTCCTCTCGCTTCGCTTGCCCGATTCCGGGTGGCCTTTCGACGCGACAGCCCGCATCGTCCTGACGGAGCTTAGCCCGCCCAACATCAACGGGCAGTGATGTTGAGGTGATCCTCGTCGATGGCCTCGCGAATGACCGAGGGCATCGCGTCGAGGCCGAGCTCTCGGTCCGCGCCCGAAAGGCAGATGCCCGCGTCGATGACGTTGAGGGTCGCGGCGTGCACAAGCGTGATGAAGCGCTCGCCGAGGAACGAGTAGCGGACCTCCAGCTCGTATTGGTCGACGAACCGCGCCGAGCGGAACGTCGCCCCTGCGGCGGTGAGCACGCGCTCTGCCTCGGCGATCGGATCGATGCGGGCCCGGGCCGCCTGAACCCTCGCCCGGGCAGCGACGCGCTCGGCCATGCCTTGGCGCTCGGCTTCGCGGCGGCGCGTCGAGATCGCCTGAATTGCGGCGTCGGCCGCCTCGGCTCCACGATTCGCGATCGCGAGGATCGAGCCCCGGATCTCGTTCGGCGAGATCACGACGCCGAGCCGAGCCGCGGATCGCAGGGCGAGCGCAGCCGCTGCGGCGGCTCGGAGCGAGGCTGCCACGCCCTTGATGTCGGTGATGCCGCGGCCGTCGAGCACCGCCTCGCGCACCGCGATCTCGACCTCGGTGTCGAAGCGCACTTCATCGAAGAGGAGCACGCCGGCATGCACGCGCGCGCGCACCGGCGCGACTACCTCGAGCTCGCCCTGGCAGAGCTCGATGCGCTCGAAGGCGGTCCCGCCCGTCGCCAGATAACCACCCGCATGGTGGCCGGTGCGCGAAGGAAGCGCCGAGAGATCCATCGCCGCTTCTCGAGCGACGGGCACGGCGTTCCGGCCGCGGACGCGAAAGCGCAAGAAGCCCGGCTCGAGCAGCGCGGGGTCGAGCCCTTCGGCCGAGACGCGGAACCGGCGATCCGCGGTCTCGACCGTCGGTCCGCCGAGGTAGGCCATGACGATCTCCTCCTCCGGCTGCTTGAGGAACTTCTTGTAGTCGACCACTTCGATCTCAAGCGGTGACGAGCGCCGTCGCCATGACCTTCTCGACCCAGGCCGTCGTGCGCGGCCCGGCAGCGCTCGTGTACGCCGGTGTGTCGAGGAGCGTCGCGAGGATGCGCGGCACCTGGTACGGGTCGTCGAACTGCTCGATCGTGATCTCGGAGAGACCGACGCCGAGGTGGCGTGCTGCGTCGCGCACCGTTTGGCCGCGAACGGCGGAGACGTTGATGAGGATCGCGAGGGCCCCCGGCGAATAGCCGAGCGCCTTGAGGGTGTCGCCGAAGGTCGTGCCCGGCTCGCCCGCTTCATCACCCACGACGACCACGAGCAGGCGGTGCCCGGCCGGGATCCGAACGCCCGCGGCGTGGAGCGCGCGCGCGCCGGCCCCGTGCATCGTGCCGCCACCGGCCTTGATGCCCGACAGCATGTGCTCGATGGCTGCGCGCGAAGACGCCTTGGGACGGAGCACCGTTCCCATGGTGTCGAACGAAGCGATGTGAACGCGCTCGACAGGGAACCCCGCGACGATGCGGGTGAGCGCCTCTTTCGACTGCTCGATGGCGCCCTGCATGCTTCCCGACTTGTCGATGAGGAACATGATGTGAACGTCATCGGCTGTCGCCTCGACGGCCTTCTTGACCGCCACGTCCGCCGCCTCTTCCAGCTTCTCTTTGATCGCTGCGCTCTTCACGTTCTTGGCGACGTTCAGGCTGCGCTGATCGGTCGACGCCTTGATCGCCTCGTCCCAACGAGCGTAGATGTCGGCGTCGGCGAGGAGGCCGAGCTCTTCGAGCGTCGGCGTCATGACCCGAAGATCGCGGTCCGAGAGCGACGGTAGGAGCGCCGCCATGATCGCGGGGGTGAGGCCCACGTCCTTCGGGAGGCGGCCGACGACCTCTTTGTACGCGAGCTTCTGCTCGACGATGGCTTCGCAGATCTCGGCCTCGCTCAGGTCGTCGAAGCGCCCGCGCTTCTCGAGCTTCAGATCGGCGAGGCCGACGGAGCGGTGACCGCCTGCTGCCTGCTTCTGCTTCCACCCGAGGATCTCGAAGAACGCCTGCGACTCGGGCTTGTAGCCGACCTTGCGGGCGAGCTTCTTGATCGTCTCCTTGAAGCCCGCCTTTACGAGGCCGGCGAGCATGCGAGGGTTGTTCTCGCGAACGGCAAGCCACTTCGCGGCAGCCTTGGGCCAGCGGCCGACGATCGCACCGGTGCCCGCGGGATCGCCGAACCCCGCTGCGCGGTTGAGCTCGACGATCGCCGGCGTCTCGAGCAGCTCGGCGACGCGCAGGACCGACTTGGGCGTCATCATCTTCGTCGACTTCTTGTCGTAGAAGAGGAGCATCCCCTCTCCCACGGCGCGAAAGTCGTCGTCGTGGAACGCAAGCTTTCCGTGCTCGTCGAGGATCGGAGCGCCGCTCTGCTTCTGCACGAGCATGAGCGCCGCCGCGGCCACCTTCAGGTCGCGCCACTCGGTCTCGCGCAGCGCGTAGCTCGCGAAGTGCGCCATCAGCACGGGGTTGAGCAGATAGATGTCGAGCAGCTTGCCGTAGAGCACGGCGGCTGCCGGGACGAACAGACCGGGGGCGACGGGCGTGCCGCGCAGGCCCTTCTTCGCGCCCTTCTTCGCGTGCCACACGCCGCCGACGTCGAGACCCGGGCGGTTGTGCCAGAGGTGGGCCGATGCGTTGAGCACCAGATCGAGCAGGCGCTCGGCGGGTCCGAGCTGCGCCTCGGGGAGCGGCGGCGAAACGCGCGTTGTCATGTTGGCCGCCGAGGATAGCCCGGAAAGAAAAAGCTTAGCGCCCGAGTGAAGAAGCCGTGGGAGGAAGTACCTCTACCTTACGAGGGTAGTGCTCTACCGTTGAGCTACCGCGGCATAAGAAGAGCCGCGGGCCGGATTCGAACCAGCAACACTAATTGCGTGTAGGGCCTCTTCGATTGGGCGCTAATCAGGTCTCGAGGAGCAGCAGCCGGGGGCGCGCATCGACCCGAGGAAAGGTTCGAAACACCCGAGTGAGGGAGCCATCGTTCGTTTTTCGAAGACGGCCACGCTCGGAGGCGCGGCCGTGGACGTATGCGTGTAGGGCTCACTCGATTGGATGATTCTGGCGAGAGAGACGGGGCGATCGGGGCGACCTGACGAGCAGGTCGAAATCTGTCACGATCGATGAACGCCGCCGAGCCGCTTATGGGAACGGCCTCGGGCCCGCTTCGTGCAACGACTGTGCGTTGAGCTTCGCTCTGCCCTGCCGGGCGGTGCGATACTCCCCGCATGGCGGCGCACAGGCTCACGTCGGAGGTGATCGAGGACGAGGCGGCGCTCCGCGCGCTGATCGGCGAGCCGGCAGAGGCCACGCGAACCAAGCTCGCCGATCGGCTCAACCCTCTGACCCGCAAGTTTATCGAGCTCTCGCCTTTCCTCTGTCTCGCGACGTCCGACAAGAACGGAAACTGCGACGTGAGCCCGCGCGGCGATCCGGCCGGTTTCGTCCGCATCCTGGACGACCGAACGCTGCTGATCCCCGAGCGCCCCGGCAACCGCCTCGCCGATTCGCTCTACAACATCCTCGACAATCCCCACGTCGGCTTGCTCTTCGTCATCCCCGGGGTCGACGACACGTTCCGGGTGAACGGGCGCGCGACGCTGACGACCGACGCGGTGCTCCTCGATCCGTGCATCGTCGAGGGAAAGGTCCCGAAGCTGGGCATCCTCGTCGACATCGACGTCGCCTACACCCAATGCTCCAAGGCGCTGCTCAGGTCGCATCTCTGGAACGCTGAGCGCTTCATCGATCGGTCGGTGCTCCCCACCAACGGCGAGATCCATCGAGCAATCGTGGGAGACTCGTTCGACGCCGCCGCGTACGACGAGGCTCGCGCCGCTCGTTACGCACGCCGCGAGGGCTTCTATTGAAGAAGGTGCCCGCGTGCTGATCAGCCGGCGCGAGTGTGCGGCGCTCTACGAAACCTATGCGCCGCAGATCAAGCGGAGGTCGCAGCTCGCCGCCTTGGTCATGATCTCGGTCGGCGCCATGGGCGTCGTAGCGCTGGGCTTCGGCGTCGCCACCGGGCGCGGCGTCCTCCTGCTGTGCGGGCTCGTCTTCGTAGGCACGGTCACCGTGCTGGCGATCGCCTCTCGGCCGATGGCACGAAACCGCATGCTCCTGGTGAAGGGGCGGGTGCTCTCGCTCGAGGCGAGCACCGCAGAGTCGGGCGCCGAAGCCGAAGTAGCAGTCACCAGCGTCATGCGCTTTCGCCCCGACGGGCTGGCGAGGGTGCTTCCGATCCCGACAGCGCCCAAGAAGCTCGGGATCGCTGACGCGGTGTATGACGAGCTTCGCGCGCGCCCCGGCGAGTGGGACGGGATGGAGCTCCTCGCCGGGAACGACTGGTTCGTGCTCGCGACCCTCGAGTCCGCCCGACGCGTGATCGGGCGGACTCCCTGACCACCGATCAGGCGGCGCGCTTGCGACGCCGTGCGATCGCCGCGAGCGCCAACGCAGCACCGAGCCAGGCAGACGAAGACGACGGCACCCCGGGCAGGGTGCAACCGCAACCGTCGTCCTCGGCGCCTTCGTCGCCGCCACCGCCGCCTGCGCCGCCCCCGACCCCGCTGCCCGAGCTGGTCGTGGAGCCGCTGCCACCGGAGCCGTCGCTCTCGAGCGTGCAGTCCGGGGCGCAGCCATCGCCCGCCTGACCGTTGCCGTCGTCGCACGCCTCGACCCCGGCACGCACGACCCCGTCGCCGCACGACGCGTTCTTGCAGTCGTTCAGGCAATCGTCGGTCTCGGAACCGTTGCCGTCGTCGCACGCCTCGCCGGCTTGTTTCACGCCGTCGCCGCAGACCGTTCCGATGCAGGCGTTCGAGCAGCCGTCGTCATCGACCGAGTTGCCGTCGTCGCACTCCTCTTGGCCCGCGTGGACGAAGCCGTCGCCGCAGCTCGCGACCTCACAACCTGCTACGCAGTCGTCGGTCGAGTCGGTGTTGCCGTCGTCGCAGGCCTCGACGCCGTCTTGAACGAAGCCGTCACCGCAGCTCGCCTCTTCGCAGTTGGAGAGGCAACCGTCGGTCTCGCTGGCGTTGCCGTCGTCGCAATCCTCGACGCCCACGCGAACGAACCCGTCGCCGCATGACGCGTTCAGGCACGTCGAGAGGCAAGCATCGGTGTTGCTCATGTTGCCGTCGTCGCAGCGCTCGGGCGACTGGACGTCGCCGTCGCCGCAGCCCGCGAGCGCGCAGGCGTTGGTGCACGCGTCATCGTCGATCATGTTGCCGTCATCGCACGCCTCGACGCCGCCCTGAACGAAGCCGTCGCCGCAGCTGGCAGCGACGCACCCCACGATGCAAGCGTCGGCGTTGCTGGAGTTGCCGTCGTCGCAATCCTCGACTCCGGTCTGCACGATCCCGTCCCCGCACTCGGCGCTCTGACAAGCGTTGGTGCACGCGTCACCGTTCACCAAATTCTGGTCGTCGCACTCTTCGATGCCTGCCTGGACGAAGCCGTCGCCGCACGATGCTGCCTGGCAGGTGGCGAGGCACGCGTCGGTGTTGGTGGCGTTGCCGTCGTCGCAGTCCTCGACCCCGGCCTGCACGATGCCGTCGCCGCACTCCGCGCTCTGACACCCGTTGGTGCAGGCGTCGCCGTTTACCATGTTCTGGTCGTCGCACTCCTCGACGCCTGCCTGTACGTAGCCATCACCGCACTCGGCGCTCTGGCACGTGGTCGGGCAGGCGTCGGTGTTGATCCCGTTGCCGTCGTCGCACTCCTCGGTCCCGGCGCGGACGTAACCATCGCCACAGGAGGCGCTGACGCAGGTGTTGAGGCACGCGTCGGTGTTCGACGCGTTGCCATCGTCACACTGCTCGGGCCCGTTCATCGTGCCGTCCCCGCAGTACGGGCCAAGCCCGGTACAGGAGGCATTGCAGAAGCCGTATTGCCCGTTGTTCGCGCCGTTGTCGCACGTTTCGCCGGGCTGTTGGATGCCGTCACCGCAGAAGCCCGCGGCGACGAACTCGTACGCGCCCATGTCGTATTCGGCGCCGTTGATGCCGTCTCCGTTCAGCGGTCGGACGACGTCGTTGCGATCGTGGTTCGGCGCTCCCACGGCCGAGCCTGCGTCGATCGAGATGCTGGTCGATTGGAGCGTGAGATCGCTGGGCGCCGACGTGAAGAGGGGGTTGGCGCTGACGCACCCGGTGCCCGCCGAGACACTCGAGTAGTTCGCCGAAGGGTTGTTCCACACGTTGGAGTAGGTGACGTTCACCGTGGCGGTGCCGCTCGACGTGTAGCGGTAGACGCCATACGAGCTGTTCGACGCGACGATGGAGTTGCGGATGTTCGTCGTCGTGGAAGATCCGCTCTCTGCACGGACGTAGACGCCGGTGCCGCCGTTTCCATGGACCGTCGAGTTCTGGATGAGCAACGTCGACGACGCTCCGCCCGATGTGTAGATGTGGACGCCGTTGAGGCTGTTGCTTCGCACCACGGCGTTGGTCACGCTGCCGGTCGCGCTTCCGGTGAGATAGATGCCGTAGTTCACGTTGCTCCGCGCGGTGATCGCGTCGAGCGCGATCGTGCCCGCCTCGAGCGACATGCCGTAGCTCGACGTCGCGAGATCGAGGTGGTGAAGGCTGTGGCTGCCGCTGGATTCGTGGCGGATCCCGTACACCGCTTCGTTGATCACGCCATGGCCGATCGTCGATCCCGACGCGGTCGGAAGGAGGTGGATGCCATACCAACTCGATGCCGACGACGCGGTCGACGTGAAGGTGATCGGCTGCGACACCGTCCCCAGGGCGCTCAGCGTACCGAGGACGCGGAGCTCGGCCCGCGACGTATCGGCGTAGGCAGCCATGATGTCGCTGGTGGCGAATTGAAGCGTGACGCCGGGCTCGATGGTGAGCGTGACGCCGGGCGCGACCGTCAGATCGCCGGCGATCGAATAAGGCGACCCGGCAAGGCTCAGGGTGGTGTTCGACCACAGCGTGCCGTGAACGCCGGGCGTCGCGTCGGACGTGTAAGGCAGCGGACCCAGGTCGCCGGAGACGTCGCTGGAATTGCGCGACGGCGAATTGGAGGTCAGGCGAAGGTTGGTCGGCGCGGCGACATACAGAGGATTGGCCGACATCGCGCCGGTACCGGGCGTCACGCTGGAATAGTTGGCCGAAGGGTTGTTCCACACGTTCGAGTACGTGACCGTGACGCTCGCAGTCCCGCTCGAGGTGTACCGGTAGACGCCGTACGAGCTGTTGCTCGTGACGTTCGTGTTCTTCACGTTCGTGGTCGTGCTCGAGCCGGACTCGGCGCGCACGTAGAGCCCGGTGCCGCCATTGCCGTGGATGGTGCATCCGGTTACGGCGATCGTGGAGCTGGCACCTCCCGAGGTGTAGATGTGGACGCCGTTGAGCGAGTTGCTTCGCACCGTGCAGTTGGTGAGGGTCGGGCTCGCGCTACCGGTGAAGTAGATGCCGTAGTTGACGTTCGAATGCGCGACGACCTGGTTCAGCGTCGGCGCACCTGCTTCGATGCTCAAGCCGTACGAGCTCGATGCCACCGTGACGTCGTTCATCGACAGGACGCCGCCCGTGGACAGCGACCGAACGCCGTAGACTGCATGTTGAATGCTCGCGCCGGCGATCGAGACGCTCGTCGCCGATGCGCCGGCGACGATCCCGTACCAGGTGGAGGCCGAGGTTCCGTTGTTGGCCGAGAAGGTCGCCTGGTTGCCCGAAACGCCGGCGACCGTCAGCGTGCCATTGACCGTCAGCTCGATCCTCGACGTGTCGAGGCCCGACGCTTGGGCGTCGGAGGACATGAACTTCACGACCGTGCCCGCTTGAATGGTCAGGAATGCGCCTGACGGAACTGTTATGTCGCCCTGCACGACGTAAGGGCTGCCCGCAGGAGTCCACGTCTGATTGATGATGTTGCCCCCTGGAATGTCCGTCGCGTGCGCCAAGCGAGGCAGCGCGAGCAACAACAGGGTGACGAGGAAGCAGGCCAAGCGAACGGCGTGAAGGCGGCGCATCGTGGCCCGCAAGGTACCATCGTCTCCTTCCGACTTGTGGCTGGCGCTCGGGATCTCGAGCGCTCGCACCGATGGTCTGACCGGGGCGCGAGCGACGCCTACACAGGCTCCGCCCGACTCACGCTGGAGAGACCACCACCCTGCCCTCGCGAATCCAATGGACCTCGTCGGCAAGCCGATCTCCGAAGCCGGGGTCGTGGCTCGCCAGGAGCGCCGCTCCGCCGCGAGCGCGGCGCTCCCGAAGGATTGTTTCGAGGACGTCGAGACCGGCGGCGTCGAGGCCATTGGTCGGTTCATCGAGGAGGAGCACCTTCGGAGCGCCGACCAGCGCCGTGGCGAGACCGACGCGCCGGCGCTGGCCGAGGCTGAGTGCTGCCATTCGCTGGCCGAGCAACGGGCCGATGCCGAGTCGGGCGTTGTCTTCGCGCGTCGAGGCAAACGGCGCGCGTTTGATCGCTGCGACGAGGGCCACGAGCTCGCCCGCCGATAGGTGCTCGGGAAGCTCGGCGACGTCGGGCGCGTATCCTATGGCGCGAAGCGCATGTCTATCGTGCGCCAGCCGTCGGCCGTCGATCCGTACCTCGCCTTCGTCCGCCTCGATGACGCCGGCGGCGATCTTGAGGAGGGTCGACTTGCCGGAGCCGTTCTCGCCACGAACGAGCGAGATGCTGCCACCGGCGACCGCGATCGATGCCGATCGAAGGACGGTGTTCGCACCGAAGCGTTTCGAGACGGCGCGCGCTTCGAGGACGGACGAACCGGGGTCCGCGCTGCTCGTGGGCGGACGATGACGGAGCTGGCGGACCAGCCAGGCAGCTACGCTCGCCCCGCCGAGGACGAGCACCGCGGCGTCGCCGATCATCGACGCCATGACGATGGCGAGCGCGCCGAGCGCGAACAGCGCCAACAGGGTCCGACCGCCCGCGTCACGCCGCGTGCGGCCATTCGCGTCAGGCACCGATTGGAGCGCGACGACCCAAGGCGAGAGGACGGCGCCGAGAGCGGGCGCGGCGAAAACGATTGGAATCGGGAGCGGCGCCACGATTCGTGCCCCCGCAAATGCGAGGAGGCCGACGGCGATACCGAAGAGGGCGATCGCGCCTCCGAGAGCGACCTCACGCTCTCGGTCGGTTGCGCCGGCGGACCGCAGAACGACGTCGAGCGTGCGGTCCGATTCTCGGAGCGGCTTGGCTACGGCGCTCGACGCGAGGATGATCGGTATCGCGAGCCCGGCGAGGACGAAGGTATCGGCGCCGAGACGGTCGCTGTTCCGCGCAGCGATCGCGACCACCGCGCCGCCGCCGAACGCCCAGCCCAACGCGCGAAGCATCGCGGCTTGCTCGATGCGAAGGATGCGCAGCGCGTGCGCGATGCCGAGCGCCACCGGCGCCGGCCCTCGAACCAAACCTGCCGAGCTGGTCGCAACCTCTGGTGCCCGCTCCCAGACGCCGTGCGCCGCGAGGAGCGCGGCTGGCGCGAGCGCGAGCACGCTCCATCCCGAAGCATCGATGCCCAACGCGATGAGAACCCCGACGAGCGCAGCGATCTCGGTCGGCCTCCGCGACGTGGCTGCAAGCAAGACGGCCGCGGTGGCACCCAGCAAGGCCGCACGCAGAGCGGCCAGCCCGCCTGCGCCGGCTCCGACCAGGGCGACCATCGGAAGCTGCGAGGCGACCGACCACATCGCGAACGCTGCGAATTGCGCTCGCTTCGAGATTGGAAGCCCGCGCAGGAAATCGCCGCGACGATCGCGTAGCAGAGGGCCGACGACAGGTGCGGACATGAGGAGCCAGGCGGCCCACACGACACAGCGGAGCGCAGTCGACCCCGCCATGCGCCCGGCGATGTCGCGCGGATCGACGCCTGTCGGCCCGAACAGGATCGCCGCGACGATCGCCACGCCGCCGTAGAGCGGGATCGCTCGCTCGAGCATGCGGGCGCCCCCGGTTCGGCCCGTAAGGGAAAGGACGCGAAGGAACGTCGACGTGGCCGTCATGAGCGCCGGTAGCAGCCGGCCGCCCGCCTTTGTTCCCTCGTGCCCGAAAGGCTCACCAAGGGCAGCCGGCCGTCTCCGCCGTTCCCGCCCAGCCGCGGAGCGCGTCGATCGAGATTGGGCCGCCATGTCCGACGAGCGCGACGCGGACGTCGGAGCAGCCGGCGATCCGGCGGACGAACCCCTCGGCCACCTTGGTCGACTCTTCGACGGGGTACTGATGAAAGAGATGGGTGGCCGGGGCTTCGCGATCGACCAGGCCCGCGAACCAGCCGCCGCGCACCAGGTCGCCGAGAATGACGACACCGTTGGCAAGATGCACGACGACCGAGCCTGGCGTGTGTCCGCCCGCGTGGATCACCGTGCCGGAGACGCCCCAAGGCTCGAGCCGAAAGGGCTCCTCCCCTACCACGACGATGTCGGGCTCGACGGCCGGGTATCGGGACGGGATACCCGGCTGGGCGAGCACCGCTTCGAGGTTCGTGGCGAAGAGCTCGCCGTGATTGCCGGCGCGAAGCCATGCCGCGTCCCCTTCGTGAACGAGGATGGGGACGCCGAGCTTCTGGAACGCTCGGGCGTTGCCGGCGTGATCCGAGTGGGCGTGCGTCAGGATGACCAGCGCGAGCGACCGGGGCTCGACGCCCGCGCCGCGGATCGCCGCCGAGAGATCGTCGAAGGCCCCCTCGGGGCCCGTGTCCACGAGGATCGCCTTTTCGCCTTTCACGAGCGCGACGTCGTAGATGCCGCCGATCTCGAGCATCTCGACCGCCGGCGCGTCGGTCTTGGGAACGGCGACACGCTCGGTCTGTGTCGAGCAGCCGAAGACCGCCAGAGAGGCCACCGAGAACGCGAGCGCGAGATGCCTGGTCGACGGTCTCATCTCTCCCCCAGCCGAAAAAGGCGAAGGCCGCTTGCGCGGCCATCTTGTCACCGAGGTTTTGTGCGAAGGGCGGGACTTGAACCCGCACGGTGTTACCCGCTAGCACCTCAAGCTAGTGCGTCTGCCAATTCCGCCACCTTCGCTCGGGAGGCCGGCAACTTACCAGCGCCGACCGGCCTGTCAAGAGCTCCTCGCACCGCCGTTCTCACTGATGGGCGCGAGCAACTCTTCGACATCGAGGACGGAGAGGCCCGCCGGATCTGACACGCCGGCTTCGAAGAGGCCGCTCGAGAGCGAGGCCTTCTTCTTCTGGAGCATGAGCACGCGCTCTTCGACGCTGCCGGCGACGTAGAGGTTGTGAACGAAGACCGGCTTGGTCTGTCCGATGCGGTAGGCGCGATCGGTCGCCTGAGACTGCGCTGCCGGGTTCCACCAGGGATCGTAGTGGATGACCGTGTCGGCCGAGACGAGGTTGAGCCCGGTTCCGCCCGCCTTGAGGCTGATCAGGAACACCGGCACCTCGCCGCGCTCGAAGGCGTCGACGACGGCGCGCCGATCCCGGGTCGCACCGGTGAGGACGACATGGCCGATCCCGCGATCCTTCAGGCCGTGGGAGAGCAGCGCGAGCATGCTGGTGAACTGCGAGAAGACGAGGACGCGACGGCCGAGCGGAAGCTCGGCGGCGAGGAGGTCGAAGAAGGCCTTGGCCTTCGCGCTCTCGCGGACGTTGCGCGCGGCGTCCAAGGTGACGAGCCGGGGGTCGCAGCAGACCTGACGGAGCTTCATGAGCGCGTCGAGGATCGGAAGCGTCGAGGCGGCGAGGCCCTTCTTGCGGATGGCGCCACGCACGCTGGCGTGCGCCGCGACGCGGATCTGCTCGTAGAGCTCGCGTTGCTTGTCGGCGAGCTCGACCGGCCTGTAGAGCTCGGTCTTCGGCGGCAGCTCGGGAGCGACATCCCGCTTGAGGCGGCGCAGGACGAACGGGGCGACGATCGCTCGAAGCGCGGCCATTCGATCTTCGTCGCCGGTGGTCTCGATGGGGACGCGGAAGCTGCGGCGGAAGGAGAGCTCGTCGCCGAGGAGGCCGGGCTGCAGGAAATCGAAGATCGCCCAGAGCTCGCCGAGGTCGTTCTCGACCGGCGTCCCCGAGAGGCAGACGTGATGGTCGGCCCGGATCTCGCGGATCGCGGCGTGGGTGCGGCTGCGCGCGTTCTTGATCGCCTGCGCCTCGTCCAGGATCACCGAGGAGAACGTCGCCTTGGAGAGGCGGTCGGCGTCGCGGACCAGGACGGCGTAGCTCGTGATGACGATATCGTTAGCGTTGATCTTCCCGTAGGACTCGTGGCGGCGCGGGCCAGTCAGCGACAGGACGCGCAGGCTCGGCGCGAACTTCGAGATCTCGCGTGACCAGTTGAACGTCAGGCTCGTGGGGGCGACGATGAGCGCGGGCTTGTCGAGCCGGCCTGCGGCGCGCTCGGTGACCAGGTGGGCGATCGTCTGGAGCGTCTTGCCGAGACCCATGTCGTCGGCGAGGACGCCGCCGACGCCGATCTCGCGAAGGTGCTGGAGGAACGCGACGCCGGCCGTCTGGTACGGGCGAAGCTCGGCGAGGAGCCCCGGCGGCGGCGCTTTGGCCGCGGCCGGACGGACGATGCGCCGCGCCCTCTCGCGAAGGCCTGACGGATCCGTCCACTTTGCGCCCATCGGCAGGAGCGCGTCCTCGACCCCGGCGATCGCCGCGGCGCGAATGACAGGAAAGAGGATCGGGCGCCGCTTCTTGTTGGGCACGCCCTGGTAGAGCTCCGTCACGACGCGGACCAGCGAGCGGAAGCGCTCGACGGGGATCTCGACGTGGTGCGTGTCGGACACGCGCAGCGCGACAGGTCCCGAGAAGCGGCGTGCGAGCGAGCGCAGGTCGTCGTCGTCCGCGGCCGAGTCGAGCAGGTCCAGCACGAGCGGGAGCAGATCGATCCGCCGGCCGCCGACTTCGACACCGAGCTCGAGGCTGAACCAATCGGGGAGCGCCTGATCCGGCGCTACCTCGACCAGCCATTTGACCTCTTCGGGCCGGGCGACCTGAAACGGGTACGCAGGGTCGATCTCGACGCGCCAACCGAGCGCGGGGAGCCGCTCCTTTGCCAGGGTCGTGAAGGCGCAGAGGGCGCTCGACCCGGCACCGGGACGCACGAGGTAGTCGGCGTCGGCATCGCAGGTCACCTCCTCGAGACACGCGAGGTCGACGGCACCGAGCCCCTCGAGCGCTTGCGCAGCCTGCGCTTCGAGCCCGAGATCGCGATGCGTCTCTTCGAGACCGTTCGGGCCTTGCCTCAAGAGGCGGGTCGAGTCGTCGCTCGGGCGAACCCGCGTCCCGTCGTAGTCGAACCAGACCATCGCGAGGGGTGCGCGGCGGGGCGCAGGCTCGGCGGCACCCCAGTCGGTGACCTCACCAGCGAACAGGCGCACCACCGGTGTGAACGGCCAGTCCTCAGCTCGGAATTTCGCGGCGCTCTCTCGAAGCAACGAGATGAGCCATACAACGAGGGATCGAGGCTTGTCGATCCTTTGGCGTGTGCAGGTTGCCCACATCTCCCCGGCCTCACATCCCCGGCGCGGCTCTTGCCGATGGCGTACGAGGCTGCCGCCCCTTTCTGTGGCGGCACACACGGGAGGATGAGTATGCCTGATTGGCTTTCGGCGCCTTGGGCGCAAGAGGTGTGGCAGACGACGTACCAGCGTCTGCCCACGCTGGGCGCCGCGCTCGGGATCTTGGTCGGAGGCTGGCTCGCCGCGTACGCGATCCAGAAGGTCGTACATGCTGGTCTGCGCCGGACGACGATCGACGACTTCGTCGCGCGCCTCGTCGGCTTCGAGACCGGCGGCGACCACGGCGACCGCATCGAGCGCTCGATCGCGAAGGCGATCTACTACGTGCTCCTCACCTTCGTGCTGGTCGCGTTCTTCAGCTACTTGAAGATCGACGCGGTCACGCAGCCGCTCGTGGGCGTCCTCAACGAGCTCGGCGGCGCGGTCCCCAACCTCCTCAAGGCGTTCGCGCTGGGCTTCGGCGGCTATCTGCTCGCCAAGCTCGTACGGCGCCTCCTCCTCGCCCTGCTCGATCGAATCGGCTTCGAGAGGCGAATCCACTCGCTGACCGGCGAAGCGGTGCTTCCGGCCGAAGCCGCGATCGAAGACAGAGAGAAGAAGAGCAAGAGGAAGGACAAGGAGAAGCGGCCGGAGCAGCCCATCACCACGCTCCTCGCAGACATCGCGTACTGGTTCATCCTCATCGTCGTCGCGATCCCGGTGTTCGAGGCGCTGCAGATCTCGGTGCTCGCCGGCCCGATGTCGTCGGCGCTCGGCACGATCACCACGTACCTGCCGAAGGTCGGCGGCGCCGTGGTTCTCCTGGTGGTCGGGTACGTCGTCTCCCGGATGGTGCGCGCGATCGTTTCGGGCGTGCTCGAGCGGATCGGCGTCGACCGCGCCGTGTCGTGCGTAGGGCTCGGTGCGGTGACCAAGGACCAGCCGCTCTCGCAGATGCTCGGGACGCTCGCGATGGTCTTCGTCCTCTTGCAGTTCGCGATCAGCGCCGTCGGGCGGCTCGAGCTCGACGAGATAAGCGTGCCGCTCAGGACGATGCTCGAAGGCGTCTACAGCTACCTGCCCAAGCTCTTGGTGGGCGGCCTGCTCCTCGCCATCGGCGTGTTCGTCGGTCGCCTCGCGGGCAACCTGGCCGCGCGGCTCCTCGCCGCAGTCGGCTTCAACACCCTCGTTTCGCACGTCGGGCTCTACAAGCCCACCGTCAGCTCGGTAAAGCAGGAGGAAGAGTCCAAGAAGCTCGTCGAGGACCGCATCCACGACCTGGAGACGGGCACGCGCACGCGGACCGACGAGGGAAAGGATGAGCTCCTCGCGTCGCACGGCTCGCAAGGCGTCCGCACGCCGGCCGACTTCGGCGGCGTCGTCGTCGGGACGCTCGTCGTGCTCCTGTTCCTTCGTCAGGCGCTCGACACGATGTCGCTCAAAGGGCTCGAGGGGTTGCTCGACGAGCTCCTCGGCTTCGTGCCGCACGCGTTCGTCGCGCTCGTCGTGCTCGGCGCGGGCCTCTGGGGCGGCCGCTGGGTGCACCAGCGCGTCGACGAGCTGACGCGCGGAACCAACGACCGCCTGCTCTCGTACCTCGGGCCCGTCGGGCACGCCGCCGTCGTCGCGTTTGCCGCGATGATCGCGCTCCAGCAGCTCGGCGTCGGCCGGCAGCTGATCGCGATCGCGTTCGGATCGATCCTCGGCGCCGTCTGCCTCGCCGCGGCGCTGGCTTTCGGCCTCGGCGGTCGCGACGTCGCCAGCCGCATCCTCAACAAGGAGTACGACAAGCGCGCGAAGCCGTGACCGTCACCCTCGCTAGGTCGTGTATTCGGCGTTGATCTCGATGTACTCGTAGCCGAGGTCGCTCGTCAGGACCTCGGCGCGAGCGTCGCCGTCGCCGAGATCGACGGCGACCGTGACGTCATCTTGCTTCATTGCCTCGGCGAGCGCCTTCTTGTCGAACGCGGTGGGCTCGCCCTCTTCGAAGACGACGACGCCTTGAACGGCGCAGGTGAGGCGCGCGGGGTGGCTGACGTGAGGGCTGTTGCCCGCCGCGCTGACGAAGCGACCCCAATTGGGATCGTTGCCGAAGAGCGCCGTGCGGCAGAGCGCGCTGGCGGCAATACGGCGAGCGATCTCGCGGGCTGCGCCGGCGCTCGGTGCGCCGCCGACCCGGATCGTGGTGACCTTGGTGGCGCCCTCGCCGTCACGAGCGATGAGCCAGGCGAGGCGCCGAGCGACGTCGGAGATCGCCCGCTCCGCGCGGTCGAGCGCTACGTTCGCTTGCCGCTTTCCCGTCGCGAGGACGAGGAACGTGTCGTTGGTGCTGGCGTGCGTATCGACGTGGAGGACGTTGAAGCTTCTGTCGGCGGCCGCGCGGACGATCGAGCCGAGATCCTTGGACGAGAAGGCCATGTCGGTCGCAACGAAGGCGAGCATCGTGGCCATGTTGGGCTCGATCATCCCGGCGCCCTTGCAGGCTCCGGCGACGCGGAAGCCGCCTTCGCCCTCTGGTGCCGCGAACGACGCGTTCTTCGCGAACGCGTCCGTCGTGCGGATGGCGGCACCGAAGGCGCGTGAGGCGGCGGACCCTGCCTCGAGCTCTGCGAAGGCACGTTCGATCCCGGCGACCACTTTGTCGCGCGGCAGCTCTAGACCGATGACCCCGGTCGAGCAGACGAGCACCTCTTCCGGAGCGCAGCCGACGAGCTTCGCCGTCGTGGCCGCCATCAGCCGGGCATCCTCGAGACCGCGCGCTCCGGTGCAGGCGTTCGCGTTGCCGGCGTTGATCACGACCGCGGCCGCGCGCCCGCCGGTCTTCACGAGGTGCTCGCGCGAGACGAGGACCGGTGCAGCCGAAAAGGCGTTGGTCGCGAAGACCCCCGCTACGTCGACGGGGCCGTCGGCGACGAGCAGCGCTACATCGGGCGCGCCGCTCGGCTTGATCCCCGCAGCTACGCCGGCTGCTCGGAGCCCTGCGATCTCGGCGATTCCGAATTCGGACGGAGGTGGAACGTACGGAGGACGTTTCGGGATCACGGCGCCATCGTAGTCGCGAACTCAGGCGCCGGAATCGGGACGTCGCTGAAAACGGTAGCCGCCGCCGCGGACGGTGACGAACAGGACCGGCCGCTTCGGGTCGGGCTCGAGCTTCTGCCGGAGGCGGTTGACGAAGTTGTCGACGGTCCGATCGGTGCCGAAGTAGTCGGCACCCCAGACGCCGTCGAGCAGCTGCTGGCGGGTGAGGAGCTGATCCTCGCGATCGAGGAAGAACCGCAGGAGCTTGAGCTCGAGCGCGGTCACCTCGAGCGGCTCACCGTCGCGCGTGGCTCGATGCGAGCGAAAATCGATCTTCGCGGCGCCCACCTCGACGATCGTGGTGTCGACCTCGCGCTTGCGGCGCCTGCGGAGCGCGGCGTCGACCCGAGCGAGGAGCTCGTTCACCCCAAACGGCTTGGTGACGTAGTCGTCGGCGCCGAGGCGAAGGCCGCGGACCTTGTCCTCTTCTTCGCCCTTGGCGGTGATCAGGATGACGGGAATGTCATCATCTTCGGCGCGGATCTCTTCGCACACCTCGAAGCCGTTCTTCTCGGGGAGCATGACGTCCAAGAGGACGAGGTCCGGGCGATCCGCGAGGAAGAGATCGAACCCTTCCCTGCCCGTCTTGGCGACGTCGACCTGAAAGCCCGCCGAGCGGAGCGCCTTGGTGAGACCGAGCCGCAAGGTCGGATCGTCTTCGACGATCAGGACTCGCTCCTGCCGGCTGGGACGCGCCCTACTCATGCTTTCTCGCCTACGATAGCGCCACGAGGGAGACGAACGGTGAACGTCGCGCCCGGTGCGGACCGTTCTTCGAGGACCGCGGTCCCCCCGTGCGCCTCGGCGGCTGCGCGGACGAGGGCCAGGCCGAGGCCGGTCCCCTCGGTCGCGGCGGAGAGGCGCGCGTCGCCGCGCTCGAATGGCTTGAAGATCGTCGACCGCACGCCGCGCGGCACGCCGGGTCCGCTGTCGGAGACCGAGAGGACGAGGGTGCCATCGTCGTCGCGCAGGACGACCTCATACGGCTGTCCGTTCGGAGCGTACTTCTTGGCGTTCTCGAGGAGGTTGTCGACGACTAGCTCGATCTGCGCGCGATCGACCTCGCCGACCAGCTCATCGGGGACGTCGAGGGTGACCTCGACGCCTTCGTGTCGCGCTTCGAACGCAGAGGCACGCTCGCGTACGAGGAGAGCGACGTCCTCCTTCGCTTTCCGTGCGACGAGCTTTCCCTTCTCCATCCGCGCGTAGCTGAGGAACCGCTCGACGGTGTCGCCCATCCGGCGCGCTTCGCGCGCGAGCGCCTCGGCGACCTCGGCGCGCTCGGCCTCCTCGATCTTTCCGTCGGCGAGGAGCTCGCTCAGCATCCGAACCGACGCGATGGGCGTCCTGAGCTCGTGCGAGACCGACGCGACGAAGCTCGTTCGGAGCTCGCTCGTCCGCCGGGCAGCTCGCATCCGAAGAAAGAGGAGCGTCGCGAGCGCGACGGCGAGCGCGGCGCTGCCGGCGACGAGCGCGCCGAGGACGCGCGTGCTCCGCGTGCTCTTCGCCCGAAGCGCGGCGGGATCGGCGAGCCGCACGCGAAAGCCGAGCCCGTCGGAGAGGAGCGAGACGCCCTCGATGGCGTCGGCGCCGGAGGGTGACGCATCGGTCGTCACGTCGATCACGAGACCCGGTCGCGCCTCGATGAACGGAGGCTTGTCGGCGAGCGAGCGCGCGACCGTCTCCGGTGTGGCGACGAGACCGAGAAACATGCCGTCGCCGATCGACCGCGCGACCCCGACGGTGCCGGGCCCTTCGAACCGCCGCGTCCCGGCGCCTCCGGAGAGCGCGCGGAGCGCGGCGTCCGATCGCCACGCGCTCACCAAAGCGACGACCGGCCGCTTGGCGCCGGAGTCGGCAGCGTCGAGCGCGCGGACTGCGCGTGCGCGATCCGGGACCGAGAGCGATCGCGAGGCGGCGAGCTCTTCGCGAGCGGCCTTTCGTTCCTCGACGCGCATCGACGCGGCGTGCGTTTCGAAGAACGACGCGACCTCGGCCCCGAGCGCCGATCCGCCGGAGCCGCGATCGATCTCGCCGATCGCGATGACCGGCCACACCCAACGCCCCGCGGCGTCGCGAGCCTCGGGGCAACCGAGGAGCGTGGCGCGCGCGTCGTCTCGCTCCGGACCGGCCAGACGGTCGAGCGCTCCGCTGCATCGCTCGTCGGCCTCGGCTCGCGACGGCGAGGTCGGCGCTCGCGGCGCCAGGACCCGCCCCTCGGACGTCACGATCGCGGCCTCGATGAACGGCGGCGAGAGCTCGGTCGCCGGCGCGAGCACGCGAGCGAGCGAAGCCGGATCGTCGGCGCGCACATCGTCGACGGGAACTGCCTCGAGCTCGCGCGCCGCCTTCTCGAGCGCTTGCTCGGCGAGGCGACGCGCGCGCTCCGACTCTCCCGCCACCTCGAGCGCCGCCTCGCGGCGGAGCGCCGCCTCTTCGTTGCGGAGCGCCCGAAGGCCCAGCCAGCCCAGCGCGCCCGCGGGGATCAGCGCGGCGGCGAGGAACGCGGCGACGTCACGGCGGAGCGACATGGCTCACATGCCACCGGCCATTCCACACGCCTCCTTGAACTCGATCTCGAGCTTGTCGGCCTCTTCGGTGAGCTTCTGGACCTTCTCCAGCTCGGCGGTGGATGTGACGCTGTCACCGGTGCTCGCGGCATTGAGGGCTTTGCGAAGGCTCTTGACAATGTCGTCCATCAGACCGGTAAGGCGCGTGCTGACCGTGCGGCCTTCTTGGGACTTCCACTCGTGATCCTTGAAGCGCTTCGAGCCGGCCTCGACGACCGCGATGAGCGCCTGAAACTGTGCGGTCTCGGACGGGTACTCGCGATCGTCGAGCGCATCGATGTCCGAGTCGACCATCGTGGCGAGCTCCGCCATCGTCTCGCAGTCGGCGTCCTTGGCGGAGTCGTTGGAGGAGGACTTCTTCTTCTTCCGCGGTCCGTCGTCGTCGTCGTCATCGTCGCTCGATCGGCGCTTCTTGTCGGAGGTCTTCTTCCGGTCGTCACCGCCCCAGACGAGGTAACCGCCGATCCCTCCACCGATGACGAGCAGCCCGCCGAGCGCCGCGAAGAGGCCGAGCATGCTCCGGCGTTGTGGAGGCGCGCCGCCCGTTTGCGTCGTGACCGGCGCGTGCGTCGGCCCCCACACCTGCTGTTGTTGCTGCGGGTGGTGTTGCTGCTGCGGCTGCGGCGTCGAGACGTGACTCACGACGTGCGGCATGGGCGCCGCCGCCGAGGTCGCCGGCATCGATTGCACGGAAGGGACCGAGGGAGAGCTCTGGGCGAACGGCAGCGGTTGATCGATCTGCGTCCCGGTCGGGCGAGCGGCGCCGGCCGGCAAGCTCCCCAGCTGCGGTCCGGAAGAAGCTGCCGGCTGGGCGAGGAGCGCGACGAGATCGTCGAGGGCACGCTGGATGGAGCTCTCGCGTTTCTGCGGGTCGCGCTCGACGCAGCGGAGGAACCAAGCGTCGAAGCCCTGCGGCAAGAGGTGCCCACAGCCGAGCTCGGCCGCTCGCCGCGACGGCGGCACGATCGGCTCGAATAGGATCTCGCGTAGCAGGGTCTGGATGCCGGTGCTGGGTTGCGCGGCAGCCATCCAAAATGACTTTCCCGTCAGCAAATAGAAAACGATGAGGCCGACGGCCCAGACGTCGGTCCCCGGCCCCACGTAGCCCTTCGCTTCGGTCTGCTCGGGCGCCATCCAGAGCGGCGTCCCCAAGCCCACGGTGCCCGTCGTCTTGGCGTCGGCGACGATCTTGGCGATGCCGAAATCGAGGACCTTGAGCGAGAACGGTGCGCCGGCGGTTCGCGACGCAGCCAAGAAGAGGTTGTTCGGCTTGAGGTCGCGGTGCACCACGCCGACGGCGTGCGCCGCGGCGAGGGCGTGGCCGAGCTGCTTGGCGACCTCGGTCACTTCGGCCCGAGACATCGGTCCGGCGCGCTTCACGCGGTCCGCGACCTCTTCTCCGTTGAGCAGCTCCATCACGAGCCAAGGGACGTTCGACGCTGCGTCGATGCCGGCGGCGATGACCTGCACGACGTGATCGCTGGCGATGCGCGAGCCGACGCGCGCCTCTTGAAGGAAACGGTCGCGGAGCGAGGCGTCGGCGACGAGCTCGCGCCGCATGAGCTTCAGCGCGCGCTGCGCTCCGGTGCTGATCTGCGAGACGACGTAGACCGAGCCCATGCCGCCCTCGCTGAGGGGACGCACGATGCTGAAGTCGCCGGCAAAGACGGCACCCGGCCTGAGATCCAGGGACATGGCTTCGGACACGTTAGCAGGGCCGGCCCGCGGGCCCCCTCGCTTTGACCGAACGGTGACATAGCGATGAGAAGCCCGGGATAATGGCTGGCTACGGTCACTCTCGATGGCGCGCGGCACGGAGCCCCGCCGACTGGAGGGTAGGATCATGCAGATGGGTACGTGGATGTCGGCGGTGATGCTGGGTTTCTTCGCTTTCGGGTGCGCTCGGGGGTCCGAGGAGGTCGAGACCGAGGCCCCCTCGACTGCCGAGGAAGCCGCCAAGGTCGAGGAGCAGGCGGCCGCCCCGGCGATCGCCGAGCGGCTGGAGCGCTCGCTCCGCGCCGTGGACCGCGGCGAGAAGCTCGACGAGGCCCGCGCCGCGCTCGAAGCGATCATCGCCGACAAGGCAGCGACGGGAGACCAGCGCGATGAGGCTCGGCTGGGCCTGTCACGGATCTTCGAGCAGCAAGGGAACGAGGAGGCGGCGATCGGAGCGGTCGAGGAGCTGCTCGCAGCGCACTGGGACGACAGCAAGTTCGCGGCGCGCGAAGCGGCCGAGCGGAGGCTCCGCTTCCTGCTGACCGGCCGTCAGGAGGGTCCGACCTACCGCCTTCCCCGCTCCAAGCCCCTACCCCCGGCCGCGACGGCAATGGCGAAGCTCTACGAGGCCGACGCCGAGGGCCGGGTCCTCGTCGACATGTTCATTTTTGGCGGCCCGGGCCGTGCGCGCTCCGAAGCTTTCGACGTGGCCGAAGCGAAGCGAGAAGAGTACGGCGTCGCGCTCAGCAAGAGCGGTTGGGTCGGTCAGTCGATCTCGCAGTCGGGCAGTTGGGTCGCCCTTCCGCAAGCGATCGCCCAGAAGAACACGGACATGCCGAACGCCGACCGTTCCCTGATCGTCTTTTACTACGACCTGGGCGACAACCGCGTCCCCACGCGTTACGACGCGTACCTGCCGATGCCCAGCGACGAGATCGCGGCCGTGCTCGAGGCCGGCCAGGGCCTGGTGATGGCGCGCAAGCGAGAAGGCGGGAAGCCGACGATCGTGATCGCCGCACCGCGCGCCGGGCAGCTCCCGCTGGTCGAGGACGCGTTCGCACAGTTGAGCGAGCTCCCGTATGAAGCGGTGAAGGTTCCGCTCTCGACCAAGCTCCTGCCCGGAGAGATCCAAGCGCGCGTTCGCGCATCGTGGGGCTCCATCCGCACCTGCTACGAAGAGCTCTTGAGCCGCGACGCGACCGCCGAAGGCAAAGTCATGATGAACTTCGTCATCGGAAGGGACGGCAAGGTCGAGACGGCTTCAATCGGCGAGGAGACGACCCTCAAAGACGCGAAGCTGGAAGAGTGCATCGTCTCGTTCGCGCGCAAGCTCGAGTTCCCCGCGACCAGTGAGCCGACGACCGTGCACTACCCGATCGCGATGTCGCCCTGATCGGGATCTCCCGAGCCCGAGCCAGCCTGCCCCGCCCGTGCGCGGACGAGACGCAGCACCTCGACGACCTCC
>JBGTSH010000006.1:0-78186 GCA_041940405.1 Polyangiaceae bacterium
GCCAGGGCGGAGGCGATTTGAGCCGCTACTGTTAAGGCTCTTCTTATTGGAAGCGGGTCACCTTGCTCAATTATTCGAGCTAAGTTCTCAGGGACATATTCGGTGACTATATAATGCCGGCCCTCTTCCTCACCGTGATCGAACACTTTTATAACATGGGGATGTTCAATGGATGCAAGGATTGAGGCCTCGCGCTGGAATCTCTCAAGCAGCGGCTGCGGCGCGGCCTCGATGAGCAGCGGCCGCAGCAGCGATCCGGTCAGCACACCATCCTGCAGCGGATGCAGCTCGGCGTCCTGCGCCAGCCCCTCGACGGTCTCGTCGTTCAGGTTGACGTGCGTGATGCGGACCGCCTCGCCCGCCGCGCGCAGCATGCGGAGGAACATCGGCAGATCGATGTCGACCATGTGCTGGAGGTACGGCACGAGATCCCGCGGCTCCATCAGCTTCGCGTCGATCTCGCCGAGGGCGAGCGCCACCTTCAGCGCGAGCTCGGGCGGCACGCTGCCCCACACGGCGCGCGCGACTTGCGGGTGGCGATCGACGGTCTCGATGAGGCGCGGCAGCACTTGGGCGAGCGCGTCGGAGCCCTTGAACGAGTAGGTCACCCGGCCGGGCGCGCCGCACAACAGCACGAGGGCTCGGACCTTTTCGGGAGCGATGCGGTAGTTCTCGAGGAGCACCTGACAGCCCATCGAGTGACCGAAGAGGACGACGTCGGGATCGCCCAGGGACCGCCGGATCGCCGATAGATCCCGCGCGTGCGCGGGGACGTCGATGTGCTCGGGATCGACGGGCTTCTTGCTGCGCCCGTGGCCGCGATAGTGGAAGTGCGCGACCTTGGTGCGCTCGGCGAGCGCACCCCACAGGTACTTCCAAATGAAGCCGTCGCAGGCGATCCCGTCGCACAGGATCGAGACGACGCCTTCGAGACCCCCCCTGGGCGCCGCGGGCCCTTCATGGACCCTGGTGTAGAGCTGTGTACCGTCGTCTGCGACGACGAACGATTCGCTCATGGGACGGGGGGCGGGCAAGCGGGGTTGGGGCCCCGCGCGCAGCGGCTCGAGAACAAACAGCGGGGCCCCCGCGCGCAGTGACTCGCGAAAACTCAGTCGCCGGTGTCGTCGTCGTCAGCGACGTCGTTCACGCTCGGCAGCTTCTTGATCTCCAGTCGCGCGAGCTTCCACGCGCGCTGTACGACCCAGGACAGCGACCGATCCAGCCTGGCCGCCTCTTCCTTGATCTCCTGGAGCATCGATTCGGGGAAGTAGAGACTCTGCTTCCTCTTGTCGGTCTTGGAGGCCTCGCTGTTGCGAAAGTCCTTGTCGTTCATAGCCACCATGAGAACTACACGACCCCACGAACAGTTTCCAGTGATTCAACGGGGGCCTAGGATGCCCCGCCGATGACGGCTCGTGGCAGAGGTAGGAGGCTTCCCGACGCCTTCCGGCGGCGCGCAGATCGCCCTGCGATCGTGGGTCATCGGGGCGCCCGGGGCGAAGCTACCGAAAACACCATCGACGCCTTCGAAGCCGCACGGCGCCAAGGGGCAGACGCCGTCGAGCTCGACGTGAGGCCGTGCAAGAGCGGCGAGCTCGTAGTTTTCCACGACCCCGATCTGTGGCGTGTTGCGGGCGATCACCGCACCGTCGAAGAGGTCACGCTCGCCGAGCTGCGCCAGCTGGCGCGCACCGACATCCCGACCCTCGAGGATGCGCTCGATGCGCTTCGCGCGGGGTGCCTCGGCGTGAACGTGGAGATCAAACGAGACGTGGTCGACAGGAGGGCGCTCGTCGACAGGGTCGCCCGAGTCCTCTCGGGCTGGGATGCGTCGCACGACATCGTGATCTCTTCCTTCGATCCGTGGATGCTCCGCGATCACCGAGCGCGGTGCCCCGGACGCTGCCACGCCCTCCTCGTTCACCGCTCGGCGTACGAAGAGCTCGCGCTCTTCCTCGCTCCCCGTATCGGGGCCGAGGGTGTGCATGTTCACTCGACGTTGGTGCGCGACGATGTCGTCCCGCGCATCGCGGGGCGGGGCTTTGTGGCCGCGTGGACGATCAATGACGTCGTGGTCGCCCGGCGTGCCTTCCTGCTCGGCGCAGACGCCCTGATCACCGACGAGCCCGGGCGCATCCTCGCCTCCTTCACCTCGTAGATGCCGGTGATACCCTCGGCCCCAGCATGTCGAGGAAGGACCCGCCGGCGCTCACCGATCCGTATGCGCCGGGAAGCGAACGACCGCCGGCGCCGGATCCGAAGCGCGGCAGCCTGCCGAGCGTGCCCAACCTTCCGCCGCCTCGTCTGCCGAGCTCGCCCAACCTCGGCGACCGGATGCCGAGCCATCCGAGCATTCCAGAGATCACGGTGGGGCGCTCGCCGAGCCTCACGAGCTCGCCGGATCTTCGAAGCTCCGCGAGCTATCCCGGAACGCCGCCCCCGCCGATCGCAGGGCAGAGCGAGCCGCACGCAGAGGTCACGCCGAAGAAGAAGAGCGCGCTCGGTTGGATCCTCGGTGCCATCGGCGGCCTCGTCGTGCTGGGTGCTGCGACAGCCGGCGGGCTCTGGTGGTTCAAGCTGCGCGCTCCGCCTGTCCTGCCGTTCGAGGTAGGGAGTCTCCCCGAGTCGACCGTCGCCGTCGGCCGCAACGACGCGGGCGCCTACACGTTCGGTCTCACGCGTGACGAGCTGCCGCCCGAGGCAACGTGGTCTTTCTACGCCGAGACCCTTTGCGGAGGGACCGACGTGTTCCGCGCCCTGATGCGACCTTCGCGAAAGTACCTGCGCTTCGGCCTCGCCGAGGCGCTCGCCGAGCGGCGCCAGCTCTCGGCGGCGCTCGCGTGCGGTCGCGATCTCGCGAACAAGGAGACCGGGCGGTCGTATTACTGGGTGACGATCAAAGTCCCCGACGACCGACCTTCCGTTCCTTCGCCGCTGGACCGTCCCGATCGCGACAAGAAGGACGCCAAAGCAGAGCCCAAGTTCAGGAACGTCGAGGTCTACCTCTACGGCATCGACCTGGCGAAGCTGCCGGATACGACGAAGCGCTACCGCGAGCATCGCGATCGAAGCGGGCTCGAGTCGACCCACTGCCTGGCGGGGGACCGCGAGTCGAAGAACGACAACGAGTGCCAGGAGTACGCGAGAGCGTCGGCGCACCTCGAGGGCACGAAGCTCTGGGTCGCCGCATCGGTCTCTGCGCTCGCCGTGTTCGGGAAGGACTTTTCGCCGCAAGGCACGAACAAGCTCGAAGACCAGGCAGTCTGGTCCGAGCTCATCGATCAGGTGAAGGCATATCCGTCGGCGCAGATCGGGACGCACGAGACCTTCGATGACGGCTTCTTGTTCCAGACGGGGCTGGCTGTCGCGCTCTACGACAACAAGGAGCTCGGAGAGAGCGCCAAACGAATTCGCGAGACCGTCACGAAGTACAGCGCACGCTGGACGGTCGGTGACAGCATCGTCTCGGCAGAAGGCGGCGAGCTGCGGCTCGAGCTGGTCGCCCCGGGCGAGTCCGAGGCGATCGACCTTTTGTTGGACGTCAAAGAGTGGCAGGCCGAGCTCAAGGAGCGCCTGGAGAAGCTCGATGACGCGGCGACCGAGGACAAAGAGGCCGAAGGGCTCAAGCGCGCCGAGCGCGACTACTACAGGGTCCTGCACAAGGCGGCGATCCGGTCGATCAAGGATCCGCTCATCGAGCGCGACGGAAAGCGCGTGCGGGTCGTCTTCACGGTCTCCTACGACGAAGACGAAAAGCAGAAGCTCGCCGCGATGCACGATCTCGCGCGCGAACGCGCCGCGCTGGCCGCGAAGGTCATCTCTTCGCTCACCGCGGGCGACAAGCCCGACGAAAGCCTGCTGCGCGACATCGGCGGCTCCGATCTGGTCGAGATCCTCAAAGACCCGGAAAAAGCGCGCAAAGATTTCTTGAAGGAGTGACCGGAATACCGCGAGCGCTGTCGCGGTTGGACACGCACCGTGGCCTTCGTATCCGACTACTTCCAGCGCCAGATACAGCTTCTCGCGGAGGCGATCGCGAGCGCGATCGGCAAAGGGGGATATGGCCCCGATCAGCAGGCGGCCGAAGCGCTCGACCGCGCGATCTCGGCAGGGACCGGGCTTCATGCTGGGCTCTTGGTGAAGCTGGATCCTTCCAGCGTCGTGACGCTCGTAGGGACGGAGCGCGCCGCCCTCGTCGCCGACGCGCTCGAAGCCCGCGCATGGGTGGTCGAGCCAGACGAGATGGCAAAATCGTTCGCTGCGGCAAAGCGCCTCAGGCGAAGGCTCGAGCGCGACGCGCGAGAGGCGCTCGCTCCCTGAAGCGCCCCTGAAGCGATCAGACGTGAGCGTGCTGCCGCGGACTACTTCTTCGCCGAGAGCATCGCGGCCGCGAACAAGTACTCGGAGAGCTTGTAGGTCGGCGCGGCGGTCAGATGCGAGATCCCGGCTGCGAACTCGCGGGCGCCCCAACGCGCGACGAGCTCGAGCTCGTGGGCGAGCGCAGGATCGCTCGCGATGGCCGGATCATCCGCCAGGCGCGCGGCCACGAGCGTCGTCCAGGGATGCCAGAACGTCGCGATCTTTCCTTTCCCCAGCTTGCCGCTGTCGAGAACGACTTCGCCGGCGTCGGTCATCGCCCTGGCGCACGCGTGGTCGGGCGCCGGACCCAGCGCGCAGCGCGTGACGATCTCCTTCGCGATCGCGCGGAGGATCGCCTCGTCTCCTTCGGCGCGGTCGCCGGTCTCGCGTAGCCGCAAGAGGACCCACGTGGCCTGCTCGGTCAGGCCGATCGTCGTCCGCAGGGAGCTCTTGTCGTCGGTGAGGCTCTTGCGCAGGTATGCGGCGGCGAGCGCTCGTGCGTCCTTCGTGCCCGGCGTCTTGTCGAAAGGCTCGAGCTCGAGGAGCGCCCAGGTGCCCATGGCCGCGAGGTAGTCGCTCGGAACATCCGCCTCTTTGGAGAACCGGAACGATCCATCCGGACGCTGGAAGGAGAGAAGGCTCGTTCGCGCGAGGGCGAGCGTCGCGTCAATCGTCGTGAGATCGGCGTCGGTGAACGACGCTTCCTTTGCGACGCCGCGCGTGAGGGCGAGCGCGAGCGCCGCCCAAGCCGTGGAGCCGGCTTCGATCGGTGCGTCCTCGGGACCAGGCCCGCTCCATCCCCCGTCGTGAAAGAGCGTTCCGAGCGCTACCGCGCCGCCGCGGAGAGGTAGCGCGCCGGCTCCACCACACCGGGTGAGCGCCGCGGCGAGCGGCGTGAGCTGTTGGCCCGTGTCCCAGCCCGACGAACGGCGATGCGGTTCCATTGCGAAGGAGCCGTCGCTCTTCTGGCCGCGCGCCAGCGACGTGGACCATGCGCGGCAAGCGCGCGTCGCTGCCGATTGGATCTCGGCGCGAACATCCTCCGGTGCGGCCGTCGTGATCGGGAGCGGCGTCGTCGTCGCCGAGGGCCACTCTTGGGCGGATGACAGCACCGATCCGGACGGCGTAAGGGTCGGTGCAGGGCTCGGCGAGAAGCTCCAGATCATCGCGATCCCCACTGCGATCGCGATCGCACCGAGGGCGGCGCCGACCAGGTAGACACGCCGGCCCGGCTTGCGCACCTCGGCGCGCCACTCGGTCGTCGATGGCAGCGTCGACGCCGGCGCAAGCTCTTCGTTCTGCGCGCGAGGCGGCGGGCTTGCCACCGTGGGGCCGGTCGGATCGACGCCACGCGTCGGCGTTGCGGGCGGTCGCGACGCGACCCGGCGCTCGCCGCTGCCGTCCTTCTCGAGGTGTGCTTCGAGCGCCTCGAGCTCGCGCGCCGCCGCCGCCGCGCTGACCGGGCGCAGCGCCGGGTCCTTCGCGATGAGCCGGTCGACGAGCGCGACCAGCTCGGCCGGGGCGTCAGGCACGATCCCGATCAGATCCGGCGGCGAATCCATCGCCAGCTTCGCGAGCACGCTGAGCACGTCGTCGCCTTCGAACGCCGGCCTTCCGGCGAGCATCCGGTAGAGAACGCACCCGAGCGAGAAGAGGTCGGCGCGGCCGTCGACCTCTTTTGCGCCCCGAACCTGCTCCGGCGCCATGTAGCCGGGCGTTCCGAGGACCTGTCCGGTCTCCGTGAGCTCGGTGCCGTCACGCTCGGCAGGGATGCGTGCGACCCCGAAGTCGAGCACCTTCACGCGGAACGGATCGCCGCCGACGAGGAACAGGTTGCTCGGCTTCAGGTCGCGATGAATGACGCCATTGTCATGTGCCGCGGCTAGGGCGTTCGCCGTTTGGCGCGCGATCGCGACGGCTTCGCGCAGCGACAGCGGCGGGGGCTCGCGAATGCGCGCGCTCAGGCTGACCCCCTCGAGCCACTCCATCGCCAGCCACGGATCGCCGGCGCCGGCCTGGCCGTGAGCCACGTAGTCGACGATCGCCGGATGATCCAGGCGCTCGAGGATCTCGGCCTCGCGAGCGAAGCGCTGGTGGCTCGCCCCGATGCCGAGGACCTTGAGCGCGACCTCGCGGCCCGTCTCGCGATCCTTGGCTCGGTAGACGACGCCCATCCCGCCGGAGCCGGCCTCCTTCAGGATCTCGAACCTCTCGGCCCACGGCTCCGCCACCGAAGCGGCGAGCCGCGAGACCATCTTGTCGGTCAGCTTCACGGCTCGACCCCGAGCACCGCCTTCGCCTCCTCGCGCCACTCCTCGTCGCTGGCGGTGAGATCGCGAAGGACCTCGAGCGCGGCGGCACGAAAGCGCTTTCTCGCGTAGTGGAGGCGATTGGTCACGTCATGGACCGCGATCCCCAGCTCGGACGCGATGCTCGCGTACGACGGCGGATCGTCCGACGCGAGGTAGAAGCGCTCGAAGATCTCGAGGTGCTGCTTCTTGTTGGCGGTCTCGAGCTCTTGCTTCAACGCCTCGACGGCGAGCGAGACGACGCGACGATTCCACTCCGCGTCGAACGCCGCGAGCGCGCTCTCTGCACCTTGGTCCGGTAGAGCTTCCAGCACCTCGGCGCCGACCGCCGTCTCCGCCTTGCCGGCGCCGCGCTTGAGGCTCTTCTGCGCGCGGATCTCGTCGGTGACAAAGCGATCGAGGCAAGTCCTGAGGAAGGTTCGAAAGCGCGCCTTCTTGGGCTCGTACTTTCCGAAGGTGTCGCGCTCGACGCAGCGCGCGAAGAAGGCGCTCGCCAAGTCTTCCGCGTCCGACTCGGAGCGCCGGAAACGGAGCGCGACGTACCTCACCACCGCCGGCCGGTAGGCCCGCGCCACCCGGTCCCACGACCGCGTTCGGACCACGAGCTCCGGGCTGCTCGTCCCGAGGACGGCGCTCAGCATCGTGTTCGGGAACGCTTCGCGACCCTTTGCGCCCTTTTCTCTGGGAGCGGGGCCGCTCTTGTCGCTCATTTTCGGCATCGTAGCCAAGACGGACGAAGCTGGGAAAAGAGGCTTCAACTCCCTCAAAAGGATCCGAGGCAGCTTTCGTAAGGAACCGCGAAGGAGAAAGCCCTCGATGATCAGGCACTCGATAGCTTTCCGCGGCGCCAACGTCGCGGTTCTCGGTCTCTTGGGGAGCGCCGCTCTCGGCTGCTCCTCCAACCTCGGTGACGCGATTCGGCCCAAGGAAGGTACCGCGAGCGAAGCGCTCGGGCAGGACGGCCTCGGAACCTGCGAGGCGGACTACGCCAAGCCCCTCGTCATCGACATCAGCCCCGAGGACCGTGGGGATCTCGAAGCCAAGCTCAAGCAAGGCGGACCGGTCGTCCGGTTCGACTGCAAGTCGATGAAGGTGCTGCCGACCTGCCGGATGAAGAACGTCCGCTACTCGTGGGTCGGCTACACGCCGAAGGCTCAGCTCGTCGAGATGGAGTCCGGCGACGACTTGGGCGCGGCGCTTCCGCTCAACGGCATGAGCTTCAAGGCTGCGCTCGAGCGATCGGGGCGTCTCAACCTCGCGACGATGACGGTCGGTCAGCGAAGCGCGGGCATGATGGCGGTCGACCGCGAGAACCTCGAGGGCGACTGCGACGAGGGAACGCATGTCATCAACTCGGTCTGGGTCGGCGCCTTCAAGCTCGAGACAGGATCCAAGGGTGAGGTCATGGCGGCCGCCGACGTGTTCGGCGCCGAAGCGCACGCGGGCAGCAAGAGCGAGCGCAAGTCGATGAACTCGGACGGCGACGTGAAAGCGTGTGAGAGCGCCAAGGAGGACGCGAGCTCGCCCCCTTCGGGCTGCACGGCGTTCGTGCGCCTCGAGCTGCTCAAGATCCCGCCCAAGGGCTCGGCGCCCGTGGTGACCGCCGCCGAAGAAGAGGAAGAGACCGCAGGCGGCTCGGCCGCTCCCAAGGAGAAGGAGAAAGAGAAGCCCGTCTCGTGCCCGCCCGGGCGCACCTGGAACGGCGTCTTCTGTGCTTCCGCCAAGCCCGAAGACAAGAACGTCTGCAACTCGAAGAACCTCGGTGTCTGCCGGTCCAAGTGCGACAAGAAGGACGGCGCCGCTTGCTACCAGCTCTACATGGACGCGAGCTTCAACAAGAAGGACGACGCGGCGGCCAAGCGCTTCTCGGAGAAAGCGTGTGAAGCGGGTGAGGAGCGCGGCTGCCAGGCGCGCGGCTTCCTCGCGATGCGCGAGAAGGACGAGGCGGGCCAGATCAACTGGTTTTCCAAGGGCTGCTTCGGCGGTCACGCATCGTCGTGCAGCATGGCCGGCGATCGCTTCCGGCTCGCCAAGGAATTCACCAAGGCCTTCACGTTCACCAAGCGCGCCTGCGATCTCGGCGACGCGATCGGCTGCGACCGCCTCGCGATCACGTACATCAAGGGCGAGGGCACGGCGAAGGACGTCTCCAAGGGCGTCGAGCTCTTCGAGAAGCAGTGCCGGTCGGGCAAATCGATCGGCTGCACGTCGCTCGCTCGCGAGTACGAGAGCGGAAAGAACCTCACCAAGGACTTCGGTCTCGCCGAAAAATGGTTCAAGGCGGCCTGCGCCCTCCCCAACGGCAGCTTCTCCTGCATGCAGCTCGGCGACTTCTACGACCGTCGCAAGGACAAGACGAACGCCGACAAGGCGTACAACACCGCTTGCGACAAGCGCGTCACGCCGGCTTGCACGAAGGTCGGACGGCCCGCACCGTCGGGGCCGCCTCCGGGACCTCCGCCCGGACCGTCCAAGCCGCCGCCGCCGCCGAAGGGGCCGCCGCCTGCACCGCCGAAGGCGAAGTCGAATTGAGGAACGTGACCCGCCGAGGATGATTCGGCAGCGATAGGAGCCGGCTTCACCGCGAGGTGAGGCCGGCTCTTTTGTTCGGTCGCGGATGGTGCAACCGCGGCGCAACGTTGCACCCGCGGTTGCGCGGCTGCTCAGTAACAGGTCTCCAGCAGATCGACCCAGGAGGATCTCATCCGCTTACCCAGCTCGATCGAGCCGGTGCCGTCGTAGAGATTCGCGGGCAAGCCCAGGCCGGCCTCCACCGCCGCTGCATCCATAGCCTCCTGAAGCACCCGCTCCTTGTCGGACTTCGGTGCCGACATCTTGGGCGGTCGGCGGAGCATTTCTCCCAGCTCTCGAAGGTCGGCAGAGAGCTTGTCTCCGGCCTCTTGAACTTCGGGGTGCGCCTCGGCGCGCATCGCTTCATAGGCCGCGTTTCGTGCGTCGATGTCGGCGATCGACGCATCGAGCTCGGCCTTGCTCTTCGGTACCAAGTTGGGATGCCCCTTGGTCTTCATCCCGAAAGCTTCGTGGGCGTGCTCACAGCTCTCTTTCTTCTTCGAGCATCCGGCGAAGGCGACGACGGCGACAACCGTGAGAGCAAGTAGGGTGCGCATCCGCGCACGACTAGCACCAGCCGTGCCACGAGGCCGCTCCGCTCGGTGCCACCTCAACCCGGAGCCACGATGTGCCCGGCGATCGCGCTCGCGGCGACGACGAGCGGGCTCGCGAGGTAGACCTTGCCGGGGCCGCTGCGTCCGGGGAAGTTGCGGTTGATCGCGCTCACGGTGACTTCGTCCTTGGTGAACGAGACGCCGGGGCCGGCCTTGATGCACGCGCCGCACGAGGGATCGACGAGCTCGGCGCCGGCCTTCTCGAAGACCTCGACGTAGCCCTTTTCCTCGGCGTAACGGCGGATGTCCTGAGAGCCGAACTGGATGTAGAGGTGCACGCCCGGAGCTACGCGCTTCCCGGCGGCGACGGCGGCGCGCAGGACCTCGGCGTACATGTCCATGTCGGCCTTCTTGCCGCCGGTGCACGAGCCGCCGTACGCGATGTCGATCTTCACCTCACCGCCGGTCTTCTTCTCGAGCTCGCTGAGCGCGACGCCGTTTCGAGGATCGCCCGGGAGCGCAACCATCGGCTCGATGGTGGCGAGGTCGAAGTCGAAAGTGGCGAAGTACTCGGCGCCTTCGTCGGCGGTGACGACCATCTTCTCGACCTCTGTCCGGTCGAGGCCGCGCTGCTGCACCAGGTAGTCGATCGTGACTTTGTCGGCGGCGATGATGCCGGTGAAGCCGCCCGCCTCGACAGCCATGTTGGTGAGCGTCGCGCGCTCGTCGAGGCCCATCGCTTTGACGCCGTCGCCCGCGAACTCGAGGACCTTGCCGATCCCTTCGCCGCCCTTCCAGAACGGCTGGGAGAGGAGGTGGAGCATCACGTCCTTGGCGGTGACGCCGGGGCGGAGCTTGCCGTGGAGGTTGAAGCGGACCGACTGAGGAACCGCGATGCGGACGTCCTTGGTGAGCCAGGCGTTCGCCATGTCGGTCGACCCGACGCCGAACGCGAAGCAGCCGAGCACGCCTGCCATGCAGGTGTGCGAATCGGTACCGGCGACGACCTGACCGGGGAGGGCGATCGCTTCGATGACCTTGTTGTGGCAGATGGCTTCGCTGCCGACGGTCTTTCCGTCGCGCTGCACCTCACCCCAGATGCGGACGTTCTGGCGCTCGACGAAGTCCTGCTGCACGACGGCGAGCTTCCGCGCTTGGTCCTTGAGCCCCATCTTCACGTGCGCCTCGGACATGACCAGGTCGAGGAAGGTGAGGTGATCGCGGAACGCGAAGACGCTCGCGGGGTCGGTGACTTTGGCATCCTTGCCGAGGGCCGCGACGAAGAGCGACTCGGCCATCGGGGTGACGTACTCGTGGCTGAAGCGCACGTCGGTCCGCGCGAAGAGCGCGTCGCCCGGCTTGACGGCAGGGACGCCGACCTTGCCCGCCTTGGCATCGACGATCGTGCGTGACGCGATGATCTTCTCGGCGAGGGTCATCTTGCGCGCCGGCGTGGTGATCGCCGGAGGGGACACCTCACCCGCGAGTCGCGCCTTGTTGTAGGCGAAGAGGCCGCCGTGCTCGACGACGCCGGCGCTGATCGGATCGAGGCCGGCGGTGAACGCCGAGATCGGGATCTCTTCGCCCTTCTTCAGGCGCTCGAGCAGCGACGGATCGGTCGTCGTGAGGAGACCGATGTTCTGACAGTTCTGTCCGTAGATCTTCTCGATGCTCTTGGCGACGACGACCTGAATCCCGCTCTCACGCTCGGAGTACGGCGCCGTCTCGCGCGACGAGCCGCAGCCCTTGGAGCGACCGCTCACGATGACCGAGAAACCGCCGTTCTTGATCGCGTCCTTCTCGACCACGCCTCCGCGCAGGCCGACCAGGCAGAAGCGCGCGAGCGTCTCGTCGTAGTAGTAACAAACCCAACCGGGCGTCAGCTCGTCGGTCGAGATGTTGTCGACCAGCGGAATGCTGCCGTCGTCGATGCCGCGAACCTCTGCCTCGGTGAGGGGCTCACCGTCGAGCTGCTTCTTCAGGAGGGCCGGATCCTCCGTAATGTAGAGGACCTTGCCTTCGACTTTCACGGATGTACGGCGCGCCATTTCTGGGCCTTAGCGTTACTCCGCATCGCGCTTTTCGCCAAGGACTCTTGCCACTACCGTGCGGGCCCTATGCCGCTTTCGAGCGCGCCAACGGTCGTCGTTCTCGGCGCCGGTCTCGCGGGGCTTTCCGCGTCGATCGAGCTGCGCCGCAGGGGCGTGCCGCACCGCGTCTTCGAGCGTGAATCCCGTTCCGGCGGGCTCGCAGTGACCGATGTCGAGGCCGGCTACCGCTTCGATCGCACGGGACATCTGCTCCACCTGCGGGACGCCGAGCTGCGAGCGGACATCGAAGCGTGGATGGGCCCGGGCGCGATGCTCGAGATCGACCGCAAGAGCGTCGTGTGGTCCCACGGCGTCACCACCAAGTACCCGTTTCAGGCAAACGTGTACGGCCTTCCGAAAGAGGTCGCCTACGCATGTGTGCACGGCTTCGTGCGAGCCAAGCTCGATACGTCGCCGCGCCCCGCCGTGACGTTCGAGGACTTCTGCCTGCGTCATTTCGGAGAGGGGATCAGCGAAGCGTTCATGATCCCCTACAACGAGAAGCTCTGGGGCGTTCACCCGCGCGAGATCACCGCAGCGTGGTGCGATCGCTTCGTTCCCATCCCGAAGCTCGAGGACGTGCTCCGCGGTGCCTTCGGCGTGGACCCGCCTCAGCTCGGGTACAACGCCCGCTTTCTGTACCCGCGGCTCGGCATCGGCGAGCTCTCGCGCGTCCTCGCGGAGCGGGCCGGCGTGATCGAGCTCGAGAAGGCTGCGAGCCGTATCGATCCGGAGAAACGTGAGGTCCACATCGGTGGTGACGTCGTGCCCTACACCGAGATCGTCTCGTCGCTGCCGCTCGACACGCTCGTCAACCTCGTCGAGCCGGCGCCGCCCGAGGTCGCCGCCGCGGCGAAGCGCCTGCGGTGCACGCGCCTCTTCTACCTCGACGTCGCGCTGAACACGCCTTGCGAGGTCGACTGGCATTGGGCGTACGTTCCCGAGCGCGACGTTCCGTTCTATCGGGTTGGAGCGTACTCCAACCTTTCGGCGGCGATGGCGCCGACGGGCAAGGGCTGTCTCTACGTCGAGCTCGCCGGGCGCGACGAGCCCGATCTCACGACGCTGCTCCCCGTCGTGGCCGACAACCTCGTGGCGATGGGGGTCATCCGCGCGCGAGAGGCGATCCGGTTCGCGCGCGTGCGGCGCATCGATCACGCCTACGTCGTCTTCGACGAGCACCACGACGAAGCTGTCGCCACGATCCGTCCCTGGCTCGAGGCGCACGGGATCCGCTCGATCGGGCGCTACGGCGCGTGGACGTATGCCTCGATGGAGGATGCCTTGCTCGCCGGTCGCGACGAGGCGAAGAGGATCGCCGGCCCATGAGCCACCCCGAGGTCTCGGTCGTCATCCCGGTCTACAACGAAGAGGCGATCCTTCACGCCGCCGTCGTCGAGCTGTGCGAAAACCTCGGCGATCTGGGCGTTTCGTACGAGGTGGTGCTCGCCGAAAACGGCTCCCGCGATCGAACCATCCAGTCTGCAGAGAAGCTCGCGCAGCGCCACCCCGAGGTTCGCTTCTTCTCGATCGGCGAGCCCAACTACGGCGCCGCGCTCCGTGCGGGTATCGAACGCGCTCGCGGCGATTTCGTCATCTGTGAAGAGATCGATCTTTGCGACGCCGACTTCCACCAGCGCGCCATCGAGATCTTGCGCCGCGACGACGCGGACATGGTCGTCGGGTCGAAGCTCCTGCCCGGCGCCGAAGACGTGCGCCCCGCGCTCCGCCACGCCGCCAGCCAGATCTACAGCGGCGTTCTGCGCGCGACGCTCGGCTTTCGCGGCACCGACACGCACGGCCTGAAGGCATTCCGTCGCGATCGCCTCTTGCCCGTGGTCCGCAAGTGCCTCGTCGACAAGGACGTCTTCGCCAGCGAGCTCGTGATCCGGGCCTACCGTGAGGGGCTTCGGGTCGTCGAGATCCCGGTGCGCGTGATGGAGAAACGAACGCCGAGCATCAACCTCGTGCGCCGCGTACCCGGCGTCGTCACCCGCCTCGGCAAGCTGTGGTGGGCCGTCGGCCGCGGGGGCTGAGCCATCAGAAGAGCTTCGGAAGCGTGGTGGGTATCGGGATCGGCAGCGCCCCGGTGCCGAGCTTGGTGAGCTGATCGCGCGTGAGCGAGCCCTTCGTTTGGAACGGGACGTCGAAGCTCACGTCGTCGGTTCCGATCTCGGCCGTGCCGGTGACGGTGAACGGGATCTCGGTCTTGCTGGCTGCGAGCGCAGCGATGGATCCGAGGTCGGTCCATGACAGCGACAGCGGGGTGACGAGGGACACGCTCTCCTTCGCGGGAATCTTCAGCTTCGTGGAAACCGACACCTCACCGAGATCCACCCGATCATCGAGCTTCACGCGTGCCTTCACCTTGCGGGCGATGAGCGGTATCGAGTTCGGGTTGTCCGCTTCGATGGTGAGCTCCACCTCGAGCCCCGTGAGCGCGACTTGCTTCACTTCGGCGCCCTTCGGCTCGAGCGTCGGCGGCTCGGGAGCGCTGCAGGCGGTGAGCAAGCCGGCGAGCAAGACCAGCGGCGCGAATCGGAGCATGCACCGTAGTGTAGCGCAGGGCGTCAGTCGTCGAGGGTGCAGCGCACGCCTCCGATGTCCATCTCGGCGACGCACTCGTTGCAGGCGTTGCAGCGGGTGCGCGAAATCTCGCCGCGCTGCATGCGGTGCACCAGGTCGGGATCGGCGATGAGCGCGCGGCCGAGGACGACGAAGTCGAAGCCTTCGGCGCGTGCCGCCGCGAAGTCGTCCGTGGATACGACTCCACCCAACAGCCCGAGAGGCATCTTCACGGCGGCGCGGAGGCGTCGCGCGAGCGGCAAGAAGAACGTAGGCTCGAAGTCGTACCGATCGATGATCGCGCTGCCGAGAACGCGCATCGCCACGCGTGACGTGAGTTCGCGCTGCGCGCCTGCCATCTTCCGCAGCGGGAGCCCGCCGCGCAGAAGGTAGAAGGGCGTTCGGCTCGTGAAGCCGCCGCTCGGGATGATTGCGTCGGCGGTGCCGCTCGCCTCGATCGCCTTCGCGATGGCGACGGCCTCCTCGATTTCGAGGCCGCCGTCGAAGCCGTCCGAGAGGTTCGTCTTGGCGAGCACGGCGACGCTGCGGCCCACCGACCGGCGCACTTCGTCGAGCACAGCAAGCGGAAGCCTCAATCGATTCTCGAGCGAGCCACCCCACTCGTCGGTTCTGCGATTCGCTTTCGGCGAGAGGAACTGGCTGAGCAAATACCCGTGGCCGAGGTGCACCTCGACCGCGTCGAAGCCGAGCTCGATCGCCACCGACGCCGCTTCCCCGAAAGCACGGACGACACCGGCGATGTCTCTCGCGTCCATCGCACGCGCAAACGGAAGCCCGGCCGATACGCCGTACGCGTTGAACGCGAAGGATGGGCCGCGTGGCGCGCGACCGCCCTCTCCGCGCACCTTGCTGAACGTGCCGGCGTGCCCGAGCTGGAGAGACGCTTTGCCGCCTTCGTCATGAACGGCGCGCGTGAGCTCCGAGAGAACGCGCCGTGACTCGGGCGAGAGGACGAGCTGGCTCTCGAAGGTCCGGCCGTCGTGCGCGACAGCACAATATGCGACGGTGGTGAGGCCGACCTTGCCCGCGGCGAGGCGGCGGTGGAACGAGACGAGGGCGGGGGATGCATGCCCGCGCGGGCTCATCCCTTCGTAGGTCGCCGCCTTGATCACCCGGTTCCGCAGGCGAAGCGGGCCGAGCGTGGCGGGCTCGAAGATGTCCACGGGCGGCATCCTAGCGACTAGCATCGGCGCGTGCGCGAGCTCAGCGGCAAGGTTGCTGTCGTAACGGGTGCAGCAGGGGGTATTGGCCGCGCGATCGCGACGGAGCTGACCGCTCTGGGCTGTCGCGTCGTCCTGGTCGACCTTGCACGAGATGCGCTCCAAGACGCGGCAGCGTCGCTCGCCGGTGCAGAGATCCACCCCATGGACGTCTCCGACGCCGGCGCGTGGGAGCGGTTCGCGGCGGAGGTCGAGTCGCGCCACGCCGGCGCCTCGCTCCTCGTGAACAACGCGGGGGTGACCGTGTATGGCGCGTTCGCCGAGCAGACTCGCGCCCAGATCGACCGCGTGATCGACGTCAATCTCAAGGGCGTCCTCTACGGATGCCGCGCGTTCATTCCGCAGCTCGTGGAGCGCGGCGGGCACATCGTGAACATTGCGAGCGCGGCGGGCAACGTCGCGATGCCATGCCAGTCGACCTACTCCGCTTCCAAGTTTGCGGTCCGCGGCTTCACGACCGCTCTCAGGATGGAGCTCGCATCGAGCGGGGTCGGCGTCACGGCGATCCTTCCGGGCGCCGTCGCCACCAACCTCATCGCGACAGCGGCGAGCTACGACGGTGCGGCGTCCAAGAAGATCGCCGAGCTGATGCTCGCGTACGGCGTGCGCCCCGAGCGCCTCGCCAAGCGAGTCATCGTGGCGATCGAGCGCAACGAAGCCGAGGTGATGCTCGGGCCCGACGCGTTCGTCCTCTCGGCCGCGCAGAGGGTCGTTCCCAAGCTTCTGCAGGGGGCGCTCACGTACGGCTTTCGGGCGCGCACGCAGGCCCTGCGCGGCCGCTGAAGTATCCTTTCTGCCCGCTCGATTGTCGTTCTCGCATGACCGATAGGACCGAAGAAAAGCCCACGCTGGGCGCCGCGGTAACGGCGCCTTGGCAACGATTCTTGAAGGACGTCGAGCCGTTTCGTCCGGATCTGTACAGGTACTGCCGGCACCTCACGCGCAGCCCGTGGGACGCCGAAGATCTCGTTCAGGACACGCTCGCACGCGCGTTCGTGACGCTCGGCTGCCACGGCGACCACATCGAGAACCCGAAGGGCTGGCTGGTTCGTGTCGCGACCAACCAGTGGCTGAACCAGCTGAAGCGCGCGCGTGAGATCGCGACGCCCGATGCGGGCGCGGATCGCGACACGGAGAGGACCGAGCCGCGCGAGATGCGCGAAGCGTCGGGAACGCTCATCGGAAAGCTCGCGCCGCAGGAGCGAGCGGCCGTCGTTTTGAAAGACGTCTTCGACTTCACGCTCGAAGAGATCTCCGAGGCGCTCTCGACATCCGTCGGCGCGATCAAGGCCGCGCTGCACCGCGGTCGCGGCAAGCTCACGGATCCGGAGCTCGAGATGGGCACATCGACGCCGCCCGCAGTCCTCGATGCGTTCGCCGACGCCTTCAACCGTCGCGACCTCGAGGGGCTCACTGCGCTCCTGCTCGATACGGCAGTCGCCGACTTCCCCGGCCTCGCCGTCATCTACGGTGCGCAGGCGACCAAGAACGGTCCGCTCCGCGGCGTCCTCTTCGGCGATCCTTCGTCGGATCGCGGAGGCATCGCGCCGCAGTTCAGGCGCGGCGTCCTCGCCAAGCCGCCGCGCGTCGAGCTCCGCATGCATCGCGGCGAGCCGATCCTCGTCGCGTGGTTCGAGCACGCCGACGGCGAAGCCGTCCGCGCGCTCACCCGCTTCGAGCTCGAAGGCGATCGCGTCAAGAAGTTCACCACGTACCTCCATCAGCCCGAGGTCATCGCCGAGATCTGTACCGAGATGGGCTTGCCGTTCCGGACGAACGGGTACAGCCACGTTTGGTAGAATCGCGACGCATGCGACGCGCCGCTCACCGAGCACGCGGAAGTCGTGTTTGTGCGGCTGCCGTCTTCATGGTTGCAATCGGTTGTGGCGCGCGGACAGCGATCGAGGCGGATGGCTCGGTCGACGAGACGGAGAGCGAAGAAGAGGTGACTACGTCATCGTCGGGGGCGGGGACGTCCGGGCCATCGCAGGACGACTGCGACGCAGCGACGAGCAAGGCGTACGAAGCGGCCAACGTCATCGGGGCGGATCGTGACGATATTGACAAGGCCGTCATCGATGCTTGCTGCGCAGCGGGCTGCCGACCACGTGAGCTCGATACCCACCTGATTGAATGCTTCGTCGAATGCATCGCGAACCCGCAAGCCTGCACCGCCGACCAGGAATGCCGTCGGGGTCTCCACTCGGATGGCTGCGGAATTTTCCCCAACGCCATCGTCATGGGCCGATGTAGCGATCCGTGATCGCCAGCCGCGACGTATCGACGGCGGGTCAAGGACGGCGGCCCATCTCTTCTAAATGCTCACAAACGGAGCACTCGGTCGAGACCGCTTACCCTTCGCCTCTCGTTGCTCCCTCTTTGAGCATTCGGAGGAGATGGCCACCACGGGTGGGGGCGGGGGGTGCGCGGGGACGTTCGCCTTCGATGCGCGCGCCATCGGTCACCAACGTCCTCCTGGGTCTCGTTGAGCGTCGACGCCGGGTGAGCTTCCCCGCTTCCGTGGACAGTCAGAACATTATGCGGCTTCCGCTGTGGCTTCAAAGGCTACGGGCGCCACATAGCCTAGCGACGAGTGCAGCCGGACGTCGTTGTAGAACCTCTCGATGAACTCTCCAACGGCTCGCCGAGCGGAGTCGCGGGAGGGATAGACGCTCTCATGGACGAGCTCTGCCTTGAGCGTGCTGAAGAAGCTCTCGGCTACGGCGTTGTCGAGGCAGTTGGCCGTCCTGCTCATACTACTAACAATTCCGTTATTTTTGAGAATCTCTTGATAGTCGGCACAGGCGTACTGAACGCCTCGGTCCGAGTGGTGGAGTAGTCCCGGCCCCGGCTTGCGCGTTGCCAGTGCCCGCTTCAACGCTTCTTTAGCGAGGTCGCTCTTGAGGCCCTTGCTCGTTGCCCAACCGACGATTCTGCGGCTGAAGAGGTCGAGGAGTACGGCGAGGTAGAGCCAGCCTTCGCCAGTAGCGATGCATGTGATGTCAGCAACCCAGACGCGGTCGCGCTGCGCCGCGCTGAACTGTCGGTCGAGCAGGTTCGGAGCGATGGGGTGGCCGTGGATCGAATCGGTCGTGAACTTGCGGAAGGGCCGTTTTCGGCGGCCTCTAAGCCCGTTTTCCTTCATCAGCCGCACGACACGCTTTTTGCCGACGTGCTCGCCCTCGATGCGCAGCTGGGCGTGGATGCGAGGGCTTCCGTAGCGCTCGCGGCTCTTGGCGTGGATGCGTTGAATCGCTGCAACCAACCGACGGTCTTCGGTTGCTCGGCTCGACTCCTTGCGGTGCTTCCAGGCGTAGTAGCTGCTGCGGGAGATGCCGAGCTGTCGGCATAGACCGCTGACTCCGTGGACCGCCTTCTCCGCGTCGACCAACATCATCTTTTCCTTGAGGCGGAGAAGGCCTCCACTTTTTTTAGGATGGCGTTTGCTGCCTTGAGCTCCTTCACCTCCTGACGAAGCGCGCGGAGCTCGCGTCGCTCCTCAGTCGTCAGGGCGCCCTCAGGACCGTCGCCTGCGTCGATGGCAGCCTGTCGCGCCCAGCGTTGGAGCGTGAGCACACCGACACCCAGCATCTTCGCGACCTCGGTGACGGTCTTGTCGCTTTCGCGCAGCAACCTCACCGCCTCGATACGGACTTCCAGCGCGTGCTTCACCCCTGTCTTTGGACTCTTGGTCTTCTTCATGGACCCTCCTGGGCATCTTCTGCCCTTCGTGGTGTCCACGAAAGCGGGTCAAGCTCAGGGGCCATCCGGCGCGAACGTCCTCCTGGGTCTCGTTGGGCGCCGACGACCGGGCCATCCGTCGTGAACGTCCTCCTGGGTCTCGTCGAGCGTCGACGACCGGGCCATCCGTCGCGAACGTCCTCCTGGGTCTCGTTGAGCGTCGACGCCGGGGCCATCCGTCGCGAACGTCCTCCTGGCAGCCAGCTTCTCTGAATGCTCAAAAACGGAGCACTCAGCCGAGACCGCTAAGCCATCGCCTCTGGCTGCTCACTCTTTGAGCATTCGGCGGGTGCAGGCGCGGGTCCAGGCGCGGGTGCGGGTGCAGGCGCGGGTGCGGGTGCAGGCGCAGGCGCGGGTGCAGGCGTGGGCGTGCGCGCAGCCCGATGGCAGTGACCTTGTCGGCGTCGCCGTCCGCTCCTACGTGTGCTTGCGCCCCGGAGCCGGGCGGCGCTTCGGCACCGCACGCACCGCTGCCGCGGCCTTGCGGGCCGGGGCCTGTTTCTGTGCCGCGGCCGAGACCTTCGCCACTGGAGACTTCGAGAGCGCATCCAACCCAGCGAGCATGATCTCGCACATGGCATCGACGCGGTCGTCGATGAGCTCGAAGGGGATCTTCATGTCGTCGACACGACGGATCTCGATCGACACGACGCCGTGCATCGCGGCCCAGAGGCTTTGGGCGACCAGCTGCATTCGACCGTCGAAGGCCTTGAAGTGGCCTTCCTTCATGGCGGCTTCGACGGCGAGCTCGACGACGGCGTACGCGTCCTTCTCGGGGTTGCCGCGCTCTTTCTCGACACCCCCGACCGAGTCGAGGACGAAGAGGATCTTGTACTGAGCCGGGTGCTCGAGGGCGAAGCGCGCGTAGAGCTTGGCCAAGAGGCGCAGGCGCTTGAGCGGATCCCTTTCGGTCATCGCGCTCGAGAACTGGCTCGTGAACGCTTCGAAGTCGGTCTGACAGATCGCGCGGACGAGCTCTTCCTTGTCGGCGAAGTGCGCGTAGAGCGCGCCGGGCGTGTACTCGATCTCGTCGGCGAGGCGCCGCATGGTCAGCGCGGCCGGCCCTTCGTTCACGAGGATCTCGCGACCTTTGTCGATGATCTTCTGCTGTAGCGCGAGCTTCTCTCGTTCGCGCCGCTCGGCGGTGCCCACGTCTTTTACCTACCTCGACGCCTACTCGCGTTGTTCCCAAAGACATTGACATGTCATTGAACAGTGTTCAATCATCGAACATGCGTTACGGGGCCCCGTCGCCGCACGCCTTCGCCCTCCTTGTCTCTTCGGTCCTCGCGCTCGGCGCGGGCTGCGACCGCGCAGTCCCCGAGGCGGTGGCACACACGGCCGACCCAGCTCCCAGGCCCGTGACCCTCGCATCGGTCGGCCGCGGCCCGGTCCACCGGCCCATCCGGGCTTCGGGTCTGGTCGCCGCACGTCACAACGCAGACCTCGGCTTCAAGGTCGGGGGCGTGGTCGCCGCCGTCGTCGTCGAGGACGGCGCGCACGTGAAGAAGGGGCAGGTCCTCGCGCGGATCGACCCGACGGAGCTGTCGGCCGGCGCAGAGCAGGCGCGCCAGAGCCTGGACAAGGCCAAGAAGGATCTCGAGCGCGCGAAGGCGCTCTACAAAGAAAAGACGTTGGCTCGCGCCGACTTGGAGGGTGCAGAGACGGCTGCCGCGATCGCACGGTCGGCCCACACGGCCGCGGCCTTCAACGAGCGGCACACCGTGCTGGTCGCGCCGTCGGACGGGATCATCGAGCGGCGTCTGATCGAGCCGGGTGAGGTCGTGGGTCCCGGCCGTCCGGTCGTGCGCTTCCTCGGCATCCAGCGCGGCTGGATCATCTCGGCGGCCGTGTCGGACAAGGACGCGCTCGGGGTCATCCCCGGCACGACGGCCAAGGTCGTGCTCGACGCCGCACCTCACCTCCCCGTCGATGGAATGGTCACCGACGTCGCTCGGCTCTCGAACCCGCGGACCGGCACCTTCGACGTCGAGATCACGCTTCCCTACACGCTGCCTTTCGAGCCCAAGGCCGGGCTCGTCGCCAAGGTCTCGATCCCGCGGACAGAGACGCCGGCCGCCACCGTACCGATCGGTGCGCTCGTCGACGGTGACGGCGATCGCGCCTACGTGTTCGTGCTTCAGGACGGCCGCGCCAAGCGGATGCCCGTCAAAGTCGCCTTCTTGACCGGCGATAGCGCCGCCCTACGCGAGGACCTCGCGGGCGTGCAGTCCGTCGTCGTCGAAGGCCAGCACGATCTGATCGACGGCGCGCCGGCCCGCATCGCGGAGCCGAAGCCGTGAGCCTCGTCGACTTCGCGGTCAAGCGCTGGCAGCTCACGCTCGTCGCGCTGATCGGCCTCATCGCGCTCGGCGCTCAGTCGCTCATGGCGATCCCGAAGGCCGAGGATCCGCAGTTTCCTTTCCCGACCTTCGTGGTCGTCTCGGTGCTCCCGGGCGCGAGCCCGTCGGACGTCGAGCGCCTCGTCGTCGACCCCCTCGAAGCACGCCTCGACAGGCTCGACGACGTCAAGACGATCAAGACGCAGATCGACGAGGGCCTCGCCGTCATTCAGGTCGAGTTCGTCGCGAGCACCGATCCGGACGAAAAATACGATGCGGTGCTGCGCGAGACGTCCGCCGCCAAGAGCGAGCTCCCTCCGGAGCTCGCGGCGCTCGAGGTTCGCAAGTTCAACGCCGCGAACGTCAACATCATCCAGCTCGCCCTCGTCAGCGAGACCGCCCCGTACCGCGAGCTCGAAGAGCGGGCGCGCGATCTCGAGCGCCGGCTCGAGGGCGTTCCCGGCGTCGGCGACGTCTCGATCACCGGCCTTCCGAAACAAGAAGTGACCGTCGCGCTCGACCTCGAGCGGATGGTCGCGCTCGGTGTCTCGCCGCTGGAGGTATCGAACGCCATCGGCCAAGACGCGGCCAACGTGCCCGCCGGCACCGTCGACGCGGGCGCGCGGCGCCTCGGCGTGAAGACGAGCGGCGACTACGAAAGCGTCGACGAGATCGCCGAGACGCCCGTGCGCGCAACAGGCGACGGCGACGCGCTCCGCGTCCGCGACGTCGCCTCGGTCGCGCTGCGCGACGCCGAGGCGACGCAGTTCGCACGCTACGACGGAAAGCGCGCCGTGTTCGTCGCGGCCCCACAGAAAGAGGGACAGAACGTCTTCACCGTGAAAGAGAAGCTCGCCGCCGAGCTCGACGCTTGGGAAAAGGGGCTGCCGCCGTCGATCGCGCTCGAGCGAGGCTTCGATCAATCGAAGAACGTCGCTCATCGTCTCGGCGGCTTCGTGCGCGACTTCGGGCTTGCGATCGTGCTCGTGCTGGTGACCCTGTTGCCGCTCGGCCTCCGCGCGTCGCTGGTCGTCATGGTCTCGATCCCGCTCTCGCTCGCGGTCGGGGTGTCCCTCCTTCACGCGTTCGGCTTCAGCATCAACCAGCTGAGCATCGTCGGCTTCGTCATCGCGCTCGGCCTCTTGGTCGACGACTCGGTCGTCGTCGTCGAGAACACGGCGCGCTGGATTCGCGAAGGTGTGCCACCCCAGCAGGCAGCCATCCAGGCGACCAAGCAGATCACGCTGAGCGTGCTGGGCTGCACAGCGACCTTGATCCTCGCGTTCGTCCCGCTGCTCTTCTTGCCGGGCACCGCCGGCATGTTCATCCGCAGCATGCCGGTGGCCGTGGTCGTCACGATCGCGGCCTCTCTCCTGGTCTCGCTGACGGTGGTGCCGTTCCTCTCCTCACGCCTCCTCAAGCCCGAGGCCGAGCACGGCAACATCATCTTCCGTGCGATGAGCTGGATCATCGGCTTCAGCTTCCGGCCGATCCTCAAGCGGGCGCTCGCATGGCCGAAGACGAGCGTGGTCCTCGGTCTCGCTCTCTTCGCCGGAAGCCTCACGCTCGTGCCGAAGATCGGCTTCAGCCTCTTTCCGAAGGCGAACATCCCGCAGTTCATGATCACGGTGCGTGCGCCCGAAGGCGCGAGCCTCGCCGAGACGGATCGCGCCGCGCGTTACGTCGAAGCGGTGCTCGCTCGTCACGACGCCGTCCGCAACGTGGCGACCACGGTGGGCCGCGGCAACCCGCAGGTCTACTACAACATGAACGCGCCCGACGAGCGGCCCAACTACGCCGAGGTCTTCGCCGAGGTGAAGGGGTACGAGCCGAAGACCGCGTCGCGCATGTACGACGAGATCCGCAAGGAGCTCGCCGAGTACCCGGGCGCACGCATCGAGCTGAAGGAGTTCGAGAACGGTCCGCCGCTGGATGCGCCGATCGCGCTTCGCGTCCTCGGCAACGACCCGGCGAAGCTCGAAGAGGCCGCAGCGCAGGTCGAGGCGGTCGTGGAGAAGACTGCAGGCACGCGCGACGTGCGCAACCCGGCGCGGGATCGCCGAACCGATCTTCGCGTGGTCATCGATCGCGTAAAGGCCGCCAGCCTCGGCGCCGTCGTGCCCGATGTCGACAAATCCGTCAGGCTCGCCCTCTCCGGGCTCGTCCCTGCCGGCTACCGGATGGCCGGCCGCGACGAGAGCTTGGACATCCGCCTGGTGGTCGCTCGCGAAGGCGCCGCCTCGCCCGTCCCGGGGGGCGAGCGGCCCACGCTCGACCTGCTCGATCGCGTCTACGTCCCGGCGCCCGGCGGCGGCGTTCCGCTCGCCCAGGTCGCGAACGTCACGCTCGAGCCGTCACCGACCAGCATTCGCCACTTCCAGCGCGAGCGCACGGCGGTCGTCACCTCGCAGATCGCGAGCGGCGCCAACACCGACAGGCTCACCAAGCAGATCCTGGCCGAGGTAGGAAAGCTCGACCTGCCGGATGGGACGCGCGTCGTCCCCGCCGGAGAGATCGAGAGCCGGCAGGAGAGCTTCGGAGGGATCGGCGCGGCGAGCCTGATCGCGCTCTTCGGCGTGCTGGCGGTCCTCGTGCTCGAGTTCCGCACGTTCAAGAGCACGCTCATCGTCGCGTCGGTCGTCCCGCTCGGCGTCCTCGGCGGCCTTTTGGGTCTCTACGTCACCGGCAACACGCTCTCGTTCACGGCGACCATCGGCTTCGTGGCGCTGATGGGCATCGAGGTGAAAAACTCGATCCTGCTCGTCGACTTCACGAACCAGCTCCGCTCGGAAGGGATGGGGCTCGATGACGCCATCCAGAAGGCGGGTGAGGTCCGCTTCGTTCCGATCCTGCTGACGACCCTGACAGCGCTCGGCGGCCTGGTCCCGCTCGCGGTCGAGGCCTCGCCGCTCTACTCGCCGCTGGCGATCGTCCTGATGGGCGGCCTCATCAGCTCGACGATCCTCGCCCGCATCGTGACGCCGGTCCTCTACAAGCTCCTCGCGCCCGAGGTCGAGCCTGCTGCGGCGGCGCCGGCTCCCGCGGGCGACGCGGGATCCGATGCCGGCAGCGCCGGAGGAGAACGTCTGGTTGCGGCGTGACAGCCGGCATTCTTGTGCCCCGGGCGATCCGGGTTCACTCTGCGAAGGGCGTGGATCTCGTCGGCCAGGCTGCCCCCGCAGAGCTCGCGCGCGCCACGGTCCTCTACGAGCACGGCGCGCGCAAGACGGTGGGCACCTTCTTCGCGAGCCAGCCGTGCCTGATGGTGTTCTTGCGGCACGCGGCGTGTCCCAGCTGCTGGGCGCAGGTCCACGAGATCGATCCGCACCTCCCGGCGCTTCGCCGGGCACGCGTTCGCGTGGTGCTGGTCGGCATCCTCCAGCCATCCCGCATGCTCTCTTTTCGCCACCGCCTTCGGCTCGAGGACGCCGAGGTCGATCTGGTCACCGACCCATCGCTCGCATGTCATCGGGCGGCGGGGATGGTCTCGACGATTTGGGGCACGCTCCGCCCCGCTTCGATCGTCTCTGCGCTGAAGCTCTACAGGCAGGCCGAGATCGTGAGGCGGCGAGAGGGCGACGGCGACCTCAATCAACAAGGCGGGGCCCTGCTCGTCGACGCCGGCGGAAAGGTGCTCCTGCACCACGTGTCCAAGCACCTCGGCGATCGCGTCGACATGGAGAAGGCCGCAGCGGCCGCCGTCGCCGTCGGTAGGCGCAGTGAGGTCGTGAGGTTCTGACGGGGCGGGCTCTCAGCTTCTCAAACGCGATGACGATGGGTGGCGGCGCGCCGGCTGCCGCCGTAAGCAACTCGGATGAGGCTTCGGGGTCGTGGTCTTGCTTTGTTTGCGCCGGTGCTCGTCGCCTGCGGCGGGCAGGTAGTGTTCGAGGAGGACGGGGCGGGCGGCGCAGGTGGCCAAGGCGCCGGCAAACCCGGCACCAGCGCGTCGACGACGAAGGGTTCGAGCGTGTCGAGCGCGCAGACCGAAAGCTCGGCGTCGGTCGGCGTTCCCGTCAAAGACATCCTCGAGCAGCTGAACGACATCCCCGGGATGGACGTCACCGAGGTCGAAGCCCAATACCCCGGCTACCGAGACTTCGCGGGCACCTTCATGCAGCCCGCGAACCACGACGATCCGAACGGGCAGCAGTTCCCGCAGACGGTCTACATCTCGCATCGTGACGTGACGGCGCCGATGGTGCTCTTCAACACCGGATACGCGCTCTTCGACACATACCTCAGCGAGCCTGCCCTCATCACGAACGGCAACCAACTCTCGGTCGAGCAGCGGTTCTTCGCGCCTTCTATCCCCGAGAACGCGAACTGGCAGCTCCTCACCATCCAGCAAGCGGCCAAGGATCACCACCGATTGGTCGAGGCGCTCGCGCCCATCTACACCGCCAACTGGCTCTCGACCGGCGGCAGCAAAGGCGGGATGACGTCGATCTATCACCGGCGCTTCTTCCCCGACGACATCGACGGCACGATCGCGTACGTCGCGCCGCTCAGCTACGGCCTCGGCGATCCGCGCTACATCACCTTCCTCGACGAGGTCGGGACCACGGCGTGTGTCGACGCGCTCAAGGCGTTCCAGATCGATGCGCTCAGCCGGCGCGCCGCTCTCGTCCCGATGATCGATGAGGGCCTGTTCACGTACTGGGACACCGACGCAGCGCTCGACTTCGCCGTCATGGGGATCCGCTTTGCGATCTGGCAGTACAGCGACGCTTCGGCTTGCGATTGGATTCCGAGCCCGAGCGCGTCCAACGCAGAGGTCTTCAACTACCTGGAGAGCTACAGCTCGACGACCGGGACCGCGGACTACGTCCTCGATTTCTTCGAGCCGTACTACTTCCAGGCGGCGACCCAGCTCGGCGATCCGGGTAGCGACGAGAGCTACCTCGCTCCCTGGATAACGGTCCCGCTCGGCTTGCAGGCGCCCGATTTCGTCCAGCCCGGGCCGACCAAGCAGATGATCTTCCAGCCCGAGGTCATGCCCGACATCCAGAGCTGGGTGCTGAACGAGGGCAGCCAGCTCCTCTTCGTCTATGGGGAGAACGACCCGTGGACCGCGGGCGCCTTCGAGATCTCGGACTTCGGCGAGAACCTGAAGTTCACCGCGCCGAACGGCAACCACGGCGCCGGCATCTCGAGCCTCGTCCCCTCCGAGCAGAGCCAGGCGACCGACGCCGTTCTCCTCTGGGCCGGGCTCATCGACTCGCCGCCGCCTGCACCGAACCCCGTCGATCTCGAGATCGCGCGGCTCGTGCGGCTCGCCGACAGCGCGCCGCCCGGCAAGCTGCGCACGCGCTTCGAGGACCAGATCCGCGAGCTCGTCCTCACGCGTTGACTGCTCAGGGCTGTCTCAGTTTCCTTCTCTGGGCGGCGGAAGCTCGTCGTCGGGGACGGTGTACGCCTCTTTCGGGACGTCGTCGGTGAACATCGGCGATGCCCGCCCGAGGTTCTGCTCGATGAGCTGCGAGTACTCCTGAAGGAGCGGGAGCACCTCGAGCGCCTCGGGGCCGTCGATGGTGAGCGACGCACCCCGCTTGGGCTCCAAGCCACGCTCCTTCAGCTGGGCGGCGAGCTCCTTGATGCGATGGATCTTCGCGAGCGACTGCTCGATGCTCAGGCCCTCTTTCTCGTGCGTCGCGAGGAGATCGCAGAGAAAGAGCCTGCACCGGCCGGGGCGCTCTTCGTAGATGGTGCAGCAGTTGTCGACGAGCTTGGGGCAGGGCAGCTCGAAGAAGGGCTCACCCTGCATCACGCGGAGGCCGTTTCGCTTCGCGGCCTCGCGCTCCTTCAGGGTGATGCCCACGTACGGCGTGAGCACGCCGTTGCAGCACATGCCGCACTGCACGCAGATCTTCGAAAAATCGGGGTTACCCACGGGCTTACTGCGGGATCTCTTGGCAGCAGCCGTTGACGCACTGGCCGTTGCAGACGGGATCGTCGGGCTGGCCGCAGTTGTTCTGGCCCGGCGGGCAGGGCGGATCGTCGTCGGGGATGAGGCACGCCGAAAGATCGAAGAGCATGAAGATGAGCACCTTCTCTTGCTCGGTGAGCGGGCCGGTGCTGCAGGTGCTCGGGAAGTCTCCGTTCGGATCGCCGGCACCCGCCGACACGTGGATGTCGGAGAAGACCATGCGGCCGCACTGCATGTCCTCGGCCGCGCCGATCGGCGCGTTGAACGAGAAGTAGATCGCGGTGGCCATGTAGCGCACCCAGACGCGCGCCAGGTTCATGTCGACCGTCTGGTTGTGCCTGCGCCCGTCCTGCACGAAGAACTGTCCGAGCGGGTGCGAGCCGTCGACGAAGAAGAGCCACTCGGCAAGCGCCAATCCCTTCGGGAAGGTCTGGTCGATGTCGGCGACGTTGTCGAAGTTGTTCGAGTTGCTCGAGAACGTCGCCACCGACTGCATGTCGGCGGGAGCGTCGGCCTGGAACCAGTTGTAGTGGTAGTGCGTGGCGAAGACGCGGCCGCCGAGGTTGAGGTAGTCGCGCAGGTTGGCGCGCTTTCCGTTCTTGGGTCCGGGTTCCTCGCTGCCCTCGCAAGAGAGCATGACGATGTCGTAATTGTCCCAGCCGTCGGTCCAGAGCGTGCTCGGCCCGTCGGGGAACTGCGCGCCGGGACTCGAGCCGAAGCCGTTGTCGTAGTTGGTCGCGCCGTTGGCCCCACGGTAGAAGTGGATGCGCGCGTCGGAGCCGGCGACGCCGTACTCGCTGTCGTCGATGCCGAGCCGGCGGAGCAGACAGAACAGCGGATCGGCCGACCCGGTGGTGAGCGCGATGCGCGGCAGGTTGCCTTCGGCCATGCTCCGCGGAAGGCGCGTCTCTTGCGGATCGGTGAGGGGGTTGTCGACGCACTCGGCAACCGTCGGGATGGTGATCTGACGGCGCCATTTGCCGACCTGCATCACCAGCGGGATGTTGTCGCCGACCGGGACGTTCTCGAGGACGAAGTTGCCGTGCGTGTCGGTGATCGCGCTGACGACCGGATCGCCGCTGAGCTGCGCGTCACACTGGTCGCAGGTCAGACCATCCGGCACCGGATCGACCGGCGCATTCGGCACGTAGACGGTGACGTTGTAGAGGGGCAGCGATCCCGAGGGGTCGTAGACGGTGCCGGTCACGGTGGTGGTGACGCCACCCGAGCAGGCAACCTGCTGGCACTCGAGGTTCACGCACTGGGGCGGCGCTCCGCCGACGCCGGTGCCATTGGTGAAGGCGCCGGTGCTGCCGTTCGCGTCGCCCGTGCCTTGTGAGGCGGTTCCCGAGCTCTGTCCGGCGCCGGTACCGGCTGTGTCGCTGTCGGAGTCACCGCAGCCGTACGTAGAGGTCAGGCCAAAGCCGCCGAGGAGTAACGAGAGAAGAAGCTTGTTACGGGAGGCGAACGGCGAGCGGTCTCGATCCGAGCGGGGGCGTTGGCTCATGACGTCCTCATGGTGTGTGGGCCGAAGGCCATCGTAACGGAGGAAGAATCTTACGTCTTTGCTGTCATGACGCGCCGAGTAGGCGACATGTGGGCATACACGATTCGTAGCTTCGTCGTCATGATCGAGGCACGGACTCCGGATACGATCGCGCGCGCATGTCGGCGGTCTCGCGGCGAGCGATTTTGGCGGCCGCGAGCGCGCTTCCGTTCTCGGCGCTCTTCGCACGGCGGGCTCGCGCCGACGTCGGGCCGCTGATCCCGGATCCCGATCGTGTGCTCGAGCTGCCGTCCGGATTTTCGTATCGCATCCTCGAACGACGCGACGCCGACATGGACGACGGCTATCGCGTGCCGGGCGCACCGGACGGGATGGCCTGCTTCGATCCCGGCGACGGCACGCTCGTCTTGATGCGCAACCACGAGCTCGGCTTCGGCGGTAGCGGCGGGCCGTACAAGCCGGGTCAGACGCCGCCGCGTCAGGCGGTGAACGCGCGCGCTCTCGGAGGCGTGACGCGCGTGGTCCTCGACAAGGAGACGCGCCGGCGCATCTCGTCGAACCTCGTTCTCACAGGAACGATCCGGAACTGCGCCGGAGGCCTGTCGCCGTGGGGCTGGCTGAGCTGCGAGGAGACGTTCGACGACGGTCACGGCTACGTCTACCTCTGCCGCACCGACGCGAAGTCGGTCGACGAGCCGAACCGGATCGCGGCGTACGGCAAGTTCTGCCACGAGGCGGCGACCGTCGACCCTAGGACGATGATCGCGTACCTGACCGAGGACCGTCAGAGTAGCTCGTTCTATCGCTTCGTTCCGTCGTCGCCGAAGGAGCCGTTCTCCGGCAAGCTGCAGGCGCTGAGCATCGCCGGCTCGCCGAGGTTCGACACCGCGCGCGGGATGGGCGTGGGGGCCAAGGTCGACATCGCGTGGGTCGACTGCCCGGACCCGGAGCCGAAGGAAGACAGCGTCGCCAGCGATGCGCAACGGGCGGGCGCGGCGATCATCCGTCGCGGTGAGGGCCTCTGGTTTCATGACGGATCCGTCTACTTCAGCGCGACCGGCGGCGGGCCGGCCGGCAGCGGGCAGATCTTTCGCGTCGTCCCGGAAGGTGACGGGGGAACCATCGAGCTCGTCGCCGAGTCGCCCGGCCGGCACGCGCTCAAGTATCCCGACAACATCACCGTCTCGCCCTCGGGCGGCCTCGTGATCGCCGAGGACGGTGGAGGGACCAACTACCTCCGCGGCCTCGACGCGCGCGGCGAGGCGTTCGACTTCGCTCGATGCGCCTACAGCCGCAGCGAGCTCGCCGGGATCTGCTTCGCGCCCGACGGCAAGACGCTCTTCGTGAACCTGCAGCAAGACGGTCTGACGCTGGCCATCGAAGGCCCGCTCGACGAGGTCTTCGGTGCTCCTCCTGCTCCGGAGCGGCGGCCCCCTACGCAGGCCGCGGAGCCGGCGCTGGACGGCTGCGCCGGCGCGCTCGGCACCGGCACAAAGATCGCAATCCCCGCGGCGGCGGCCGTCGCGGGGATCGCTTGGGCCTACCGCCGCGGGGCTCGCGGCTCGTGATGCGCGTCTCGGTCAGCGCGAGCTGGTCGGGCCGGCCGGCTCGGGCTTCGAGCCGCCGCCGTTGCTGCGGCTGATGACGATCTCGACGCGGCGGTTGTTCGCGCGACCCTCGGGGGTCTGGTTCTCGACGATCGGTCGCGACTCGCCGAAGCCGATCGCAGAGATCTTCTCCTTGGGAACGCCTTGGCTCACGAGGAACGTGCGCACCGACTCGGCACGGTCGCGCGAGAGCTTCTCGTTGTAAGCGTCGCTGCCGACCGAGTCGGTGTGACCTTCGACCGTGATGGTCTGGCCGGGTTGAAGATCGGAGATCGCGAGGGCGACCGCCATCAGTCGATCCTTGGCCGCCGGGAGCAGCTCGCTCTTCGCAGTCTCGAAGAGGACCGAGCCGTTCAACGTGACGACGAGCCCGCGCTCCTCGTCTTTGACCTGGGCCATGTTCTTGAGGTTCTCGAGCGCCGTGCGCAGCGCCGCTTCCATCCGGATGCGACATTGGCGCTCACGCTCGAGCTCGGCGGCCGTGTTGCCGAGCGCCTGCGCGGCGTTCTTCGACTCCATCTCGGCGCGTGCTCGCAGGAACTCCTGCGTGCGCGAGAAGTCTTGGACGGCGAGCTTCTTGTCGCGCTCGTTCACCGCGATCTCGCCGTAGACGTCGGCCATCTCGGCCGCGCGCGTCGCGATGTACGCCAGGTGGCGTTCGCGCGCCGAGCCCGGCTCACGCCGATGCTCGGATTCCGCGCGATCGAGCGCTTGCTTCGCGGCAAGCAGACGATCCTGCTCGAGCACGCCGGCGGGGCCGGTGCGGGCCTCGTTGTACGCGGTACGAGCTCGAATGAGCTCCTGGGAAGGCGGCGTCGAAGCGCACCCCACCGCGGCGGTGAGGATGCACGCGCCGACGCCGATCAGGCCGAACATGTCCCAACGTTGCATGGCTCGATCTCCTCTTACTGCTGAGCGGAAGTGCGAAGGACTTCGACCTTCTTGCGCGCCTCGCGCGCGGACTCGCGGGTCTGGTCCTCGCGTGCGAGCGCGAGCGCCATCTCCGCGTCGTAGGTCGCTCGCTCGAGAGCGCCTCGCGCGAGGTCCATGTTTTCTTCCTGGATGTAGCGCTGAGCGAGCGCGAGCTGGTCCTGCGCGAGCTTCAAATGAAGCGACGCGCGCGGCACCTCTCGCGCACCGACCTCGCTCGCTGCCCGGACGGCAGCCTCGGTTCGGGCAAGCTCTCGCGTGGGGATGTCTTGTCCTGCACAGCCGATGGCGGCGAAGGCGAGGACGGCGGGAACGTACAGAGCGCGCATTCGGGTGCTCCTCTCGTTGTGTTGGGCTGTGCATCTTCGATGCCGAGCACCGACGCTCGGAAAGCCGCGCACTTTTCAGGGCACCGGCGAGTCACGGCGCCACGGAGGCGCGATCGTGAGGCTCGACAGGTCAGAGGATCGTAAAGCCCATGCTGCGGAGCGGAACGCTCAGGTCCGGAGGGAGCGGAGATTCGATCGTGACGGCTCCGTTGGCCTCGGCGAGCGCGATCGAGAGGGACGCGGCGTGGAGCGCCAGTCGCCGCAGCCCGAAGCGCTCGGCGCAGAGCCGGTTGTGCTCGGTCCTCCCGTAGGTGCTGTCGCCGATGACCGGATGACCGATGTGCTTCAGGTGTCGCCGCACCTGATGGAAGCGTCCCGTCTCGGGCTCGGCGCGCACCAGGGAGTAGCGGTGCTCCTTGAGCGGCGAGCTCCCGAGCGTTACCGCCTCGATGCGACGAACGAGGGTGCGCGCGGGCACACGCGGGCCGCCCTCGTCGCTCGGCACGGGGTGATCGACCACGGCCTCGTCGGGGCATAGGCCGCGGACGAGCGCGAGGTAGGTCTTGTGCGGCCTCCGCTCGGCGAACGCTCGCCCGCAGCTCGCGGCGACCTCGCTCGAGAGGGCGCAGAGCAAGACGCCGCTGGTCGGACGATCGAGCCGGTGCACCGGGCGGGCGCCTTCGATCCCGAGGACGCGCAGGCGCGCAACGACCGTGTCGGATGCGCCGTCGAGGCCTCGATGCACGCTCAGCCCGCTCGGCTTGTCGACCGCGAGCAGGCCATGGTCGTTGAACAAGATCGAGAGATCCGCTGCCATCCTCGACGCACTGCGTCTTTGGCCCTATACCACGCGGCAGGCATGGCGGACGGATCCCCGCAGAGTGTTCGGAACGCCCCGATCGGCGCCGCCGATGTGGATGTCGTCGTGATCGGCGGGGGGGTGAACGGCGTGGGGGTAGCGCGCGATGCGGCGATGCGCGGGCTCAAGGTCGCCCTCTTCGAGCGCAACGATCTCGCGTTCGGAGCGAGCGGCAACTCGAGCGGGATGATCCACGGCGGGCCTCGGTACCTCTCCTACGACCCGGCGGTCACCGAGACGAGCTGCCGAGACTCGGGGCACATCCAAGCGATAGCGCCGCACCTTCTGTTTCGCATTCCGTTCCTCGTTCCTGTCGCTCGATCGGCCAAGGCGCGCGTCCTCTTCACCCTGATGGACGCGTTCTTCGAGGGCTACGACGAGTACCAGCCGCTCAAGCGCGGCAAGCCGCACACGCGGCTCACCCCCGAAGAGATGCGCGCGCTCGAGCCGGGCCTGCACGGCGACATCGTCGGCGGCATCTCGTTCGACGAGTGGGGCATCGACGGCGCGCGGCTCTGCGTTGCCAACGCGCTCGACGCCAAGGAGCGCGGCGCGCAGATCTTCGTCGGCACGACGGTCGACGCGATCGAGCGGCGCGAGGACACCGGCGCCGTGGTCGCCGTCCGCTGGCGCGATCTCCGCAACGGCCGCACCGGCCGCATGACGACGAGCGCTGTCGTGAACGCGACCGGCGCGTGGTCGCCGGTCACCGCGTCGCTCGGTGGCCTCCCTGCGCAGAGGGCCCGCGTTCGTCCGGGCAAAGGCATCCACATCGCCTTCGACCGCCGGCTCACCAACTATGCGATCGCCGCGCAGACGATCGACAACCGGCAGATCTTCATCGAGCCGTGGCAGAACATCAGCGTCATCGGCACGACCGACGACGACTACTACGGCGATCTCGACAACGTCGTCGCGACGAGTGAAGAGGTCCGCTACCTCCTCCAGGGCATCGCCACCGTCTTTCCCGCGATCACCGAGGGGCGCGCGATCCACACCTGGGCCGGCGTTCGTCCGACGCTCCACGCCTACGGTCCCCACGAGGACGCGCTCTCCCGCGATCACCAGGTGATCGATCACGCCGACCACGGCGCCCCCGGCCTCTACTCGATGGTCGGAGGCAAGCTGGCGAGCTACCGCCTCTTCGCCGAAGAGATGACCGACGCGCTCGCGCGCCGATTCAAGATCGGCGCCCCGTGCGCCACGCATCGCAGCGCGCTGCCGGGCGGCGATGATGTCGTCGAGCCGTTCGCGCTCGCCGAGCGCCTCGAGATCGACGCGGTCGCCGCGCGGCGCCTCGTCTACCGCCACGGTTCGCGCTCGCGCATCATCGAGGAGCGCATCGCCGAAAATCCGCGCGAAGCTGTCGTGGTGTGTCCCTGCGAGCCGGTGCTCGAGGCGGAGGTACGCCACGCCGTCGAGAACGAGCTCGCGCGCAGCGTCGACGACGTGTCGCGGCGGACGCGGCTCGGTCTCGGCGCGTGCGGCGGTATGCGATGCGCCCTCCGGTGCGGTCAGATCGTCGCCGAGACGCGCGGTCTACCGCCGAAGTTCGGGCGCGAGATGGCCGTTCGCTTCCTGCTCAACAAGTCTCGCGCGCGCGTCGTGGCGCTCGGCCCCGAGCAGGCGAGGCAAGAGGCGCTCGCGATCGCCTTCGTCCGCTCCGAGCTGGGGGTTCGCGATCTGTCGCTCGACGGCCAGGCGGAGTCCGAGCCCCGATGAGCCGGGCGGCGGATGGTCGCGTCGTGATCGTCGGCGGCGGAGTCGCTGCTCTCGCTGCGGCGCACGCCGCGCTCGGTCGCGGCGCGCGTGTGACGGTCGTTCATCGAGGAGCCGGCGCGACGTCCTTCTTCTCCGGGGCGATCGACGATTTGGACTGGAGCGAGCGCGAAGCTGCCGCCGATCTGCTCGGGCACACGCCCGCGGCCGGAGCGATCGAAGCGGACGTGCACGAGCTCGTCGCGTCGCTCGCCGGATGGGATCTGGCCCTCGAAGGCGAGAGGCTGCCGCGCCTCGTTTCGACGGCGGGCATCGTGCGCACGGCGCGTGGACGCGACCGAGGTCTCCTCGATCTCGGCTCGGTTCTCGGCAGGACGGTGCTCCTTCCGCGCGCGCCTCGCGCCGGCTGGGATGCCGACACCCTCGTCCGGTCACTTCGGGCAGAGAACCCGGGCGTGCAGCTTCAAGTCGTCGAGGCACCGGTGCTTCGTTACGCGGACGAGGCGCGGGTGTCGGATGCCGATCTTGCCGCGCGCCATGACGACGGCGCGCGCATCAAGTGGCTCGCTGCGCGTCTCGCACCATTCGTCGCGCGCATCGGGGCCGAACGTGCCGCGGTCCTCTTCGGTCCGTGGCTCGGCATCCAAGAGGAGCGTGCAGGTGCGCTCTCTTTGGCCCTCGGTTGCCCGGCGGGTGAAGCGCTGCACGCCGGCTCGGGTGTTCCCGGTCTCCGCTTCGAGGTCGCTCGTGACGCGTGGCTGTCCCGCGCGAAGGTCGAGGTGATCCGCGGGCGCGCCAAGAGCGCCGCACGGCGTGACGAAGGCGGAGGCTTTCGTGTCGAGATCGACGGCCGCGATCCCATCTCGTGTGACGCCGTCGTCATCGCGACCGGCGGCCTCGTCGGTGGCGGCATCGTCTACGATCCGCCGGAGCATCGCTCCGGTCCCGAAGGCCCCGAGAAGATGCGCTCGCCCTTTCGCTCGGCCGTCGAGATCGAGGGCGCGCGTGTAGCCGCACAAGCAGCAGCGGGTCCGGCGAGCTCGTCGTTCGGACCGGTCCTCGAGGGTACGGCGTGGCCGAGGATCGGCGCGCCCGGCGCGCTCGAGCGCGCCGGCCTGCTCGTCGACGCGTCGGCGGCCTGCGCTCCGGGCGTCTTCGCTGCCGGCGACACGGTCCACGACGCGCCGCGCACGATCTTGTCGGCAATCCGCTCGGCGCTGCGCGCCGGCGCCGGAGCAGCATCGTTCGCCCAGTCATTGGATCCCTCGGCGATCGCTGCCGCACAGTGACGCTTCTGGGCGCGGCCACGATGGCTATCCAGCCGGGCTCGATCGAGGTATCCCACCCGTCGTGCGAGGCCACCTGTTCGCTATATCGATGGCGCTTCTCGTCGGCTGCGGTCCCCCGCCGCCTCGGCCGGCGATCGTCAGCGGTCACGTCGTCGCTCAACCGGCGTTCCGCGCGCCGATCCTCCTGATCGACACGCGCACCGGCAAGGCGACGACCAAGCTGCCCGCCGACGGCTGGGTCGACGCGCCGCCCTCGGCCAAGGGGTTGTTCTACGCCCACGGCGACGGTGGTCTCGTTGCGCGCGACGGTGCGACGGGTGCGGCCCGCTGGCGCGTCTTCGCCAAGGTCTCGTACTACTTCGGACCGATCGTCTCCGACCCGGCCGTGTTCATCTTCGACGCCTCGACAGAGGATCACGCGTGGCGCGGGTACGACGCCATGAGCGGCGCCAAGACCTTCGACGTTCCGTGCGACTACTACGCACCGCTCTCGGCAGGCGGCGGCATCTTGGCGACGATCGAGGACGGCAAGCTCGTCGTTCGCAACGCAGCCGACGGCAAGCAGCGCTATCGGGTCGAAGCCGAGGCGGAGCCGCCGATCCTGATCTCGGGCGAGCGGTTTTATGCGCGGCACGACGGCTCGCTGGGCGTCTTTCGAACGGAGAACGGTCGCCTCGAACGATCGATCGACGTCGGGAGTGAAGCGCTCCACACGCTCGCCGGGGTAACCCCGGCGCTCGCGACGACCACCGATCTCGTCGCGTTCATCAATGACGAAGAGGTCCTCGTCGCCGACGCCGCGACCGGCAAGACGCGCTGGAAGGCCGCCGTGCCCGACGCAGAAAGCCTGGTGATCGCGCGTGACGTCCTCGTCGTCGCGGCGGACGCGCAGGTCGTCGGGTTCGACATCTCCACGGGTAAGAAGCGGTGGTCGGCGGCCATGGACCCCGGCGCCACCGGGCTCTCTGCGCAGGAGGGTCTCGTCGCCATTCGCGCAGGCGAGGAGCGCATCGTCGTGCTCGAAGGCGAGTCCGGAAAGCGCCTCTTCGCGCACGACCTGTAACGTTCGAGCTACAATTCGCCCCCGTGGGTCCCGGAACGCTGGTGGCCGACCGCTTCGAGGTCGTTCGCGCGCTGGCGCGGGGCGGGATGGCCGACCTCTACGAAGCGATCGACAAGACCACCGACGAGCGGGTGGCCCTCAAGGTGCTTCGTGAAGAGCTGAGCAAAGAGCCCGAGGTGATCACGCGCTTCAATCGCGAAGCACGGGCCGCGGGGGCGATCCGCGACCCGAACGTCGCCGAGGTGTTCGAGTGCGGGACGACCGAGAAGAACCGCCCGTTCATCGTGATGGAGCTCCTCGAGGGCAACGATCTCGCGCGCGAGCTCGACATGCGCGGCGTCCTCCCCGCCGAGGAGGCGGTAAAGCTCATCATCGAGGCGTGTCAGGGGATGATCGCCGCCCACGAGGCCGGGATCGTTCACCGCGATCTGAAGCCCTCGAACCTCTTTCTCGCGCACCAAGGCGGGCGGCGCGTCCTCAAGGTCCTCGATTTCGGCATCTCGAAGTTCGTCGCCGCGGCGGACGAGAACGTCACGCTCACCAAGGCGCTCTTCGGCTCGCCGCTCTACATGTCGCCGGAGCAATTTCGTTCCGCCAAGGCCGCGGATCAGCGGAGCGACGTGTGGTCGCTCGGCGTCATCTTCTACGAGCTCTTGACCGGGCTCCCGCCGTTCGTCGCCGAGAACGCTCCCGCCGTCGGTCTCGCGATCACGAAGGATCCGCACCTCCCTCCGAGCGAGCGGCGCCCGAGCCTCTCCAAGTCGGTCGACGTCGTCATCGCAGGCGCGCTTCAGAAGAACCCCGCGCACCGCTACCAGACGATGAAAGAGTTCCTGCGGGCGCTGCACGATCTCTTGCCGCGCGGCCGCGATGACACGCCCACACGCCTCAACGCCCTCGTCACGCCGGCGCTCGTGGGCTCGCCTGTTGCTCCGGCCACGGGCTCGGTCCGCCCGCCGGTCGTCGTCGCGCGAGCTCAATCGTCGAAGCCGCCGGCTCCACCCGTCGTGGCGGATCCGACGACCCAGTCTGCGGTCACGCTCGACGAGCCCTCGAGCTCGCTCGAGCTCACGCACGATCTCAACAGCGCCGCGCCGACACAGCCGTCGGTGCGACCGCCGGCGAGCGCCCCTCCGCCTGACGGCGATCCTTCGCGCGCGAGCGAACCTCGGAGCTTTGCGCTCTCGAACCCGTCGGGCAGCTCCGGCGCCGGCGCCCCTTCGCAGCCGCCGCTTTCGTATGCCCCGCCGATGCGGAAGCGCGACGGCCGGCTCGTCTGGGTCGCGCTGGGTGCGATCGTCGTCGTCGGGGTCGGGGCTTTCCTTGCCTCGCGCGGGCCCGCTGCGCCTGCCGCCCCCGAAGATCCTGCGCTCGCGGCCGCAGCATCCACCGCGACCGCAGCCCCGACCGGCGCGCCGGCGCCGCCGGATCCCACGCCCCCGACGAGCGCCTCGCCTGCGCCGTCCGCGTCCGACGCCGTCGAGACGGAGGCGGTTCCCGACGCATCCGGGACCGTCGTGGACGAGCTCCCGCCTGCAGCCGCCGGCAAGGGAAAATCGAAGACGGGCAAGTCGAAGACCGGCAAACCCAAGGGTGGCGGGCTCTACCACCCGAGCGGAATCTGACGGTACCAAGGCCCGCGGGATAAGAGACGGGCTAGTCTTGGCTGACGTGGGTCCGGGCACCTTGCTCGCCGGTCGCTATCAGCTCCTCTCCGTGATCGGAGAGGGTGGCATGGGTGAGGTGTACCAAGCCCGGCGCCAGCACGACGGCGTGGTCGTGGCGATCAAGGTCCTGCGCAAGGAGCTCCTCTCGGACCACGACGCAGTCGCCCGCTTCAAGCGCGAGGCGACCGCGGCGTCGGCTCTCGCGAGCCCCCACGTCGCCCGCATCTTCGATGTGGGGACGTCCGAAGAAGGTCAACCGTTCTTGGTCATGGAGCTTCTCAGCGGGACCGATCTCATGAAGGAGATCGACACCCACGGTGCGCTCCCGGCGGAGCGCGCAGCCGGCTACGTCGCCCAGGCGTGCCTCGCGATGGCCGAAGCGCACGCGCGGGGCATCGTCCACCGCGATCTGAAGCCGTCGAACCTGTTCCTGGCGGAGATCGGCTCGCAGCGCGTGGTCAAGGTCCTGGACTTCGGAATCTCCAAAGTTCAGGCGCTCACCGACGCGAAGCTCACCTCGACGCGCATGTCCTTCGGGACGCCGCTCTACATGTCCCCGGAGCAGATCCGGTCGACCAAGCTCGTCGACGCGCGCACCGACATCTGGTCGCTAGGCGTCATCTTGTACGAGACGCTCACCGGTCAGCCGCCGTTCATGGCCGAGACCGCCGGCGGCCTCGCCGTGACGATCTCTGTCGAGCCGCACGTTCCCCCCTCTCAGGTTCGTTCGACGATCCCGGCCGGTTTCGATGAGGTCGTCGGAAAGGCCCTCGAGAAGGATCCCGCCAAGCGCTACCAGACCGTCGGCGAGCTGTTCGAGGCGCTCGTGCCCTTCGCTCCCGATTTCGACCCGGAGCGCACGTCGCGGGATCCCGCGAGCTTCAACGACACGGTGCTCGACATGCCTGCGGCGAACCCCGTCGGAGCGGCAATCGCCCGCACCTCGCCGGCGACGACGAGCAAGACGGATCCCGTGCCGCCCCAGGTCGATCCCGCATCGATCCCGACGCCCGTCGGCGCGTGGAGCCGTGCTTCGCCGCCGCCCCGGCGAACGCCGAAGGGCGTCGCGGTCGCCGCTGGCCTCCTCGCCGGGGCGGGCGCGGTGCTCCTCGCCGTGGCCGTATGGGTCGCCGTCCGAACCTCGGCACCCGAGACCTCGACCGCGTCCAAGCCGCAGGCGACTTCGCAAGCTTCGGCCGAATCGACGGCCCTACCTCCGGTGCTCCCGCTGGTAGAGCCCTCTACGACTGCCGTCGTCGATCCGCCGATCCCCACCGGCGAGCCCAAACCTTCTGCGACCAGCTCGACGGCGCGCGCACCGAGCACGGGCAAGCCGCGCGCCGTTCGCACGGCGAAGCCCACCTCCACCATGTTGGTACCCGCCGCTCCATGACACAAATGTCATTTTCGTCGCGGGCTCGGCTGCTCCTCCTCTGCCTCGGGCTCGTGGGGCCTGCCGCGGTCTCCAGATCGGCGCTCGCGCAGGGCGGAGGCGTCGTGGCCGAGGAGTCGAAGCGAGCGATCCAGCTTTATACGGAGGGGCGCGATCTGCTCACCGCCGGCAAAGCGGCCGACGCATTGCCGAAGCTCGTCGAGTCGCTCCGGCTCTTGCCCAGCCCGAACACCGAGCTCTTGATCGCGCATGCCAGGCGCGAGCTCGGTCGCCGCGCCGAGGCGCTCGAGACGTACGAGCGCGTCCTCGCGAACGCACAGAACGAAGTGGCTCGCGGCCAAGACCGCTACAAGGGCACCCTGGAAGAAGCGAAGCGATGGATCGGCTCGCTGAGCGGCGAGCTCGGGACGGTCGTCGTGACCGCACCCGAAGGCGCGCGCATCGACGTGTCTCGCGGCGATCCCAAATCGCCGGCGACCTTCATCGGCTCCGGGCGCGCTTACGCCGAGCCCGGTGAGGTGCGTGTGACGATGACGCTCGGCGACCGAACCGAGACCCAGACGGCGCGTGTCGGGGCAGGTACCTCGGCGCGCGTCGATTTCTCTACGAGCACGCAGCCGGCTCCGCCCGGCGCCGACAAGCAGCCGCCGCCGCCACCGAAGGACGAAGGTCCGGTGGTGTCGATCGCCGGCATCGTGCTCCTCGGCGGGGGCGCCGTCGGGATGGCGATGTTCGCCGGCTTCGGCGTCTCGGCGAGGTCGACCTTGGATGGCCTCGAAGAGTGCACCCCGCGCTGCCCCGCGAGCCGCCGTCCGGAGAAGGACGCGGGCGAGCGCGACATGCTGATCGCCAATGTCTCGGTCGGGATCGGCGCCGGCCTCCTCGCGGCCGGCGCAACGGCCTGGATCGTCGAGGCCGTCCTCGCCGGGGGCGAGCAAGAAGCAGCGCCGGCGGCACCGGCCGCGCGCATCGACGTCGGCGTGCCCGGCGCGATCGATGCCGCCGGGCTGACGTTCGGTGCGCGCTACTGATTCCTACTGGGCCTTCGCGACCATCTTCTTCTGCAGGCGCCGGAACGCTTCGGCGAGCGAGAAGTCCTTGCCCTTCGTCGGATCTGGCGGAATGTCCGCGACGCGGATCGGAGCGAAAGGCTCGGGGCTCGGAGGGATCGTGACGACCTCCTGCTGCCGCTTCGGCCCGCGGCCCTCGGCGGCGAGGTGGCCTTCGAGATCGCGCTCGCGCACCACCTCGGTCTCCTTCGCCGGACGCAAGAGCACCTCGGGCTCGATGCCTTGCGCCTGGATCGCGCGGCCCGCTGGCGTGTAGTACCGCATCGTCGTCAGACGCATCCCGGCGCCGCCGGGGAGCTCGAAGATCGTCTGCACCGAGCCCTTTCCGAAGGTGTTCATGCCGACGACGGTGGTGCGATCGTTGTCCTGGAGGGCGCCCGCGACGAGCTCGGCAGCCGACGCGGTGTACTCGTTCACCACGGTGACGATCGGCAGATCGGCGAGCGCGCCTCCGGGCGTGGCTTGCACGAGATCGAGCACCTCGCCCCGGTGGCGCGTCGAATAGATCGTGCCGCTCGAGAGCATCTCGTCGGCGACCAGCTCCGACTGATCGACGAGCCCGCCGGGGTTGTAGCGCATGTCGAGGATGACCCCGCGGAGCGGCTTTCCGCCTGCGCGCACCTTGGCGATGTCGCGCAGCATCTCTTCGTGCGTCGTCTCTTGGAACTGTTTGAGGCGCAAATACAAGACGTCGCCCTCGAGCCGCTTGGTCTCGATGCTCGAGACGCGGACGATCTCGCGGGTCACCGTGATCTCGATCGGCTCCTCTTCGCCCTCGCGTCCGATCGACAGCTTCACCGGCGTTCCGGGCTCGCCGCGGAGGAGGTTCACGATCTTGTCGATGCGCGCTCCTCGGAGCGGCTTGCCCTCGACGGCGAGGATGCGATCGCCCGGCCGGATGCCCGCCTTCGCCGCGGGCGATCCCTCGATCGGCGCGATGACCGTAACCAGCTCGTCGCGAAGATCCACCTCGACGCCGATGCCGCCGAACTTTCCTTCGGTGTCGCTCTGGAACTGAGCGAACTCCTCGGCGTTCATGTACGACGAGTGCGGATCGAGCTCGGCGACCATGCCGCGCATGGCTCCGTCGAGCAGCTTTTCGCGCTGGGCGGGCTCGACGTAGTTGTGCTCGACCAGGACCAGGACCTTCGACATCTGGTCGAAGGGCAGGTAGGCGCTCTGGGCCTGGGTGGTCGCGACGGCCGGCCGGCCGAGATTTGCGTTCCCGCAGGCGTAGCCCAGGGCGGCGACAGCCAGGATTTGCCCGATTTTCAGGGTGGACCGGGCTCTAAACCACGAAGTTGTCGAGGGATGCATGGGCGGTCCCCAAGATACCCCGACCTTCTTGGTCCAATTGGTGTGTTCGGCTATCGTCCAACCCTCGCGTCAGAACCCCGCCTGTTTGGGGGGGCCCGGGCTAGTGGCCCAGGCGGCGGGCGTATGGCCGGGTCGGCCACGCCCCTTCAGGGTGCGAGCGTGAACGCATGGCAGGCGCTTCGGACCGCGAGCTTCTCGAACGTGCGAAGAGCGGAGATGCCGAGGCCTTCGGCCTGCTCGTGCGCCGCCATCAAAAGCGAATCTTCCGCCTGGCTGCGCATCTCACGCGGAGCAGCGCCGAGGCCGAGGACGTCACCCAAGAAACCTTCGTGCGGGCCTACCAAGCGGTGGACCGCTTCGATGGGCGAAGCGAGCCGTTCACCTGGCTCTATCGGATCGCCGTGAATCTCTCTCTCAACCACATCCGGGCTCGAAAGACCCGCCAGCCGGCGAGCATCGACGACGATCCGCGCATCGAGGCCCTCTTGGCCGAGACCCGGCCGAGCCTGGGCCGGGATCCTGCCCGCACCACGGACGACAAGCGCATCGCCGAGGCACTGCTCGAAGGGATCGACGGGCTTTCCGAGACCTTGCGTACGACCCTCCTCGTGGTTTGCCTGGATGGGCTGTCCCACGAAGAGGCGTCGCAGGCTTTGGGGGCGCCCGAAGGTACGATTGCGTGGCGCGTCCATGAAGCTCGGCGCAAGCTGCGGGCGTTCCTCGCGGAGCGCGGTTTTGGAGGCGAGGTCGAATGAGTCGAGAAGTACAAAATGACCCGGAGAAGATGCTGCGCGAAAGCGCGGTACCTGGCTCCCGTCTTCCCGGAGGTGGGGCCGACGCCGCGTGGGATGAACGTGCCGAAGCCATCGTACAGCGAGCCATGAAGGCCGAGAGGGCGGCCGACCTCGAGACCGTCCTTGCCCCCGTTTCTCTCGCCGCCGAGCCCGGCGAGCCCACGTCTTCCACTTCGTCTTCTGCAGTATCCATCGTAGGAGTTTCCAAGATGTCCGAGAGCGAGAATCCCAAAGGTTCGTCGAGCGGCCCGATGTCGTCGCGATCCGCCGGCCCGACCAGCATGCGTTCGGGGCGCCCCTCGCTGAAGGAGCTCGCGGAGCGCGTCTCCAAGACGCCGCCGCCCGCCTCCGTCGCGCCGCCTCCGAGCTCGCTCTCCGCGGTGGCGACACCACCTCCCGCGGCGCCGAGCTCGCTAGGTGCGCTGGCTCAACAGGTCGCGTCGAAGCCGCCGCCGTCGACGGCGACGCCGCTTCCGGCAGCGCCTGCGTCGACGGCGACGCCGCTCCCTGCTCCGTCGATCAAGGCGGGCTCCGCATCGACCGAGAGCGCGCCGCCGCCGTCCGCTGCGGCCCCCGCGTCCACGGCGGCCCCTGCGTCGCAGCTCGCGCCTGTCGTTCCGATCACTGCCGCCAAGGAAGAGAAGAAGAGCGGCAGCTACGGCGGCATCATCATCGCGCTCGTAGGTGTCGCGGCTGCCGCGGCGATCTTCGTCTTCTTGAAGGTCGATCCGTTCAAGGCCAAGGCGCCCGAGCCCGAGAAGCAGGCCGCCAAGGTCGAGGAGCCCGCGCCTGCGCCCGAAGAGCCGACGGCAAAGGTGGAAGAGCCGGTCGCGGCCGCGCCCGAGCCCGAACAAGACGATGCTGTCGACATCGACAAGCTCACCGAGCCGACCGCGGAGCCGACCGCTCCCCCGCAGCACGGCGGACCGCTTCCGCCGAGCAGCGCGGTCGCCGCAAACGATCCCGCGAAGGACACGAAGCCGGACAAGGTGAACCCGGACGGCACGCTCGACGAAGATCTCAACAACCGTTACGGCGGCGAGAAGAAAGAGGCGACGCCCGCGTCTGATGACGAGGCGCGTCCGTCGAACGTCCCGAGCCGTCCGCCGACCGGCAAGGTCACCGCAGCCGTCGGCTCCGTCATGGGCGGAGCGAAGGCATGCGTCGCCGGTGCCGACGACGTCTCGCGCGCCAACATCACGTTCGGATCGTCCGGTGCGGTCAAATCGGTCTCGGTCTCCGGCTGGGCCGCGGGCAAGCCCGCAGCTTCCTGCATCCAGAGCGCGCTCAAGGGCGCGAACGTCGGACCGTTCTCGGATCCCACGTTCGTGTTCGGCGTGACGATCAGGCCGTAAGCCTCACACATCACAGATCGTGAAGATCGGGCCGGAGGCGAGCGTCTCCGGCCCGACGCTATTTGGGAAGCCGACTCGCTCGCCGGGCGTTCCTCGGGACCCATGAGCTATCGCGAAGACCGCGACTGGGCGGGAAGGATTGAACGAGAGCTCGGCGAAGCACGCGAGCTCCTCGACCGCGTTCACTTTCAGTTGGCGCTTCGAGACGGCCGGCCTCCGGCTTCGAAGCGGAAATTCTGGCGATTCGGTGCCGGGGCTCTCGTGCTCGGGCTGGGTGCCGCAGCGTTTGCTCTTCGCGATGGCCGCCTGGGCGAGCTCCTCCGGAACGACGAGGCTTCCTCGATGCGCTCGCTCCCGACGACGCCGCTCGGTGATCTCCTCATCTCCTACGCCGCCAAGGAGGCGGGCATGCCGAGCTCGGAAAGACAGGTGCGCTGGAGCGGTCGCGTCAAGAGCGTCAGCGGCCAGCCCTTCGGCGTCGGAGCGCCCTGTACCCTGGACGCAACGCTGCGCTCGGACCGACACCACAAAACAACGATCACGTGCGCGGGGCGTGTGCTCCACCGATCCGCCGACGCAATCGAAGCCCCCACGCAATTCGCCACCATCGATCCGATCGAGGTGCCCGGTCCTCGGCCGGGGACGGCGCGCGCGTTCCTCAGCGTACGGGATGACGGCCCGCGCCTCGGGCCTCGGACCGAGGCTACGGTGAACACCGCAGACGGCGAGGGTCACGTTCTCAGCGCACCCCGCGGCGAGTTCGAGGTCAGGATCGAGTTCGAGCCGTTCAGTGAGGTGTACGAGGGCACGTTCGACCGCGGGCACGCGCAGAAAGCGCTTCCGTTTTGGGGCGATCGTCACGCGAAGCTACGCGTTTTGCGATCGCGAGGGCCGTCGAAGGTCGCTGCGGACGCGACCTGCGAGGCGTGGCTCCACCCTGCCTGGAGCCTTCGAGACGAGCGCGCTTGTCGCGTGCTCGTCCGGTGCGGCGATCGCACCCTCTACGGCAAGAGGGTCGGTGCGTTCGGTACGTGCGGGCTCAAGGATGGCGCACCGAAGTCGTTTCGGGGCGAGCGCGACGAGGACAACGCGATGGACGTCGAGGTCGATTGGGACCTTGCGGCCGGCAGGCTCGATCTGACCTACTTCGACGGAGACACCGTCTGGAAGGTCGAGCTCGCGGGGCCGACCGAAGTCGTGCAGGGCGAAGTCAAATGACGAACCCGGCGCGCGGTCCGAGCCAGCCGTCGTAGTTCGCCGCGAGCGTGATGTGCCCGCCGATGCGGGTGAAGTTGTTCTCGTGATGGGGGTTGGCGTTGTTGTAGTAGCCGCCGCCGAACATCTGGATCTCGTGGATGTAGCTGAGGTCGACCGGCTCGTTCTCGTCGAGGTCCCACGGGCAGCCGCGCTCGATGAATTCGCCGTTGCGGCGGTAGACGCGCACCGCGATGAGGCCACGTGGATGCTCGCGCGTGGAGATGGCGATCATCCGCATCTCGATGGTGACGATCTCGCTCGGATCGAGCACCGGAGACCCCTGGAACGTGCCCGCAGCGTCCGCGAAGTACAGCGGCTGCGCCTGCATCGGCCAGAACGTGCTCTCTTCGGAGTAGGTGCTCTCCGCCCAAAGCTGCACGGTGCCCTGCGCAGGACAGATGGCGAGCGTGTCGGGACGATTGAACGCGGGGTTGTCCGCCGAGTCCACCTCTCGCCAATAGAGCATCGGCCGTGCGCCCCCGTCGGCGTTGACCGAGAGCTCGGGTGCGGTGAGCGCGATCACGAACTTCGGCAGGTTGCCGTTCGTGCGCGAGCAATACTCCGGGCCCGCTTGCCACTCGAAACGGAAGTTGAGCTTGCGGATCGCGAAGGTCGCGTCGCGCCAGAGGTTGGTGATCGAGCCGATGCCGCTCCCTCTCTGCTCGACCGTCGGCGGATGGGTTCTGAGCGCGTCGCCGCCGTCCCACCAGATGCCGGTCTCGTGAACCCGCACCTCGCCGGAGTCGGGGTGCGCCGACCACTCTGGGTAGTCCATGAGCGACATGTCGATCGAGTAGATCGCGTGCGTCTCGAGGTTCAGGTCGGCGTAGCTGCCGACAGTGACGTTCGACGGTCCGCCGCCACCCGCACCACCGTCGCCGCCGCTCGTGCTGCCGTTGGGGCCTGCGCCGGGGCCGTTCGTTCCTGTCGCTCCCGGCCCAGCGGGGCCTCCGGAGCCGGTGGCTCCGCCCGAGCCGCCTTCGCCTTCGCCGGTCTCACCGTCACCACAGCCCCAGAGAGCGCCAAGACCGACTGCACCGAGGGCGAGGGTGTTGCGTCGCTTGAGAAGCATGCGGCGCCGCTTCGCAATCCGCGCGCCAAGCCGAGATCCGGGGCCACGTCCGCTTTGCGCTGCAGGACGGTGCGCGGGATTGCACGCAGGGTGAAAGCCTTTGCACCGGAAGCGATGGCGCCCGGTCCGCTCCCGGGCGGCGGCCGGCGAAAAAACGCATCAGCCGTGCGACATCCGGCCCCGTCGCGTGATCCCGAGGTAAGGCCTGGAGATCGGCCTGCTCAGGAGACCGCCATGTCGTTTTCAGACAAGTTCATGAAGCTGCCGCAGAAGGTCCGGATGGCCATCGTCGGGATCATCCTCTTCCTCTTGGCCGTCCCGGTCATCGTCCTCTTGATCTTCCTCAAGAGTGTCCTTCCCGAGGGCAAGCCGTCGGCCGCCTCCTCGGGTGCGGCGACGACGGCGGCAGCGAAAGCGAAAGCTCCGGCGAAGCCTGCCGCGACGACCGCACCAAAGAAGAAGTAGGCCGATCGCGGGCTGGCTACTTTCGCTTCGCCTTCGCGAGCGCTTCGTCGGCTTGTCTGATGGTCGCATCGAGGCTCGCATTGGCCGCCGCCAGACTGCGAACCGGGCCCAAGATCGCTACGGCCTCTTCGATGTGGCCGAGCGCCGCGGCGCCCTTCTCGTTCGCCGCGAGAACCAGGAGGGCATTGGCGATATCCTGGCGAACCGCGGGCGTATCCACCGTGCGAAGGTATTCCTTCTCCACCGCGATGCCCCGCTCGAGCGCGGCGCGCGCCGCGTCCGCTCTCCCTGCTTTGAACTCCAATTCGCCGAGGGAGAGGAGCATGACTCCGAGATCGCGCGCTGCGCGCCCGGCGTCGGGCGCGGACGAAAGCAGCTCTTCTTCGACCTTCAGCGCCGCGGTGAGCTCCGTCCGAGCCTCGTCGAGCTCTCCCAGCTCGGACAAAACAGTGGCGAGCGTGTAACGCGAGATCGCGATGTCTCGCTTCCACTCCATGTTGTCGGGCGCGATCTCGGCGACCTTGACCGATACCTCGACGCTCTCTCTCAGCCACGGCAGGGCGCCGCGCCGGTCTCCCCGAAGGTTCATCAGAGTTCCCATCCGATCGGCGTCGACGCCGACGGCGCGTTGCCAGTCCGCGTTCGATGGATCGCGTGCCGCCAAGAGACGATGCTCGGCGAGAGCCTCGCGGTAGCGCCCTTCGGGCGTTACGAGATCGCCGCCGGTCTGCTCCGCCAGGCCCAGCAGGGCCAGAGCGCGAGCGTAGTCGTACCGCGCACTCGTATCGTCGTTGCGTGCGTCGCGTCGCGCCCGAGCGAGCTCCACTGCGAGACCAGCTTCGTCGCGGGCCGCGGCGACTTCGCCAGCGATGAACAGGGTTTGCGCCAGATCGCTGTGAAGCATGAACAGGAGATGGGAAGCGTCGGCGGCGGCGCCGCCCGCTTCGGCCGCGAGGGACACGGCCACCGGCCGAGCGTCCTCCAGGATCTTTCGAGCTGTCGGGAGCTCGCCACGGATCTTCGCCATCTCGCCGAGCGCCAGCCAGCCGCGCACCGAGAGCTCCTTGGAGGCCGGCCCGACGACGTCGCGGGCGAGCTCGATGCACTTTTCGTAGTGCTCGGTCGCGGCATCGAGCTCACCGCGCCGCTTGCGCACGTCACCGAGGCGGAGAGCAGCGCGGCATCGGGCCTCCGGCGACGTCTGCTTCTGCTCGGCGGCGTCCGCGGCTGCGGCGCTCCGGGTGTAGCTCTCGTTGGCGGCGTCGAGATCGCCGTTCGCGAACGCCACGTCGCCTGCAAGCCCAGCGACCTCGGAGCGGCGCAACAGCGTCGCGACGTCTTCCGAAGCGGGCGCGCGATCCTGGTATCCCATGACGGCTTTCGCGACGCCCGCGAGGGCATCGAGCCGCCCCACGCGCTCCAAGCGGCTGCGAAGATCGCCCAGGATGAAGCTCACGAGCGTCTCGGCCGCGACGCGCTGCTCCTCGGCGCGCTGGAGCGCGCCTTCTGCGCGAGCTTGCTCGGACAGGGCACGCGCGCGCTCGGCGAAGATCCGCTCGAGGCTCAGACCGCCGAGCGTGACGAGCACCACCAGCGCCGCCGTCGCTACCAGCAAGGGCGCTCGATAGCGGCGCACGAAACGTCCAACGAGATCGCCTGGTGAGTAGCGGTGCGCCTCGACGAGACGGCCCGCTTGCCAACGCTTGAGATCTTCGGCGAGCTCGCGGGCGGACGGGTATCGCGCGTCTGGATCGGTCGCCATCGCGCGGTCCACGATGGCGAGGAGATCGAGCGGTGCCGCGGGCGCGCGATCGCGAATCGGAAGCGCAGCTTCGCGATCGGATGCATCGCCGGTCGTCGTTGAACGCTCGGCGTGCGGGGCACCTCCCGTGAGCACGTGATAGAGGACCGCCCCGAGGCCGTAGACGTCGGAGCGCGTGTCCGCGGGCTGCCCCTGGGATTGCTCGGGAGCCATGTAGCCGAGCGTCCCGAGAACGTCGCCCGCGCGCGTCGCTGACGGGTCGTCGTCGCCCTCGGTTTCGCTTCCGTCGTCGCTCTTCGCGACGCGGTCGCGCTCGTCGTCGGCGCTCGCCCGATCGAGCTCGCGCGCGAGCCCCCAATCCAGGACGACGACCTCGCCGAAGGGTCCGATCAGGATGTTCTGCGGTTTGAGATCCCGGTGCACCACCCGCTCGCCGTGCGCGTAGGCGACCGCGTCGACGACGCCGATCATCGCCGCCAGAAGGCGCAGCTTTTCGTCCATCGAGGTCGCCTTCGCGACCGCTCGATCGAGGCTCTCCCCCTTCACCAAGCGCATGACGAAGAACGGACCGCCGCCTTCGAGGACGCCTGCGTCGTAGATCGGAACGATCGCCGGATGCTGGAGCCGGGCGGTGATGCGCTGCTCGCGCAAGAAGCGCTTCTCGAGGTCGGCGCCCGCGGCTCGGATGCGCTTGAGCGCGACGGGTCTACCGAGCAGGCGATCCTCTGCGGCGAGGATGCGACCCATCCCGCCGCGCGCGATCTCGTCGCCGGGCACGTAGCGAGGCGCGCCGTCCGCGAGGAGCGGAGAGGGGGGCAGCGACCTGGTCGAACCGCTATCGGACGCCGAGCCCGGTGCCGACGAGCGCAAGACCGCTGCCACAATCTCCAGGCAAGACGGGCACGTATCGAGGTGAGCCTCGACGGCTCGCCGCGGCTCGGTTGCGAGGCTGCCGTCGGCGAAGCCGAGGAGCTCCGCGTCGGTGGGGCACGTCATGCAGGGATGGTACATTCGCCTCGGGATGACGAGCCCGAGTCCTGCCGCCACTGCGAACGATCCGCTCGACGAGCTGATCGCCGCTGCACGCGTGGCGTGGCCGGACGTGTCGGTTCCCGAAGCCGACGTCGCCGCGTTGGTACGGGAGCACACGTCGGGGGCCGATGCGCGCCCGCTGTCGCAGCCGCTGGTGTCGAGCCTCTGGCTCGCGGTCGGGTGCGCGCGCGGAGACGCCAAGGCGCTTCGCGACTTCGAGGCGTACACCTTCCCCGGAGCACGATCGGTGCTCGGGAAGATGGGGCTGCCCATGGCCGAGATCGACGAGGTCCTCCAAATCCTTCGCGAGAAGCTCCTCGTCGCAGAGCCCGGCGAGGCGCCCGGCATCCTCGCGGCGGCAGCGCACGGCGATCTGCCGGGCATCGTCCGCGTCGCCGCCGCGCGCACGGCACTCAACCTGCGGCGCAAGGATCATCGAATCGATCTCGATGACGAGCGCCTCCTTACCGAGCTCTGTCCCGACGCCGATCCGGAGCTCGCGACCCTCAAGGAGCAGCACCGCGCGGCGTTCAAGGCAGCCGTCGAAGACGCGCTCGCGAACCTCACCCCCCAGGAGCGCAACGTCCTCCGGATGCACCTCTTGCACGGGCTCTCGATCGACGCGATCGGCTCGAGCTTTCGCGTTCACCGGGCCACCGCAGCCAGGTGGCTCGGCTCGATCCGCGCGAAGCTCGATCGCGAGACGCGGCGGCTGCTGCGTGAACGCAAGGGCCTGACGGATCCGGAGTTCGACAGCTTGGTGAGGCTCGTCGAGAGCCGGATTCAGGTGAGCTTTCGGCGGGTGCTCGGCTCGGCGGTGGGCGGGTAGCGCAAATCGGCGGCGTCCCGAAAAAATGGCTTCGTGAAGTTTCGTTTTCGAGCGTGCTTCTTTCAGTCGGAGCCTTGCTCTCCCGGGCCAGAGGTCTCACATCTCGCGAACGCCGGAGGTACCCCATGCGTTCGAGCGTCGCTCTCTTTCTACGAGCGTGGGACGTGTCGGGCTCGTCGATGCGCTTCGCACAGCTCGCCGTCTTGATCTTGGTCGTGCTCGCCGGCGTGGCGCGCGCGAGCTCGGGGTCGCTGCTCGGCCCGCGGCTCGACCGCGCGCCGCCGCTCTACGATCGCTGAGCCGTTCCGCTAGCCTTCCGGCGACGTGATCGGTTACGCGCTTCTCGTCCTTACGCTCCCCGTGGTCGCCGTCGTGGGGTATCGCCTGCTGCGGCGGGCGCTCGGGCGCGAGAAGGTTCTTCCCGAAGAGCTGGCGCTCGCCGCCGCGTGGATCTTCGTCGGCGGCGGTCTGGTTTGGCTCAGCGTGTATCTGCGGGGAGAAACGCTCCTCGGCTTTACCGCGCCGTGGACGTGGCTCGCGGCCGCGCATTTCGGTGCTGCCGGCTTTGGGGCGCTCACGATCACCGCGCTCGCATGTCGCGCCGTCTCCAACGCACACGCCATCGCGCTCCTTCGGACGCTGCTCGTCGTGCATCCGGTCGCCTACCTGGTGACTGCGGCCGGCATCAGTGGCGTTCCGCACTGCAACGAGATGGGGGCCGTTTCCTACGAGGTGATCTTCCTATCGCAGCTCGGCGCTTTCCTCCTGGGTGGCCCCCATCGGATCGAGCGCGGCCCTCGTGTCCTCGTCGCCGTTGCCTTGCTCGTGCCCGTCGTGACGCTCGTTCCGTCGCTTGCCTGGGCCTGGGGTGCCCCGCTCTTCGATCTCGCAGGGATGGTTCGCTACCACGGCCTCGTCAACGCCATCGGGCACGTGGGGCTCGGCCTCATTGCTTTCGGATGGGGAAGGCCCGAAGCTCACTCTCCGCTGCGAGCACCATGACGATCTTCAGCTTCCACTTGGCGAACGTTTCTTCGTCGTCGGCTCTCGGCGCGATGTTCGCTCCACCCAAGGCGGCCACTGTGCCGGGCTTGCGCAACATCGAGTGCTTGGCGGTGATGAAGCTCGGCGCGCCGATCATTTCACCGGCGCGCATGCAGATCCGTCGGCTCGCGGTTTTCTGCTCGTGGGACGACGAGCGCGCGCTCGACGGCTTTCTGACCGAGGCGAAGCTCGGTCGCACGCTGCAGGCGGGCTGGCACGTTCGGTTGGAGCTGCTCCGCCGATGGGGCAAGGTCTCGGAGTTTCCCGAGCGACCCGAGCATACCGGCGCCACGGATCCGGAGGCGGCCGTCGTCGCCGTGACGCTCGCCCGCGCGAAGATTCCCGAGCTCTTTCGCTTCACGCGATGGGGCAAGCCGGTCGAGGAGCTGGTGCGCGACCATCCGGGAACGACGCTCGCGCTCGCTGCCGTCCGTCCCCCTCGGACCTTCAGCACCTTCACCGTATGGAAGACGGAGCGCGAGATGCTCGACATGGTGCACGGTCGCGACGCCGCGCCCGGCGCGAACCGGCACGCCGTCGCCATGGTCGAGCGAAGCCGCCGCGACTTCCATTTCGAGTTCACGACCCTCCGTTTTCGTGCCCTCTCGGAGCACGGCGCTTGGGAGGGACGGACCGGGATCGTTCCGGCATAGGCGCCGAGCGCATCACCTCGCGACGTCACGCGCGCAACGTAGCCCGCTCATGACCAGGCGATATCGTCCCGGATGGTGGACGCGATTTGTCACGCGCAGACCCGCCGCCGGATAGTTGAACGCTCCGCCTCGCAGCACGCGCTCGCATTCGGTCGGAATGGGGTTCGTGCCGGTGAAGCCCTCGCGGCCCTCTTTGCGCAGCTTGTCCTGCGAGCGAAGGATCTCGGCGCAACTTCCCGGTCGACCCTCGCTCGCCGTGGAGCGCGTGTAAGCGAAAGGATCGTAATGGTCGGCGCACCACTCCCAGACGTTGCCCGCCAAGTCGAGGTGTCCGAACGGGCCCGCCCCGCGCGGGTGCGTCCCGACGTCGGCGGTGACGGAGGACGAGAACACCCCGCGCTCCGGCGTCGGCGATTCGTCTCCCCAGGGGAACGTGCGCCCATCGTCGCCGCGTGCCGCGCGCTCCCATTCCGCTTCGGTGGGCAGGCGCTTCTTGCGGAACGTGCAGTAGGCGACGGCGTCGTCCCACGAGACGCCGCTCACCGGCTGCTCGCCGCCGCGGAACGTGCGGTCGTCGAAGCCGTTGCGCTCGGCGTTCTTGGGATCGTGCGGCCGACAGTTGCCCGTCGAGACGCACTCCCCATAGGCGGCGTTCGTCACCTCGGTGATGTCGAGCCAGAAGGAGCCGACGGTGACCTCGTGCGCGGGATGTTCGTCCGCCTCTCCACCCTTGTCGGCGCCCATCGTGAACGAGCCGCCGGGTACGAGCAGCATGCCTTCGGGAGCGGGCTCGGCTGCGGGCGGTAGAGCGGGCGCGCTCGTCGCCGCCGGGCCGAGCGACGCGGCCGATGGCGATGCCGTCGGTGGGGACAGCGCCGGTGGCGGTGCGGCTGGCTCCCGAGGCGCGGGCGGCGGTTTCGTGGTGCACGAGGCGCCGAGCATGAAGAGCAGACCCATCGCGTTCCGCATACGCGGCGGCGATGGTAGCCGTCGGAGCAGTCGCCGTGCCGAGATCGAACGCGTCACGGCAGGAGCAGTCGCACCTCGAGGCCTGGGTGATCCGTGGTCCCCTCCATGTCGATGATCACGGTCTCGATGAACTCGAAATGGTCGGAGACCAGGACGTGCTGGACGGAGCCGTCGCCCTTTCGGAAGAAGCCGGGGGGAACGCAATCCTGCGCGTTCGGTGTGCCCCCGAAGGTGAGATTCCAATCGCCTGCCGTGGCGACGGGACCGGTGGCTGCGGCGGTCGCGACGGGACCGCCAATGAAGTCTTGGCATTGGGCGAGCGCGGTGGCGCCGGTGGTGGAGAGGTGTGTCGTGCAGCCGACGAAGTCGGTGTAGCCCATGCAGATCCAGACGCGGCGTTCGCTGGTGCTGCTCTGCTGGGAGTAGACACCGGTCACGGGCTCGGCCCACGCGGGTGCGCTCCAGGAGAGCAGGCCATTCCCATAGTCCTCACCGTTGAGGCATTTGACAGGTGTGCCGTCCGCCTTGAGCGCCGGCGTGAATTGGTGATCGAGCGCGGCCGTCGCAGCTGCCAGCACGGGTACGTCGTCGCGGCACGCCTCGTTGAGCGTGACGAGCGCCGGGTCGACGTCACCGATGACGGAGACGGCCTTGTCGATCACCTCATCACCGGTGAAGCAGCTCGTGTTGACCCCGCTGTGGCACAGGTTGAGCTGCAGGACGCGAACCTCGGTCTCGGTACGTTGGCCGCCCGCACCTCCGTCGCCGGTCGAGCCCCCGTCGCCCGTGGACCCGCCGCCCCCCGAGCCGCCGCCCCCCGTAGCGCCGGCGGAGCTCGTGCTGCCGATCGACGTGCCAGCGGCCGAGCCGCTCGTCGACGTAGCGCCGGTCGTTTCCTCCGAAGCGTCGCCGTCGCACGCGGACAAGCAGAGAAGGAGCAGCGCGGGCTTGCGAATCATTGGCACGTCACGGTGAGGATCATCGTGACAGAGAGGAAGGCCCCTGTGCGCATGCGAACAGCATAGTTCCTGGGTCGCGCGCGTGTCGATCAGGAGAACAGCCCTTCGATCTGCTTCGCTCCTTCCTGGGTGGGATTGATCGGCCGGCCCTGCGGCGTGAACTCGACGTAGTTCTGATCGACGCCCATCCGCTTGCCGAGTGTCGCGAGCAGATCGGGCACCGTGACGGCGCCCTTCACGACCTTCGCTCCTTCGTCGTCGGTTTCGCCGATGACGGTGCCGCCGCGGACGCCGGCGCCGGCGACCGCTACCGAGAAGGCGGCGGGGTAGTGATCGCGACCCTCGCGGCCGTTGATGCGCGGGGTCCTTCCGAACTCGCCCATCCAAACGACGAGCGTGGAGTCGAGCAGGCCCTTGTCCGAGAGCTCGGCGAGCAGCGCCGACATCGCGGGATCGAACGTGCCCATGAGCTTCTTCGTTCGATCGAAGTTGTCTTCGTGCGTGTCCCAACCGTCGAGCGTTACCTCGACGAACGGGACGCCCACCTCGACGAGCCGCCGCGCGACGAGACAGCCGCGGCCGAAGTCGGTGTCGCCGTACGCGGCGCGCGCCGCTTCGCTCTCCTTGGTGACGTCGAACGCAGAGACCGCCGGCGACTTCATCATGGCGTCGGCGCGCCCGTAGAGATCGACGCGCGCCTGGGCGCCCTTGTCGCCGATCCGATCGGCGAAGGCCCGGTCGAACGAAGAGAGGAGGGCCCGCCGCGAGGTCTGGCGGCTCGACGCAACGGCGCGCGCCGGTGCGAGGTCTTGCGGCAGGCTGCCCGGCTGCTGCACGACGAACGGATCGTGCGAGCTGCCGAAGAATCCGCCGCCGTGGCTGAGGCCGCCGAGGCTGACGAACGACGGGATGTCGAGCTTGTTCGGTCCGCGATCGTGGAGGATCCAAGAGCCGAGCGACGGCGCCGCTACCGTCGGGTTGGGGACGTGGCCGGTATGCGCGAGCTCTTGGGCGCGCTGGTGGTTGCCTTCTTTGCTGGTCATCCCCCGGATGAGGGCGATCTTGTCCATCTGATCTGCGAGCTGAGGAAGGTGCTCCGAGATGCGGACGCCCTGGGCGCGCGTCGCGCGATCTTTTCCAGGGCCGAGCGACTTGGGCTTGGGGTCGAACGTGTCGATGTGGCTCGGGCCCCCCTGCATCCACAGGACGATGCAGCTCTTCGCTTGCGCGAGCTTGGGCTCGGCGGCTTCGGCATTCCGAGCCGACCCGAGAAAGCGGCCGAGGAGCGCGGCGCCGATGCCGGCGCTGCCCAGAGCGAGAAGGTTGCGACGCGAGCGATCGAATTTGTGAGAGCTCATGACCATTACCTCCGGAAGTGGAGCTCGCTCGCGTTGAGGAGTGCCCAGAACAAGTCTTCGTAGCCGCGCTCGCGATCGGTCTTCGCGGTCGAGCGCATCGCGGCCGGGGGCAGCGTGCCGGCGCCTTGCAATCTGCCTGCTTTACCCTTGGCTTTGCCTTTGCCTCGCTTGCCGCGAGGCTCGTCCGGCGTGGCGGCCGCCTCGCCGCCGGCCGGCTCGTGCGGCTTCGCAAGGAACGCCTTCGCCTCTTCGATCTCTGCCGCCGTCGGCTTGCGCGAGAAGGTGCGGAGCCAGAGCTCGGTGATCGCTTCGTCATCCGACTTCTTCACGAGCGACTCGAGCACGGTGCTCGGCGCGACGCTGGTCGCGGCGATGGGCAACGCTCCGTTCATCGAGAAGAGGGCCTGCTGGAGCGTGCCGTCGTAGGAGGTGCCGTTCGACTCGGTGTCGTCCTCGAACGTGAAGCGGAGCTTGCGGCGGAGGCCCGCCTTGAGCAGGTCGGCCTTGGCGGGCGCACGGTCATCCAGAATCTTCTCGAGATCCGTCGCGACGAAGAGCGAGTCGAGGAGGACGTCGCCGGCGAGCGGGCGCAGCGCCGACCGAGAGAAGAGGGCGGCGCGCGGCGACTCCTTGCCCGCTTCCACGGCGCGCGCGTACGCGCTGGTGTTGGCGATCGTCCTGTAGAGGTAGTCGAGATCGTAGCCAGAGGCCTCGAACCCCTCGGCGAGGAGATCGAGCGCCTCGGGCACGACGGCCGGATTGTTCGGACGCAGATCGTCGACGGGCTCGACGAGGCCGGCGCCGAACATCTCCGCCCACACGCGGTTGGCGATCGCGCGCGAAAACCACGGGTTCTGTCGCGATGTCATCCACGTGCCGAGGGCTTCGCGGACGTCCTCGGCGTCGTCGAAGGAGGTCCCGTCGAGCGCGCGCGGCTCGGCTTGGGCGATCGCGCGGAGCTCCTCATCGCGCATCAAGCGGCGGGGCGCGCGGCGCGCGTCGGTAACCTCGAAGACGCCCATCTGGCCCTTCGTGCGATCGACCGGCTGAATGGCGACGCGCGACATCGCCGAGGCAAAGGATCGAAAGTCGCTCTGCTTCCACGCCTCGGTCTTGTGGTCGTGGCACTGCGCGCACTGGATCTGCACGCCCAGGAAAGCTCGCGACGTGTTTCCGGCGAGGTCCTGCGGGCTCTTCGCAAACCTGACAAAGTAGTTGGCGGGCCCGCTGATCCCGGAGGCTGCCTCTTCGCCGGCGCGATCGGGGTCGTCGATCATCGCGGCGGCCGGTCTCCTTGCGCCGCCGAGGCTCGAGCGTCCCTCGGCGGTGACGATCTCGCGAACGATCGAGTCCCAAGGAGCGTTCGCGACGAACTTTCGTTCGAGCCAGTTGCGCAGCGCCGCGCGATCGACGACCCGGTTCTTCACCTCGTTGCCGAGGAGGATCGACTCCCAAGTCCGCGCCATGTGCCTGTCGTGCTCGGGGCTCGCCAGGAGCCGATCGACGGCGCGCGCCCGCTTGTCGGGGGCGGTGTCATCGAGGAACGCTCGCACCTCGGCCGACGTGGGGATCCTTCCGACGATGTCGATCGTCGCACGGCGCAAGAACGTGGCATCGTCGACGCCGCCGCTCGGCGTGATGCCCTTGTCCGACCACGCCTTGGCGAGCACGCGATCGATCGCAGCGCTCGCCGACGCATCGGCAGCGGCGGCGGTCGATGCGTCGGCCGATCCTTCCGGACCCGACGAAGACGCCGGAGCTGCGGAGCATCCGGCTGCGATCGCGGCCGCGATCGCGAACGCGAGAAGAGGCGACGTTGCGTGCATGGTAGGTGCGCCATCGCAACGAAAGTGCCACCGCTCGGCGGCGGATTTTCCTGCGTTTTCGAGACCTCACGGGTGCGGAGCCGACGCCGCGGTGCGGAGCCGCGGCCGCCGCCTTTGGCGGTCGAAGGTCGCCATGACGCAGTGCGGCCGAGTCGGATCGACGAAGTCCGATTTCGGTGCGTACGACCTTGCGCGGCCCGCGGGCGGCACAAGATCCATCCAATCGAAGCGAGCGCGCCCGACCTACGCGCGCTCCGAGAAGGAGATAGGTGTCATGTGGGCCGTCTGGTTGGCGGGAGGCGCTGGTGCGCTCCTGTTTTTGTTTTTGCTTGGTGTCCGCTACATCCGGAACGACCGCATCGGCGTCATCGAGAAACGCTTTTCGACCGCCGGCTCGGTCCAGCAAGGCCTCATCGCGCTCTCCGGCGAGGCCGGCTTTCAGCCCGACGTTCTGCGCGGTGGCCTGCACTGGTTGATGCCGTTCGCGTACCGCGTGCGCAGCGCGCCGCTGGTGACGATCCCTCAGGGTCGCATCGGCTACGTGTTTGCGCGTGACGGCGCGCCGCTCGCGCAGCACCAGTCGCTCGGACGCGACGTGGCCTGTTCCGACTTCCAGGACGTCGGCACGTTCCTGAATTCGGGCGGTCAGCGCGGCCCGCAGCGGCGCATCCTTCGCGAAGGCACCTACGCGATCAACCTCGCGCAGTTCGTCGTCATCACGGCGGAAAAGATCCACTTCTTGCCGCTCGACCAGGAAGACATGCCGCTCTTCATGAGGATGCAAGCGCTCATCATGGAGCGTGACGGCTTCCGGCCGTTCGTCATCCAAGGTGACGAAGACGTCCTCGGCGTGGTCACCGTTCACGACGGACCGGCGCTCGGTCAGGGCGAGCTCATCGCTCCGATCGTCGGCGACGATCCGCGCGACGGCGCGACGTATCACAACTCGTTTCAGGATCCGGAGAGGTTCCTCGCCGCGGGCGGTCGACGCGGTAGGCAGCTTCAGGTGCTGGTCGAGGGCACGTACTACCTGAACCGCCTCATGGCGACGGTCGAGGAGATCCCGAAGACCATCGTCGAGGTCGGTACGGTGGGCGTGGTCGTCAGCTACACCGGTGAGGCCGGCAACGATCTCTCCGGCGTGGAGTACAAGCACGGCGAGCTCGTCGAGCGCGGTCGGCGCGGCGTGTGGAGCGAGCCGCTCATGCCCGGTAAGTACGCGTTCAACACGTACGCCGGCAAGGTGGTGCTCGTCCCGACGACCAACTTCATCCTCAAATGGAACAAGCGTGAGGTGGGCGCTCACAAGTTCGACGAGAACATGACAGAGGTGTCACTCATCACGAAGGACGCCTTCGAGCCTCATCTTCCCCTCAGCGTGGTCGTGCACATCGACTACCGAAAGGCCCCGCTCGTCATCCAGCGCTTCGGCGACGTGAAGCGCTTGGTCGAGCAGACGCTCGATCCGATGGTCGCGGCGTACTTCAAGAACGTCGGTCAAACGAGGACCCTCATCGAGCTCCTCCAGGAGCGGAGCACCATCCAGGAGGTCGCGAGCGAGGAGATGAAAGCCAAGTTCGGTCGGTACAACCTCGAGCTCGAAGAGGTGCTCATCGGCACGCCCACCTCGAACCAAGGCGACACGCACATCGAAGAGATCTTGCGTCAGCTTCGGATGCGTCAGATCGCCGAAGAGCAGGTCGAGACGTACGCGCGGCAGGAGCGTGCGGCCATCAAGGAGCGCGAGCTCCGCGAGGCCGAAGCGCGTGCCGAACAGCAGCGCCACATCACCGAGAGCGAGCTCGGGATCGCGGTGCAGGCAAACCACGGCCGCGCCGAATACGAGAGGTCGCTCCAGCAAGCGGCGCAAATCAAGACGCTCGCCGACGCGGAAGCGGAGCGCGTGCGTAGGATGGCAGAGGCCGAAGCCGAGCGTGCGGCTCGGGTCGGCGTCGCCGAGGCCATGGCCATCGAAGAGCAGGTCCGCGCCTACGGCGGCCCGCAGCTCCAGCTCACCCAGAAGGTGATGACGCGCTTCTCGGAGGCCATCGAGAAGAGCGGCGTCGACGTCGTTCCGCGTGTCGTCGTCGGTGGCGGCGCGCAAGGTGGTCAGGGCGGATCGAGCGTGCTGGAGGCGCTCCTCGCGATGTTGCTTGCTGAAAACGCGGGCGCTCCGGTCGGCCCCTCGGTTTCGCAGAGTCCGCTGGCCAAGAAGCTCCGTGACGAGCTGAAGGGCCAGGTCGGATCGAATGGTCGGGCCGCCTAGGCGCTTTCGGATCGACGAGGCTGTTCTGTACGCTGCCCCGCATGAAGCATCTCGCATGCGGGGCAGCGTTTTCTCTCGTCGTCGCGATGGCCGCGGGCTGTGGTCCCAGCGCCGAGGAGACCGCGCTGAAACAGGAGCGCGTCGACCTCTTGAAGATGCAGCACGAGGCGCTGACCTCCGGAGAGAAGGAGTGCAACGCCGCTCAGAAGCGACTCGACGAGTTCGCCAAGAAGAACAAAGAGCGGATCGACAAGTTCAACGCGAAGTGGGACGGCCTCGACGAGAAGAAGCGCGATCAGCTCATCAGCGCGCAGCCTCAGTCGAGCAAAGAGGTCAACGACGAGCTGATCTCGCTCACGATCTCATGCGGCGGGATCAAGCGGCCGGTTCACTGAGCCGTCAGCCGAAGTCGTCGAGGATGGCGTCGGCCGCGTCGATGCCGCTGAGGCAGGCGCCCTCCATGAAGCCTTGCCACTCGTAAAACGAGTTGGTGTGCTCGCCGGCGAAGTAGAGGTTCCCGACGGACTTTCCCTCGTTGCCGGCGATCGTCGTGAACTGACCCGGCTCGTACGAGGTGTAGCTGCCCTGGGTCAGCGGGTTCGAAGGCCAGTGCTCGAGGTGCGCGCGCAGCTTGTTTGCTTGGATCCGCGTCGCGGCGGCGGCCGCGCCGGGGAACACGTTCTCGAGGTCGGCGAGGAATGCCGATGCCTCCGCCTGCACGGCGCCCGGGTTCAAGAGCGCACCGCGAAGTCCGCCCGAGTAGTCGGTGATGATTCGGGTGGTCGTCGGCGCGGTCGGGTTGGTCTCCCAAGTCGCCTGGTGGTTGGTCAGGTCGGAGTAGGAGGCGCCGTTCGACCCCAGCGTCTGCCAGATGCGGCTTTCGAACCCGAGCATCAACTTTGCGTTGTTGCCGTAGCCGATCTCCTGAATCGCCTGCGTCTTCCATGCGGGCAGCGCCAACGACGCGTCCAGGGTGATGCCGCGAAGGACCGTGAAAGGAACCGTGATGACGACGGCGTCATGAACCTTGACGACGGTCTGGTTGCCCTTCTTGAAGGTGAGCTCGATCTTCCCGGCGGCGGTCTTCTTCACCTTCACCAGGCGGTGGTCCAGGTGGATGGGCGCGTCGAGCCGGTCCTGGATTGCGGCCGGGATCTGCTCGTTGCCTTGGGTCAGGTGGTAGCGCTCGTCGCTGAAGACGCCGAACGGGGTGAACTTCGAGCGCTTGTCGGCGTGGATGAAGAGGAGGAAGTTGAGCGCGCTCTGCTCGTCGATCTCACGTCCGTACTCGGCGATATAGGCCTGCTTGATGGCTTCGGAGATGGTCGGTCCGGCGCCGCGCGTGATCAGGTACTCCTCGAGGGTCGTATGATCGAGGATGACGTCGGCGTCATTGTGCTCGTCCGCGGTGGGCGCGCCGCTCGACGCCTGCAGGTCGTCGTGCATCGCATCGACGAAGTCGCGGTACTCGTCGACGATGTCTTCTTCCGGGACGTGCTGGCCGTCGAAGTAGTAGAAGACCTCGCCCGGCTCCTTGTTCACGTCCTCTTTCGCGAGGTCGAACTCCTGCGCGTACGCGAGCATCGTCTTGTGGCCGGTGTCGATGAACTCACCGCCGCGCTCCGCTACCTGTCCGGGAAACGTCACCGGACCGCCGAAGGCGCCGCCGAGCGTGAAGCAGCGGCCGCCCGTTCGGTAGCTCGCTTCGTAGAGCGTCGGCACGACGCCGGCGGCCTCGAGACGATCGGCACACACGAGGCCGGCGAGGCCCGCGCCCACGATCCCGACGCTCACTTGCGGCGGCGCCTTCGCGTTCACCATGCGCGGGTGCGAGGCGGCGAGCGCCCCCAGGGCCCCGGCCGCGCCGATCATCAGCTTGCGGCGTGAAATGCGGTTTTGCTCCGCGATGCGCGCACGTTCGATGGCCTCCGCAGTGCTGATGCCGGCGCGCGAAGCGGCTTCAGCAAGTCGGAGGGTTCGGGATAATTGGGCAAATCGAGGGGTTCGGGCCATGTGGGTGCGTGTCGGTAGGCACGGTTCGGACCAGGTGACGCGCCGCGAAGTCATTGAGGAATGCGCTGGGTCTCGGTCGCCCCTGGATCAGCCACTCACCGGGTGAGATCCATCGGACCGGCTCTATGCGTCCGCTCGAACGTTGCGCAGCTTGACAGCAAATCGCGCCGAACTAATGTGCGCCTCCCCATGGTCTCCGCGACGCAGCAATCTTCTCGAATCCGCCGGCGCAAGGCGCGCACCTGCGGCACCAAGAACAAGCGCTTCAACCGCGCGCACGGTACCCCGGCGTTCCCGGTTCACCAAGAGGGCTACCCGGCAACCGCCGCGGACGCCAAGCCGGTGGCAGAAGCGAAGGCCGCCGCTGCGAAGCCCGAGAAGAAGACCGCCGAGAAGAAGAAGTAGGAACGAAGATGGCCAATCACGCATCCGCCGAGAAGCGCAACCGTCAGCGCATCACCCGCACCGAGCGTAACCGCGCCGCCAAGAGCGCGCTTCGCACCACGCTCAAGCGCGCACGCGCCGCCGCCGAGACCGGTGGCGAGAACGCCGCGGCTCTCGTTCGCGAGGCCGAGAGCGCTCTCGACAAGGCGTCGAAGAAGGGCGTGATTCCGGAAGGTCGCGCGTCGCGCCTCAAGGGCCGCCTCAAGGCGACCAAGCCCTCGAAGTAACGTTCGCCGCGAGCGCGACGGAGCCCCGCCGAGTTTGTCGGTGGGGTTTTCGCGTTTTGTGACGCCACCCACCACGTCGATGGGCCTTGGTTGTCCGCCTCGAGCTCGGTGCGCGGCCCGCTGGAGGTCCATGGTCGGGCCATGGCTGCCGAATGAGGGCGGGACCCCAAATCGCCTGCTGCGCTCGGTCAGTGGGCGGTCACCCCGGCGACAAGCGCGGCCATCTCCGCCGGTTGACCAAGAACCGGTCAGCCACACGCGAAGGGTCGCGCGTCTCGCCCGACTGACCGTTTTGGGGTCAACCAGGGGAGATGCGCGGCCATGGCCGTCGAGTGGGGGCGCCGTCCGGTTTGCGTGTCCGGTCTCTGGGGTTCGGGAGGATGTAGCTCCTCATGAAGAGGACACTCAGCTTGGTGGCGGTGCTGCTGTTGATCGGTGGGTGCAGTGACGGGGCGGATACTCCGGACGATGCGGAGCAGCCGGTCGGTGGCGGTGGGAACGGCGGTAGCTCGCAATCGAGCACAGCCGAGACCAGCTCCAGTACCTCCCCGACCACATCGACCGGGACGGGTGACGGGGGGAGCGGCGGCGCAGGAGGCGAGGTGCCTTTCGATCCGCCCGAGACGGTCATCGTGCAGGGACCGCTCGGGTTGACCCCGGACGTACCGATCGTCGTGCACGACGCTGACGGTGAAGTCATTGAAGTTACACAGACCAATGCAGGCGGAGCCGTCGAGGTGAACGTGCCGCCCGGCGGGGCTGTGACGGCGCTGTCGGATAGGAACGTCGTCCACGACTCCGGCACCGATCTCTACCGCATGGTGTTCACCGACTACGACATCACGCAGGGATCGACGGTGGTGTTCAATCTCTACGAGGATCAGAGCTACGTCACGCCGGACCCGATGCAGTTTTCCATTTTTATCGCGGACTACCCCCTCGCAGCGGCGAGCGCCTCAATCTGGGCGTGCGGGAGTCGTCACGACTTCACGCTCTACTACCCAGCCACGATCCAGATCCCCAACATGGACGTCTATTGCTACGACGAGTACTTCTGGCTGACGCTCGTGTTGTGGGATGAGGGAGGGCAGCCGATAGGCGTACGCTTCGCGGGGCTGTACGACTTCACCCCCGGCGGCGCGAACAGCTTCACCTTCTCGACCTATGACGCACCGCAAATCGCGACACTGGCTTGGACCGGCATCCCGGCGGATACGCTCCAGCGCTGGGCCGGAGCGGAGAGCGCAACGACGAGCGGCAAGGTCTTCGGTTTCAACCTGCCATTGGGGACAGCTGTCTCCGGCGCGGCATCGTTCCCGTTCGCGCCGGGTTGGGACAACAGCGCGACTTTGTATCTGGCGCTTCCCGACGGTCGATACGCCACTCGCCGATGGGGACCGATGCCCAACCCAACAACGCTCACGTTCGACGGAATCCCGCTCGAGGGCATCGAAGCATCTCCACTCGATCTCTCGGAGCTGAGCCGCCCTCGCTTCGGGTGGGAAGGGTACGGCCCTGGAGAGTCGGGGGACGAAATCATGATCAGCTGGGCGTTCGCGGATCCGGCGACGAACGTCACGCAAGCGTTCACGGGAAGGACCCGTCCCACGTCGAGCGGATCGGTCCGCTTCCCGGCGCTGCCCTCGGAGCTGGCCGGGTATGCGCCGCAGCTGGGGCAGGAGTTCTACTCGTACTCCGTCATTCGAGTCGATCATGACGGTACCGACAGCTACGAGGACGCTCTGGAGCTACCGCTCGACGGAGGTGACCGCTTCGAGCTGGCGGCCGCCTACTATCCTTGAGCCGCCCCCTTCGGGGCGCTCACCCACGCGAGGAGCTTCTCACGCGGCCACACGTTGACGACCCGGCTCGGGTCGAGCCACGCCTTGGTCGCGTGGAGCGCGGCGAACTCGACGCGCCGGAGCTCCTTGGCGTGATGCGCGTCGCTGGTGAGGACGAACCGGATGTCGCGGCCGCGCGCGGCGCGCATGACGTCGAGGGTGACGTCGAGCCGGGGGAGGCCGCCGTTGACCTCGAGCGCCGTTCGGGTGCGCTCGGCGGCGGCCAGGACGGCCTCGATGTCGAGCTCGACCCCGGGCCTCGCGCCGATCATGCGCGCCGAGAGGTGACCGATCATGCGGACCGAAGGATCCTCCATCGCGCGGACGACGCGGCGGGTTTGCGCGGCGCGGTCGAGATCGAGATGGTCGTGGATCGACGCGAGGCAGAAGTCGAACTCGCTCCGGAACTCGGCGTCGTAGTCGAGCTCGCCTTCCGCGCCGATGTTGAGCTCGATGCCGTGAAGGATCTTCATCGAGTCGCCGATCTTCTTCTGGAGCGCCGCGATCTCTTTGCGCTGCTCGAGGAGCGCCTCGCGGTCGACGCCGTTGAGCGAGAGCTTCTCGGCGTGCTCGGTGATCGCGACCGCGGCGTAGCCGCGCGCGTGCGCCGCGGCGACGACGTCCTCGATGTCCGACCGGCCGTCGCCGGAGACTGACGTGTGCACGTGGAAGTCGCCGGCGACGTCGGAGCCGACGAGAACCTGGGGGAGCTCGCCGCGCTCGGCGAGATCGAGCTCGCCCATGTCCTCACGCAGCACGGGGTGGATGAACGGAAGCCCGAGCGCGCGGTAGACCTCTTCTTCGGTCTCGGATGCGATGACCTTGCCCGTGTCTTGCTCGGCGAGCGCGTACTCGTTGAGCGTCCACTTCCGGTCGAGCGCGCGCTGGCGCATCTTGATGTTGTGGCCCTTGCTCCCCGTGAAATAGAGGAGCGCGGCGCCGAGCTGGTGCTTCGCGACGACGCGCACGTCGACCTGCAGGCCCCGCCGCGTGACGAAGCTCGTCTTCGCGGCGCCGGTGCCGATGACCCGATCGACCATGGGGAGCTTGACGAGCATCTCCATGATCGCCGCGCCATCGTCCGCCGCGACGACGATGTCGAGATCGCCGAGGGTCTCGGAGAAGCGCCGCAGGCTGCCGCACCAGGTCGCGAAGTGGACGCCTGACAGTGCTGTAATCTCGGCGACCAGACGTTCGGCGAGCGGCATCGCGTTGGCGATCGGCGTGCGCTTGCCGGTGTCCGCGCCCATGCGCTCGAGCGCCTTCGCGAGCTTCTCTTCGGAGGTCTTGCCGAAGCCCTTCAGGTCGCGGATCTTGTTTTCCGCGATCGCCTTGCGAAGGTCTTCGATGCCGTTTATGCCGAGCTCTTTGCGCAGTCGATTGACCGCCTTGGGACCGAGGCCGGGGATCTTCATCAGATCGACGATCGCCTGCGGGTGCTTCTCGCGCAGCATCGTGAGTTTGTCGACCCGACCGGTCTCGAAGAGCTCGCGCAGCTTCGACGCCGTGCTCTTTCCGATGCCTTCGATCTTCTGAAGCTCCGCCAGGCTCAGCTTGCCGAGATCGCCGGCGAAGCCCTCGATTCCGTGCTTGGCGCTCTCGTAGGCGCGAACGCGGAAGGACTGCGGATCGCCCTCGTCGAGGATCGTGAGCTCGCGAAGCTCCTCGAGCATGTCCAACGCGTCGCGTTTCGGGTCCGGCACGCCGTGCAGTTTAGCCCTTGTAGGCCTTTCTAGTAGGCTCGCCGCGTGGCCAAGGACGAAGCGCCCGAGCTTCTGCTCGTCGGCGGGCGCGAGGTGAAAATCACCCACCCGAGCAAGGCGTATTTCCCCAAGGCGGGGATCTCGAAGCTCGATCTCGTGCGCTATTACCTGGCTGTCGCGCCGGGGGCGCTGCAAGGCATCCGCGACCGGCCGATCGTGCTCAAGCGCTACGTCCAGGGCGCCGAGGGCGAGGCGTTCTACCAAAAGCGCGCGCCCTCCAACAAACCCTCGTGGATGCGGTCGGTCGTCTTGCGTTTCCCTTCGGGTCGAACGGCCGAGGAGCTGGTGATCGATGACGCCGCCGGTCTCGCGTGGATCGTGAACCTCGGCTGCATCGATCTGCATCCGCACGCCGTTCGCGCCGGCGATCTCGATCATCCCGACGAGCTTCGCGTCGATCTGGACCCCGGCCCCGGTGTCGAATGGGCGGACGTCCGTCGCGTCGCGCTCGAGGTGCAAGCGGAGCTGGCCGAGCACGACCTCGTCGGCTGGCCCAAGACGAGCGGCTCGCGCGGGATGCACGTGAATGTCCGCATCGAGCCGCGCTGGACGTTCAGCGAAGTCCGGCGCGCCGCGATCGCGCTCTCGCGCGCGGTCGAGCGCCGCGCGCCGACGATCGCCACGAGCAAATGGTGGAAGGAGGAGCGCCACGGCGTCTTCCTCGACTACAACCAGAACGCGAAGGATCGGACGACGTCGTCTGCGTACTCGGCCCGCCCGCTTCCCGACGCGCGCGTTTCGGCGCCGCTCCGCTGGGATGAGGTGGCCGACTGCCGCCCCGAAGACTTCACCGTCAAGACGATGCCGGACAGATTTCGTGCGCTCGGCGACGTCCACGGGGCAATGGACGGCACGGTGGGCTCGCTCGAGAAGCTCCTGGCGCGCGCCGACAAGGACGAAGCCGAGGGGCTCGCCGACGCGCCGTGGCCGCCTCACTACGAGAAGCAGGCGGGTGAGGCGCCGCGCGTCCAACCATCGCGAAAGAGGGGAGGCTCGCGCACGACCTCGGGCGCCCAGGCCGGTAGGCGGCAGTCGGTGATGCCGCTCCTCGTGATCGCCAAGGCGCTGAAGAAGGAGGACGCCCTCGCCGGGCTCGAGCGCTGGAAGGCGAAGTACCCGGTCGCGGCGGCGCACCTCGCCGTCGACGACGTGCTCATCGACTCGATGCGCGGCAGGTCCAGCACCTGGACGCGGATTCGCGTGAACTTGCGCAACGTTCCGGAGGCACAGCGGCCGCCGCAAGAGACTCCCGACCCCGATTTCGATCTTCGGTCGCTCTGGACGTAAGGTTTCCCGTCGACCCGGGACTACCGGGATATGTCGTCGCTCGCGGACGAGTTGCAGATGGCCGACTCCGCTCAGCTCCGGGCGCAGTTTGCGGGCGTGCTCGAGCGGCATGGCCCCGGGCTGCGTCGCGTTGCTCGGGTCTATGCGTCGCGTACCGACGAGAGCGACGACCTCTGGCAGGAGATCGCGCTGGCGCTCTGGCGCGCGTTGCCCTCGTTCCGGACCGAGTCGTCGGAGCGAACGTTCGCGTTTCGAGTCGCGCACAACCGCGGGCGGTCCTTCGTTGCGCGCGGCCGACGTTCCGAAGAGCGTTCGGATCCGAACGCGCCGGATTCGGACGCGCCGTCGGACGCGCCGAGCCCCGAAGAACAGCTCGGCGAAGAGCGGAGGCGCGACGCGCTGTGGCGTGCCATCCACCGCCTCGCGCCGGGGGCGCGCGCGGTCGTGACGCTCGCGCTCGAGGGCCTTTCGCACGACGAGATCGCAGAGGTCCTCGGGATCACGGCGAACGCGGTCGGCGTGCGGCTCAGCCGCGCGCGCGATCAGCTGAAGAAGATTTTGGGAGGCAGCGATGAAGCCTGAAGACGAGTGGGAGTCCTGGGCCTCGGACTACCGGAGCGCCAAGGCGCCGCCGCCCGACGTCGCCGCGATCGTCGAGGCTGCGCGCCGCGGCACCTGGGGTTGGGCAGGCAAGGCGACAATCGACGTGGCCGCGCACACGTTCGGGTTCGTGGTCTTCGCGCTCCTCTGTGTGAGGGTCCCCGCCGTGTGGCCGTACGCAGCGCTGGTGATGCCCGGCTTCGCGTTGTCGCTCGCCAACTCGCTCCACGCTCGGAAAGGAACCTACGCCGCGGCTGCCGAGAGCACAGCGTCTTACGTCGAGCTCGAGTGGCGTCGAAAGCGCGGCGAGCTTCGGATCCACCGGTTCGGCCGCGTGCTCCTGGCCGTCTTCGTCGTCGGCTTCTCGATCTGGTTGCCGTTCTTCCTCGCGGGCGGCAACGGTCGGCCTGACCTCGGCATGGCGTTCTTGATTGCGCGGCTCGTCTTCGCCGTCGCGACCTTCATCGGGACGTGGCTCTACTTGAACCACAAGATCAAGAAGACGAGCGAAGAGCTCGAGCGAATCGAGCGCGTGCGCCTGAGCCTGCGCGAGGACCCGGAAGCGATCGCGATCTGATCAGCGCGCGGAGAAGATCGCCCCGACCTCGTAGGGCGGCGTTACTTCGAGCTGGTCGTAGCGGCAGTCGGCGGGCTTCTTGTCGGTGCGCCACCTGCGGAACTGCGCGGTGTGGCGGAAGCGGGCGCCCTGCATGTGGTCGTACGCGACCTCGACGACGAGCTCGAGACGGAGCGGCTCCCAGGTCATCGACTTGTCGCGGTTCCATCGGCTCTTCATGTCGGGCCGGCGGGTCATCTCGGACTCTTCGCCGGCCCAGTCCTTCCAGGGATGCTGCTCCATCGCGTTCTCGCGATATGGCGCGAGGAAACCGACGAGCTCGCGGCGCTTCGCCTCGGTGAAGCTCGCGGTCACGCCGACCGAATGGAGGCCGCCCTTGTCGTCGTAGAGGCCGAGGAGGAGCGATCCGATGTGCGTGCCCTTTCCGTTCTTGTGCCACCGGAAGCCTGCGACGACGCAATCGCACGTGCGCTCGTGCTTCACCTTGATCATGACGCGCTTGCCAGGCTCGTACGTTCCGTCGAGGCGCTTGGCCATGACCCCGTCGAGCCCCGCGCCCTCGAAGCGATGGAACCAATCCGTGGCCGTAGCGCGATCTTCTGTCGCGGGCGTGATGTGAATCGGCGGCGCGGCGTCCTTCAGCAGCGCTTCCAGCCGCTTGCGTCGCTCGGCGAGCGGCGTCTGGCGGAGATCCTCGTCGGCAACCGCGAGCAGGTCCCAGAAGACGACGCTCGCGGGCGTCTCCTTGGCGAGCATGTCGATGCGCGACTTGGCGGGGTGAATGCGCTGCTGCAAAACCTCGAACTCGAGGCTCGAGCCGATGGGGATCACGATCTCGCCATCGAGGACCGCGCGCTCCGGCAGCGTGCTCTTGAGCGGCTCGAGGAGCTCGGGGAAGTAGCGCTGGAGCGGTTTGTCGTCGCGGCTCATGAGGACGACCTCGTCCCCGTCGCGGAACACGATCGTGCGAAAGCCGTCCCACTTCGGCTCGAAGAGCCAGCCGTCACCCGTCGGAAGATCGGCGGAGCGCTTCGAGAGCATCGGGGGCAAGGGCGGTTGAAACGGCAGCCGGAGCGTCATCGGCGGACCAGGCTACTCGGATCGAGCGGCTTGAGGTCGACCCTGCACGTCCCTCCGCCGTGTTTCGGGATCGTCTTGGCGAGGAGGTACTTGAGGCCGAGCTCGCCTGTCACGCCTGCCTGAAACTGACCGAAGATCCCGCAGTGCGCGCCGTTCCATCCCGGCCTCTCGTACCAAGGGCACGCGGTTCCTTCGAGGAAGCCCGTGCGCGCCGACTCGTCCGCCGCGCTCCAGTGCTCCGGGTTCACCCGAAAGAGGTATTCGCTCGTGCGAAGGATCTCGATCGAGAGCGCGACAGGATCCTCGGGCTCGTCGGGAAGCTTCCACAGACGCTTCATGCGCTTCGCGTAGCGTGAGCCGGCTTCTTTGCAGATGTCGCCGAGGATCTTTCGCGCATGGGGGAGCTCGGCAGGAAGATCGTCGGTGAGCACGACGAGCAGCTCGCCGAGGTGCACGGTCACTTCGCGCCATCGCGCCTCGGCGTCGAGCGGAGCGACCGTGCGCGCCGCATCCCACCACGCCTTCGGCGTCTTCGGCAGGCCGCCCATCGCCGAGACGACCCATCCGGCACGCGGAGCGGCGTACAGGCGATAGAGCGCGGCGGCGTAGAGCCCCGGATCCGGACGCGCAAACGGGGCAGCTTCCACCCGCCGTTCCATCGTCCGTTTCGCTGCGCGTGCGACGACGTCTCGCGCGCGGTCGCCGAGGTGGGGGCGCAGGCGCGAGCCGAGAAATCCGTACCAATCGAGCATTCCCGCGGCGGCCATCCACCACCTGGCGCGAGCGGGTAACGCTTCGCGCCGGAGGACCTCGCGCATCGCTCGGCTCAGCATGATGGCCATCGCCCCGGCATCGGTTTTCCCAGAATAGGCCATGAGCGGTAGACTTTCTCGATGCGGCTTGCCTTGGTGCTCACGACGAGCTCGCTCGCGCTCTTATCGGCCTGCTTCGTCGATCTGACGGGCGAAGGTGGATCGAGCCCGGGCGCAGGCAGCACGAGCGTCTTCATGTCGGGTGGCGGCACGCAGGGGACCGCCGGCGGACCGGGGAGCGGCGGGTTCGGCGGCATGACGAACACGACCGGCATGGGCGGCGCCGACGTGTGTGGCGACGGCACGGTGCAAGCTCCCGAGTCATGTGATGACGGAAACGTCATGGATGGCGACGGCTGCACCGCGGCCTGCGAGCCCGAGATGCTCGGGAGCTGCACCGAGGACCCACCGTGGACGGCGCGGCTCGGTACCGGCTTCCCTCCGATCGTGCTGACCGGCGACACCACCGACGGAGTCGACAACCTTCGCCTGGGGGACGATGCGAGCTGTCAGTCGGACGGTCCCGATCAGTGGCTCGCCGTCCGCATGGGAACGACGGGGACGGTCACCGCGAAGCTGACCGTCATCGACGGCTTCGGCGGAAACCACGACCACGCGATCCTCCACATTCGCAACGCGTGTCCTGACCTCGCTTACGAGGGTGAGCTCTTGTGCAAGCTCACCGACTCGTTGCCCGTGCTCGGCACGTTCACCTTCGACTTCTTCGTCCGAGCGGGAGAGGTCTACTACTTCGCCGTCGATGGAAGAGGGGGCGGCGACGAGGGGAACTACCAGCTCGAGCTGTCGCAAGCATCGATCTGCGGTGACATGAACACGCAAGGGCTGGAGCAATGCGACGGCGAACCCGGATGCGCCGGCTGCATGCTGACGAGCTGCACGTTCGGCGCGCTCGGCACCGGCGTCTTCGACATGGCGGCGCAGCGCTGCTTCCTCAACGTCGTCACGCCGAAGCCGTTCTGGGCCGCGCGGCAGGAGTGCTTCCTGGCCGGGGGCGATCTCGTCGGCGTCCTTTCGGAGGCGCCCGACTTCCCGCCGTCCCCAGGGGAGTTCTGGGTCGGGCTCGCCGACTTGAACGCCGACGACATCGACGACTTCAAGTGGCTCGAGGACGGCTCTCCCAGCACGCCCGTGGGGCCCACCATGCTGGACGCGGGTAGGTTGCGGTGCGCATCGCGGAACCAGACGAACAAAGATCAGCGGTATTGCGACACGCCCTACTTCTCGATCTGCGAGCTTCGGTTCGCCAATCCCTAGCGCCCTCTTGTAAGCTGTGAGGAGCGCCTTGGGCGCTTCATTCGAAGCGAGGGACCTCGATGGCTTTTCTACGGAAGCGCCTCTCCAAGCCTCTGTTCGATGCTTTGGAGAAGGCTTACCTCGCCGGCAAGGCTTCCGCTCACCTCTGTCCCGTGGCGACGCCTGTCGGTGGCGGTATCTCGCGTGACGAGTGGGCCACCCGCTTCTGTGAAGCGTTGATGGTTGCCGCGCAGGTCGTGCCGAATCGCACCGCGATCGCCGAGTCGAACAGCGCGCTCCTCGGGGACTTCTCGTTCGGGCTCTACGGACGGATGTGCCCGCACGGCGTCGGCCTGGAGGCCGACGCGTTCAGCCAGTTCTTCTCCGGCGAGTGGGGCGATCCGGTGAAGTTCACGCATGTCGAAGCTCCGCCCGACGGCCTGCTGAGGAAGACGGGCGTTCTCTTCTTCTGCGCCGACCGGGGCAGGGGCCTCAAGGCGCACATCGATCTGTGGAATGGCGAGAAGTGCCTCGGCGTACCGTTCCGCCCCGCGACCGAGCTCTTCTTTTGGGAGCTGCATCGAGGAGCCGGCGGCTCGTCGTTCCTGATGAACGCCGGCGGCGGCAACCCTCAGGAAGAGGAGTTCAAGAAGGTCGTCGCCAACTTCGTCCCGAAGGAAGAGCCGCCGCCGAAAGAGGAGCAAGACGACAAGCCGGCGCTGCGGCTCGCGTACGAAGCCGAGGTGGCGAAGCTCAAGGACCTCATTCCTGCGATGAGGAAGCAAGGCTTCGACGACGAGGCCATCGCGCGAAAGCTCCACGCCGACCGTCGCGCGCTGGGCGAGAAGTACAAGGCCCAGACGGAGCCCAAGCTGCTCGAGACGATCTACAAGCGGAACCTCGAGAAGTACGGCGACAAGTTGGGCCCGACCGTCGAGTGGCTTCGCGCCAAGGGAAAGACTTGGGAACAGATCATGGACAGCGCCACCCGGTCCGGTGGAAAGGATCTGAAGTTTGGAAAATGAAGCCGCTGCGAAGCCGGTCGTGATCGGCGACGAGACAGACGACGATCTGCGAGGCAAGCTGCTCGCCGTGCTGGAGGATCTCGGCGCGGTCCAGAAATCCAGCGAGCGCGGCGTCGGCGGCTCGCAGGAGATCGAGACCACGGTCTTCGAGGTGAAGGGCAAGAAGCTGGTCGTCGAGGCCGAGACCTACGAAGGGCTGTCGCTCACCGGCGACAAGGCGCTCGTCGAGGACATCCAGGCCAGGATCAAGGAAAAGACGTAGCTCAGCCCGTTGCTCGGCGCGGCAGCGCACCGTCGTTCGCGCCCTGTCGATCGCGAATCGCGCGCCCGTGCACCACCCCGACGACGCCGCCGAGGAGCGCAGCAATCGGGATGAACGCGGGCGGCAGGATGCCGATGGCGACGACCAGCACCCCGAGGGCGGGCGGGATCGCGGCGAGGGCGAAACCGACGCGCGCTTCGACATGGGTGCGCTTCGCCAGCGCGAGAGCGAGCGCTGCGTCGCGGAGATCCCCGCCCGCGAGCGCGACGTCGTGATCGCCCGTCGCGCTCCCGGCGGCGGTCAGCGCCACGGCGATCTGCGCAGCGCCGAGGGGGGCCTCGTCGAGGTCGGCGTGACCGAGCACGGCGACGCGCTCGCCCGTCTCCGCGAGGCGCTTGACCTCCTCGGCGCGCTCCGAAGGAAACACCTCGGGCCGGGTGTGCTCGATGTCGAGCGAGCGCGCGATGGCGTCGCAGGTCTCGCGTGAGTCGCCCGACATCAGCACCGGCTCGACCTGCGCGTCGAGCAGGTACTGCACGGCGGCGCGCGCACCCGGACGGATCCCGTCTTGAAGCGCGATGAGCCCGACGAGGCGGCTGCCGAGCGCGACGAGGACGATGCTGCGCCCCAGTGCTTCGAGCTCGGCGAGACGCGCTTCGGCCGAGGCGATCGAAATCCGTTGCTCGAGGAGGAGCGCGCGCACGCCGACACACAGCTCTTCGCCGGTGCCGGTCACCGCAACGACCCCGAGGCCCGGATGGACCGTGGGGTTGCGGATCGGATCGGGCCGAACCGAGCGCGTGCTCGCTGCGCGCAAGATGGCGTGAGCCGACGGGCTCTGCTCGGCGCGCGCCGCGCCCGAAGCGAGCGAGAGGACGTCACCCGCGTCGATGTCCTTGGCTGTCGCTTCGACCTCGGCCACCTCGGGCTCGCCGAGCAAGAGGGTGCCGCGGGCGCAGAAGACGGCGGTCGTCGCGCTCCCGGCGCGATCCCATGCGTCAGCGCTCTTGTAGGTGATGCCGCGCCGCTGCGCCGCGAGGATCCCGCGCGCTACGTACACGCTGGCGAGCGAGCCGACCATCGCCGTGGACAGCCCGGCGTGCGACGCGACGAAGGTCATGCCTGCGTCGATCGGGCTCCGGGTGATGGCGAACGCGAGAAGCCCGGCCGCTGTCGCGGCTGCGGCGCTCCAGCGTTCGGCGAGGGATCGCGCCGCGCGCGCGACAGGCGCCAGCGCGTCGACGCGCCGCCTCGGATCGAGCACCAGCCGCGCGAACGCGCGATCCGCGCCGGCCCACGTGCACACGCCGACGACCTTGCCTCGTAGGACATGAGCGCCGGCGACGATCGGGTCCGAGGGGCGACGCCTCGCCGTCGCGGTTGCGCCGGGCCACGGCAGCACCTCGGCCTCGCCCTCCGCAATTTCGAGATCGACGGGGACGTCTTCGCCGGCCTGCACCATGACGCGCTCGCCGGGACGAAGATCGAGGACGCCTTCCTCGAAACCCGTCGGCGTCACCCGCCGGCCGGGGATCGCCAGCGACGCCTCCACCCACGCGCGCTCCGCGGTCACCTCGCGTCGAGCGGCTTCGAGGAGCCAGGCACCGACCGCGGTCGCCGTGACGATCGTTCCAGCGAGGCTCGCCGCTTCGCCGGCGATCGACGCCGGTGAGCGGAGCGCGGCCCACGCGGCCACTGCGATCGCGCCGACCGGCGGCGCGAGCAACGGAAGCGCGTGCGGATCCGACGCGTCGGGCGGCGTCGTCGCGGCGCGGGCCGCGAGCATGCCGACGCCCACGGTCGCCAAGAGGACGCGTGCGAGGAGGAGGAGCTTGCCGCCGCCCGTGAGGCCCAGGAGGACGGCGAGCGTGCCGGCGACGACGGCGATGAGCAAGAGGAGCGCCCCGACGTCCCGCTCCGTCGCCGGAGCCTCTGCTCGCGGCGGAGCGGCTTCGGGCGTCCGGCGACCGATCGCTTCGACGAAGCCGCGCTCATCGTCGAGATCCGGAAGATCCGGGAGCACGTCTTCGGGCACGACGGGTGCGTGCGCGCGCTCGATCGCGGCGACGTGCTCGGCGGGCGGAGACTTCGACACCGGCGCGGGTGTCTCGACGACGGCCGGCGCGTCGCCGAACGGGGCCAGGTACGCGGTGCGACAGACCCGGACGTCGCAGAAGTAGTGGAGCTTCTGATCGAAGATCGCGACGTGGCCCGCGCGGAGCGGATCGATGAGCTTTCCGCACGCGGAGCAGGGGATGGGATCCGCTGTGGGGCCTGCGGCACGCACGCGGACCGCCCTTCTTACTGCCCGGTCACCAGATCGAGCCTCACCGAGCGGAGCGTTTCGTCCAGGCGCTCCACAGCGAGATCGATCTCGGCTTCGGTGATGACGAGCGGGGGCGTGAAGCGAAGCCCGCGGCCGCCTGCGATGGTCAAGAGGAGACCGCGCTCGCGCGCGCGCCCGAGGACGGCGCGGGCGTCGACGCCTTGTTTGAGGACGAGCGCGCGGAGCAGACCTTGGCCGCGCTCGAGCTCGCAGAGATCCGGGTGCTTGGCGGCCAGCTCGGCGAGCTTGGCGCCGAGGCGAGCGCCCTTGCGGGCGGCGCCGTCGACCAGGCCTTCTTCATCGAGCGCCGCGAGCACGGCTCGCGCCGCCGCGGAGGCGAGCGGGTTGCCGCCGAAGGTCGAGCCGTGGGTGCCCGAGGGCAGGGCGCCGGCGAGCGAGTCGCGGACCAACATCGCGCCGATCGGAAAGCCGCCGCCGAGACCCTTCGCGAGCGTGATCGCATCCGCGCGGACGCCCGTGTGCTCGCCACCGAGGAACTTCCCCGTCCGGCCGATGCCCGTTTGCACCTCATCGAAGAGGAGGAGGGCGCCGTGCTCGTCGGCGAGCGCGCGCAGTCCTTCGAGGAAGCCGGGCGGAGCAGGCGTCACGCCGCCCTCGCCCTGAACCGTCTCGACGAAGATGCCGCAAACGTCGGGGCCCATCGCCTTGCGCACGGCTTCGAGATCGCCGTACGGGACGTGGGTCATGCCCTCGAGCTTCGGACCGAAGCCCTCTTTGTAGGCTGGCGTGCCGCCGAGGTTGACGGTGGCAAGGCTGCGGCCGTGGAACGCGTTGTCGAACGCGATGAAGCGATACTTCTCGGGCTTGCCCTGAGCGTAGAAGTGCCGCCGCGCGAGCTTGAGCATCGCCTCGTTGGCCTCGGCCCCGGAGTTGCAAAAGAAGACCTTGTGGTAGCCGGTCTTCTGGCAAAGCTCCCGCGCGAGGAGGACGTTCTCTTCGTTGTAAAAGTAGTTCGACACGTGCATGAGCTTCGACGCTTGCTCGGCGATCGTCCGCGCGAGGCGCGGGTGCGCGTGACCGAGAGCGCAGACGGCCACGCCCGCCGCACAGTCGAGGTACTCCCGCCCCTCTTTGTCGAAGAGCCGCGATCCCTCGCCGCGAACGAACGCGACAGGTGCCTGGCGGTAGTTGCCGAGGAGGTGCTCCTGCCCGATCCGAACGAGGTCGGATTGGGTGAGCTCCGGCTCGACTTCACGCGAAGGGACCGTGTCGGGGACGGCGGATGGACGGACGGACATGGGCACGTCGGCTTTACGCCCGAACCGCGGGCGGCGCAAACCGCGGGCGGAGCAGAGAGAGAGGGCGCCTTGGAAATTACAGAGGTCACGTAGTATGGTGCGCGGCCAAATGACGACCGACTCCGAGAAGGACGACGCACAGGAAGGCGACGGCGGTGTAAACCCCCCCGCTTCCGGTCGCGCCCCCGAAGGAGCGGCCCCCGCCAGTTCACTTGGAGGAGCTGGCGAAGGAGCCGCTCCTTCCAAGCCGGCCGAAGCCGAAGACCCGCTGGCCGCCGCCAAGGCAGAAGCGCAGAAGTTCCGTGATCAGCTCCTTCGGACGGCCGCGGACTTCGACAATTTCCGCAAGCGGTCGCGCCGCGATCAAGAAGACGCCGCCAAGAAGGGCAAAGAGGGCGCCGTCAAAGAGCTCTTGCCCGTGTTCGACAACCTCGAGCGCGCCCTCACGAGCAGCGAGCGCGCGCCCGACGTAAAGGCCGTGGTCGACGGTCTCAAGCTCGTCATGCGCCAGTTCGGGCAGTCGCTCGAGAAGATGGGGATCAAACGGGTTCAAACCGTCGGGCACCCGTTCGACCCGTCCCAGCATGAAGCCATCCAGCACGTGGAGTCGGCGGAGCACCCGCCGGGCGTGATCACGGCCGAGGTTCAGGCCGGGTATCTCCTGGGCGAGCAGCTCCTCCGCGCCGCGATGGTCGTCGTTTCGAAGGGCCCGCCCGAAGCGGCCGAACCACCGCCCGCCGAAGAAGAACCGCCCAACTGATCTCCCCCCTCACGAGTGAGGGGGGTCGGGGGGGTGAATCCACAGGCACGGCGTCATCGAGCACAATGACGCTGCCTTTCTATCCACTTTGCTAAGATGGCGGCGCCATGGGCAAGGTGATCGGGATTGATCTAGGAACCACGAACTCTTGCGTCGCCGTCGTCGAGGGTGCGTCGGCAGGCTCGGTTCACGACGTAAAGGTCATCCCGAACACGGAAGGTGCTCGCACCACGCCGTCGGTCATCGGCTTTCCCGCGACCGGTGAGCGGCTCGTCGGCCAGGTGGCTCGTCGCCAGGCCGTCACCAATCCGGAGCACACCGTCTATGAGGTGAAACGCCTCATGGGCCGCAAGTTCGGGGACAGCGAGGTCCAGAAGGCGCGCGAGCTCGTCTCGTACCGCCTCCAGGAAGCGCCCAACGGCGACGCGTGGGTCAGCGTGCGCGGTCGCGCCATGTCGCCGCCCGAGGTCTCGGCGATGGTGCTCACGACGATGAAAGAGATCGTCGAGCAGTACCTCGGCGAGCCGGTGACCGAAGCGGTCGTCACGGTCCCCGCCTACTTCGACG